>DATKUC010000065.1:0-38144 GCA_035530835.1 Spirochaetia bacterium
TCAGAAGTTTGAGTATCGTCAGATAGTCGAGGAAGAAGTCGAGAACATTCTCAAGGACATACAGCTAAAACTGCCTACAGAAGTTCTTGAAAAACTCGATATCATGGGTGGTCTCAAGGAGAAGCTGTACAACTACTACAACCAGAACTACCAGAACATGTTCAATCGGTACATCGTTACCACTGAAGATGAGATGGTCAAGAAGATCCGGAACTTTGTTGACAAGGAAGAGACAAAGGTTCTGGCACGGTACACTCCGAAAGAGATCGCCGAAATGCTGGACCAGATCGGCGGTGCCGACAAGTTCAACACTGGTGAAGTTGAGAAATCGATCGTCAACATGTACGGCCACCTGCAGGGTCATATCCAGCGGGGAATGAACGACCTGGAAAACGAGACCAATGCTCTGCTGCGCCAGAAGACCGACGTTGGTGCGTTCATTCGTGGTGAAAACGCATACTCCATTATCAAGTGCGCCTTCAAGGACAACATCTTTAAGCCGAAAGTCGTTACCGACGTGAAGCTTTCAGTGAACATTCTGGATTCCGAGCTCATCAGCCCGATTTTCCAGTATCAGTCAACAGTTGAATTCCTTATCAAGGACCAGATTGCACGGACCATCATCCTCATGATTGAGCGTGAAATCGAGCGGTTCCAGGACGAACTTGTAGACCAGGGACGAGAGGAACTCACCGACGGTGAAGTGATGTTCGAGAAGATGAAGAGAATCCCGAACTACACCGATGACGAAGCAGAGGATGAGAACTCCAAGCGCTACACGTTCCTCGCGAAGAACCTTATCGAGAAGATCGAAGGACTCCGCGCTGAGATCGATGCCCGCGAGTTCGATCCGATGAACATCCGCGAGAACCTGAAGAAGATTGTGGATATGGAGAACATCCGTAACCGCGGCTTCAACACAGCGGTCAACTCCCTGACTTCCATCCTCGACACATCGAAGATGGGATATCAGTATGTTGAGAACCTCAAGAATGCCCGTGAGCTCATCATCCGCGAATATGAGGACACCGATGTGACCCGTCTTCCGGACGAACGCTACCAGATTCGGCTGAAGTACTACGATTCAGAACAGCTTGAGCGCGAACGCGAGTCCTATGACAAGCAGATGGAAGCGTTCAAGGTCGAGATCACTCACATTTATGATGTGATCGAGGCTGTTTATCAACGCGGAAAGAGCAACTTCAAGATCACCGATTTTGAGGATCTCGCCCGTCAGATGCGCGGAACAGTCCGTAAGGCGAAAGAAGTCAGCGGCGAGCCGTTGTACGAAGACATTCAGAAAACATGGAGTGAAATCGTCCGGATCAAGGCCGAAGACACCGACGTTGAGCGGTTGAACAACACCTACCTGCATGAGAAGTCACTCTTCAAGAAGATGCTTCGCAAGGCGTCAGGCAAGGTGCAGACAATCTTCGGGTTCCAGAATCCGCAGACACGCGTCATTCTCGATCAGCGCATCTCCTTCCTGGAGCGTGAGTTTGAAGAGTTTGACTACCTAATCAACCCGTATCATGTGCAGCCTGGCCTCGTACTTGACGTCGACATCAGTTCAATAAAGCGGAAGAAATTCACGCTGAACGGTATGGCGAACGTTCTCAACGAGTTCCTTCATGGAGTCTCGAAAGGGTTCCAGGACGCGGCATTTGCATCGTTCAAGCGTCGACGTTCAACAGTGCGTGCAGACATCGGTCAGAGCTTCGCGGCGGACACCCATGAGGAAGCAAGAAGGGGTGGCCAGAGCGTGACCGAGCACTCACAGTATGAGGTAAAGATCGGAGAAGAGAAGACAGCTTCCGAAGGAATAAAGGGCCGTGCGAACGTAACTCCTTCGAAGAAGAAGTCCGTAACCGACGATCTACAGGAACTCTAAGTCAAAGCATATGGACAATTCATTAAACGTACTTGCACGCAAAGCCGGTTTTAATACGGCTTTGCGGCATTTCAAGATTGTCACGCGTTTTGTTGGTGAAGTCAGCGGGGGAGCGAACCTCGCTGATCTTATCATTGATTCTCTGGACGAGGGCGAGATACAGCGGTTTCAGGTTCGTGCGATCCTGAACTCGCTGCTCATCGAAAAGTTCAGCTACGTATTTGCAACTCACAATCTTCTCCAGACGGTTGCCGATGTGCAATCCATTGTTGAAACAATCAGCAAGTGGAACAATATTAGCTTCGTTGTCACCTATCACCATCCTCAGGCCGGCGAGTTTGTTTTCAATCCGAAGAAGCTGGACGCATGGGAATCTGTGTTGCCGCTGGTAAAGGATGAACTGCTTGTCATCTATGTCGGCCAGGGCGCTGAGGAAGTCAACCGTGAGATTCTTGAATCTGCGGCCGAAGACTTCATCAAACTTCTGTATGGTGAGCGCATTCGTGCAAAGAAGGACTATCGGGGGCCCGATGTAGCAGTCGAAGCAGCTCCGCGTTCTTCATATGAAGCACCCGCACCGACTGAGCAACCACCTGTTCGCGAAGTTCCGGCGCCCCCCGCTGGTCCGATCGCTGCACCCGCACCCGACGTGCCGGCAGGCGCGCCCGCCGGTCACAAGAGGTTGACTCCGCGCTATTCTGTTGTTGTCACCAATGAGCTTTTCCACAACGGTAACGTTGAAGCATGGAAGAAGATCATTGACAGCTACCGTTCGAAGTACGAGGGGCTCGATATCCTGGTCTGGTACGAAAATGAGCGGATTAATGACATCAACGCCCTGTTTAAATGGGGTAAGGTAAAGCACGGCACGCCCATCATGTTCAGTGTGGCGGGCGACAACATTCGTGACGTATCGAAACTCCAGCGGTACCTCTTTGAGGGTGCAAGTCCGAGGTTCGAAGCTTTCCTGCGTGGCGGCGTCGATCGAACGCTGGATCTCTTCTAAGAAGACTCACTTCGATGCTCCGGAACATCCGGAGCATCGCTCATTTTGAGCACCGTGCACCGCCGGTGCGAGTCTCGTTGTTTGAAGGGCACAGGGAGTGCGAAAGGCAACCCTGAAGATTGGGAGAAATAAAGATGAAGAAGTACTATTCTTTCAGTAGCACGGAGTTCCTCGCCGACGCTCAAGACCTTGACGCCATCGGGAGCCGTGGTAAGCGGGTCATGGAGCTCGCTTCTCTCGGGGCGCCTGTTTCGCCGGGCTTTGTCCTCACGAATGAAACGGTCAATGACCTCAGTCAAGGTTCAAGCGAAGCGGAGACCTTCTTCACTGAGCCGATGACCAAGCTTGAGAAGATAATGGGCAAGGTCTTCAGCGACAGTGACAATCCGATGCTTATCAAGGTCGTTGAGAGTCCCATGTTGAATATGGTGAACACCTTCTCGACAATTCACAATATTGGCTTGAGCGACAACACAGTGGACGGTTTCGCGAAATTCGTTGGTGCGGATTTCGCTTATCATGAATATCGTAACGTGGTGCGAAAGATTATCGAGCTGGAAACTCAGACAGAGATAACGGCCGACAGAAAGAGTAAACTGCTGGCCTTTGCTGACTCCCTGAAGAAGTCTCGGAAGAAAGAGCAGGTTATAAAGTCGATCGCCGACCATCGAACTCTCTTTCCGGACGCAGTGCTGAAGAACAGCTTCGAGCAGCTGCTGTACGTCATCAAATTGTTTCAGGGATTGTTCAAGAACTCTGCGAGCTCGCTCGATTCATCGCTGCTCATTCAGGCCATGGTGTTCGGAAACTACGGCCAGGAAGGCCTCTTCGGCAGCTTCTATACTCGCGACATCATAACCGGTGATCCGAAAATCAGCGGTGAGTTCTTCGTGAACGCATTCGATGAAACAGGAAAGCCTGGCAAGCCGATCGGCGAGATCAAGGCCTCAATCCGCAAGGATCTCGAGCGAATTGCGGACGATCTCGAGAAGCACTTTCTCGAAATCCGCCGAATACGGTTTACGGTCGAAAGCGGCAAATTGTGGGTCATCGACCAGAATCCGGTACCGAACAAATCCACTCAGGCAGAAATCAAAGGACTTCTTGATTTGCGCAAGAAGGGCGTTGTGGATGATGCATATGTCATCAACCGGATTAAACCGGGGCGCCTTTCGGAACTGCTTCATCCAGCCCTCGATCCACTTTCAGTCAAGGGAATGTCAAACGCTGAAGGCGGCATAGCAGGGGCGGTAGGCGCGGCAATTGGACGGGTTTACTTCTCTACCGACGCACTCCTGAAGGCGTATCGGCAGGCGAGTCTTGTCAATGACGATACGAACTTCATTCTTGCGCTGGAATCCAGCTTTGCCGAGGACGTAAAAGCAATTGAGGTTGCGCGCGGAGTACTGTCGAGCGAGGGCGGCTACGCGTCTCACGCACCGGTCGTTGCGCGAAGTCTCGGGAAGGTTGCGCTTGTCTATCCGGGCATCAAGTTTGCAAAGGGAACAATGACGATCGGACGGAAGACAGTCAAGGAAGGTGATCTGATCACCCTGAACGTACCGTATTACGATCCGCCGGTCATCTACTTCGGAAAGGCAAGTCTGACGAAGCCGTCGCCGGAGGGGAGTGGCCTTCTTGAACTTCTCGACATCATCCAGGAACACATATCACCCGACTTCGACGTCCACGCCAATGGAGACCAGCCTGCAGATGCCAAGCTTGCAAAGTTGTTCAAAGCGCAGGGCATCGGTTTGTGTCGCACCGAGCACATGTTCTTCAATGAAAAGCGTATTCAGAAGTTCCGGGCAATGATCATCGCGGGGGACAAGAAGGAACGCGAGAAGGCGCTTCAGGAACTTGAGGCGATGCAGGTTTCGGACTTTTACGAAATGCTCAAGGTGATGGAAGGACTTCCGGTGACTATACGGTTGCTCGACGCGCCGCTGCATGAGTTCCTGCCGCACACGAAAGAGAGTATGGATGAGTTCATAGCGTTCATAAAGAAGAAATGGCCGAAGATGGCTGAGTCCGAAATACGCTCGCGCTGTGACCTTCTGAAAGAATTCAATCCGATGCTCGGTCACCGTGGTGTACGAATCGCTATCTCCTATCCGGAAATCTACAACATGCAGGTTCGTGCAATTTTCGAAGCAGCATACCGGTTGAAGAAAGAGGGCGTGGACGCGCGGCCGGAGATAATGATTCCGATCGTCATGACCGCAAACGAAATAAAGACTGTACGGTACGGGAAGCGCATCGAAGGAAAATCAATCACCGGCATTCGTGAAATCGAAATGGAAGTGCGGGAACGGTTCAAGACAGACCCGATCGATTTCCGCGTTGGTACGATGATCGAGTTGCCGGCAGCTGCGCTCCAGGCGGACAAGATTGCCCGTTATGCGGAGTTCTTCAGCTTTGGTACGAACGATTTGACCCAGACGACCAATGGTCTGTCGCGTGATGACTTCAACAACTTCTTTTCGGACTACAACGAGTTTGACCTTCTGGAAAACAACCCGTTCAAAGTGCTCGGGGAGCAGGTCAAGGAGCTCATTGCAATTGCTGCCGAACGCGGACGGCTCACAAGGCCTGATCTTGTGCTGGGACTGTGCGGCGAGCACGGTGCAGAGCCGGAGAACATTGCCTATGTGAGGGAGATCGGACTGAACTACACCTCATGTTCGCCGTATGGTATTCCAATTGCGAAGCTGGCGATCGCTCAAATGAATCTGGCTGACAAGGAACGAGCAAAGGGTTAGCTTTACTGTCTCCGGCCGTATGGCTGATTGAAGTGCCCTGTCCGCGAACCGCTGTTCGTGGCAGGGCTTTCTTGTTTCAGGCTATCGAATTGATTTCGAATGATTGAGAAGCTTGATGAAGACATCAAGCAGATACACCTTTAGTGCAGCTTCAGTAGCCCACGTGGTGTGCAGGTGTTCGGTCAGAATGATCATATACTGGTGCGTACAGAGCTCGAGACTATCCGATGACAACTGACTCGCCCGGGAGTCACGCAATTCCTCAAAGAATGCGTCGCGAATCGCAAGGTCGAGTGTCCGGCTTGCCTTTGCGTAGAAGCTGTATGCGCGGCTGTCTTCCGGTGAGCCACCCGCGGCGTGGATCTTTTCGATGCGCATGTTTTGCAGAAATGCGTTGGCGAACTCGGTGAAAACTTCAAGATTCTGTCGATCCTGCACCGAGACCGCCTGAGAGCGTAGCTGTTCGAGTTTCGCTGCCGCCGTGCTGACATTTCTGAGCGCCGAACGAAAGCGGTACGAGCGCACGCCCTCGTGTCGAAGGTGTACGTTTTCGAGGCCGTACTGGTAATAGGTGTAGATGCCTTCGAGCGCATCGTCGACTGCAGCATAGAACGCATTAAAGAAGTCGATGCGCTCCCTTGCGGCATTTCCCGCATCGGATTGCTGGCCGCCAAAGAGGGCAGAGGCAAAGCCGTGAGGTGCGCCGCCGTTCCGCGTCGCATCTGCCTCCGGGTGATCTCCACGAGAGCCCTGAGCACCCTGTGACTGTGCCGCGCGACCGCGACCGGAGTTCATTCGCGTCGCAAGCACGGGAGTCGAACGGCGCTCCTCCTCAGCGGTCAGGTGGTCGCGGGCAAACCTATATGCATCGTTCAGTCGTTTTGCCATACCGATTGCCCACTCCTCGTTCCCTCTATTGCTTTCCGGCCGGTACTTCTGGAGGTAACGGCTATAGGCAGCGTTGAGCTGAGAGATTGAGGAATCGGAATTGAGGCCGAAGAATTTCAGGACTGCCGCGATTTCCATACGACAAAAAAGTATACGTTGGAACTCTTCGATGTGCAACGGAGACGTGGCCGCGAGTGAGCACGCTCCATGCCGGAGCGTCGGAAGTCGGCGAAGTACATTTCTCTTTTTGTAGAAATGTGGTATATTGTTGCCGGAAACTTAAAATTGAAGGCAACATTGATTTAAAGAACGGCGGCGCTTCACCGCGCGATTCGTGCAAATGAACGGACTTGGCGGTTGCGCTGACAGACAAAAGATAAAGGAGAGTCCAAATGGGAGTCATTAAGGACCTGTTTGCCGCTTACAGCAAGAGCGAGCTTCCGTTTTCCGGAGGTTACATAGTCAGTTCGTTCTTTGACGACACTTCAGCCTATACGCGCTATGAGGTGACGTCGTACGCCAACGTGAAAGATATCTACGTTACCGAGGAGGGAATTACCTTCCAGGCTGATGGGCGAAAGATCTATGTGCTCGTGGAACCGGCCAACTTTTCGAACAAACATATCGAACCTGCCTATCGCGATGCCGCCCACAATGTGCCGTACCGATTCAGCGAAATGGAGATTCTGACTTCAGGCAGGCAGGACAAGGTCATGATTGGCCGTGAGCCTATCATGACCTACGGTTCCTTCACCGTCCTGCGGACTCGCGGGCACAATTTCTCCTACATCCTCTACCAAAGCGAGGATCTGGTTCCCACATTCAAGACGTTCATGGAAGACTCGATCTGGAAGGATTGCCGGGTGCCCAAGCATGATTCAGAAAAGGCGGCTGCTCTGGTTTCGGCGCTTTTCGCGCAAATTGTAAACCCTCCTGCCGAGTGACCTTCTTCCACCGGGCGATACGCCGAGATTCGCGAATAAAAAGGGCTGTCCTGATCGATGATCACGACAGCCCTTCTGTTTATGGTCTGATGATGCTACTGTGACCGCTCCGACAGATACTTGTAATTCCTGTACTGTTCCTGCACGTTCTTTTTTGCCTCTTCGAGGAAGAGCTGAGCCTGTTCAGGTTTGCTCTGCTTCAGCGACCGATAGCGGATCTCGCTGTAGATGTAATCCTCAACTTCGCTCGACGGCTCACGTGAATCCAGGGTCAGCGCGTTCTTGCCTTCGTCGGGCAAATCCGGGTTGAAGCGGTACAGAGGCCAGACGCCGGAGGTGACAGCGGCCTTCTGCTGCTGCATTCCCTTGGCCATGTCTATTCCGTGTGCAACGCAATGCGAGTATGCGATGATTATCGATGGACCGTTGTAGGCTTCCGCTTCAAGGAACGCCTTGATGGTCTGTCCTCGATTGTAACCCATGGCAATTCGGGCAACATACACGTATCCGTAGCTCATCGCCATCATGCCAAGATCCTTCTTCTTCAGTGCTTTTCCGCCCGCAGCGAACTTTGCGATTGCACCGATCGGAGTCGCTTTAGACATCTGGCCACCCGTGTTGGAGTACACTTCGGTATCCATCACGAGCACATTAACGTTTCGGCCACTCGCGAGCACGTGGTCGAGTCCGCCGTAGCCAATATCGTATGCCCAACCGTCTCCACCGAGTACCCAGATACTTCGCTGAATGAGGTAGTCGGCCACAGAGAGAAGTTCCTTGGCCGGGGCAAAGCCGCTCGCCTTACACTGATTCTTCAGCGCAGCGACCCACGCTCTCTGCATCTCGATCTCTTCCTGCGTAACCTGCGGATTGGAACGAATCTTTTCGAGGATGGCAGAATCGATTCCTTTCGCACCGTTTTCCGTGTGCGCAAGCATGAGGTCGACCAACTCGCGCGCGTATTCGCGCATCTTGTCGGATGTGAGACGCATGCCAAGCCCGAACTCAGCCGCGTCTTCAAACAGCGAGTTGGACCATGCCGGACCGCGGCCGTCGGCCCGAGTGGTATACGGGGTTGTTGGGAGATTTCCGCCGTAGATCGACGAACATCCAGTCGCGTTTGCGATAACCGCCCTGTCTCCGAACAACTGTGAAAGAAGTTTCACGTATGGGGTTTCGCCGCAACCTGCACATGCACCCGAGAATTCGAACAGTGGCTCGAGGAACTGGCTGCCCTTGGTGGTCCCGCGATTTATGAGCGCCGGATCGGTATTCGGCAGCTTCTGGAAGAAGTCCCAGTTTGCAACTTCAGGTTCTCGCAGCTGCTGCTGAGGCTGCATGCTGATTGCGCGTTCCTGAGTCTTCTCGCCGTTGACCTTTTTGAATGCGGGGCAGATTTCAAAACACGCCGCGCAGCCGGTACAATCTTCCGGTGCAATCTGGAGCGTGTAGCGCAGGCCGGCAAACTCTTTTCCCTTCGCTTCCACACTCTTGAATGTGGCCGGCGCCTTGTCCAGGTACTTCGGATCATATGCCTTGATGCGGATTACTCCGTGCGGGCAGACGATTGAACAGTCGCCGCACTGGATACAGGTCTCCGAATCCCACACCGGAAGAGATTCTGCAATGTTGCGCTTTTCGTACTTGGTCGTGCCGAGCGGATAAGTTCCGTCGACAGGGAGCTTGCTCACTCTGATTGTCTCTCCGCGACCGGCTATGATCTCTCCGGTCACCTCCTGCACAAACTTCGGAGCATCTGCAGGAACAGGGAGGAGCATTCGCTTCTTGCCGTCGGCCTTCTGTGGATATTCGACCCGCTCAATTGCGCTAACGGTGGCGTCAACCGCTGCTATGTTCTTGTCGACTACTTCCTGGCCTTTCTTTCCATAGGTCTTTTTGATGGTTCCCTTGATGAGTTCTATTGCTTCATCTTCGGGAAGCACGCCGGAAATCTTGAAAAAGGCAGTCTGCATGATTACGTTGATGCGGTTCTTCATGCCGACTTCGTCGGCTATTCGATTTGCGTCGATCACATAGAACTTTGCCTTTCGATCGATGATCTGCTTCTGTACCTCGATCGGGAGCTCAGCCCAGATTTCATCTTTTCCAAAGGGAGCCGAGAGAAGAAATGTGCCGCCCGGTTCGAGCGTGCTCAGCATATCCAGTCGCTCGACAAACGCGTACTTATGGCAGGCAAGGAAGTTGGCACGCCGGATAAGGTAGCTGCTTCGCACAGGTTTCTTTCCAAATCGGAGGTGGCTCACCGTGGTTGCACCGGCCTTCTTCGAGTCATACACGAAGTAGCCCTGAGCGAAGTTGTCGGTCGACTCTCCGATGATTTTGATCGAGTTCTTGTTTGCACCAACCGTACCGTCTGATCCGAGACCGTAGAACAACGCCCGATGATAATCAGCATCAAATGTCGTGAAGGAGTTGTCCCAGTCCAGGCTCGTGAAGCTCAGGTCGTCGTAGATACCAACCGTGAAGTGATTCTTGGGTGTCTTCTGTGCGAGGTTATCAAGTACGGCCTTGCACATTCCGGGGTTGAACTCATTGGATCCGAGTCCGTATCGCCCTGCAACCACTTTGGGTGCACTCTTGAATGGTGCATTAGCCGAACTCATCGCCTCACCAATTGCGGTCATTACGTCTTCGTACATCGGCTCACCGATCGATCCGGGTTCTTTGGTCCTGTCGAGGACCGCGATTGCCTTGACGGTAGGCGGAAGTGCTTCGAGGAACGCGGAGACACTGAAGGGCCGGTAGAGCCTGACTTTGAGAACGCCGACTTTTTCACCCTTGCTTGCGAGGAAATCAACCGTCTCTTCCATGGTCTCGGCACCTGAGCCCATAAGAATTGCGACCCGCTCAGCGTCCGGTGCTCCAAAGTAGTCGAACAGACGGTACTGACGGCCGGTGAGTGCTGCGAATTGATCCATCGCCTTCTGGACGATCGCAGGAGTCGCCTGGTAGAAGTTGTTAACCGTCTCCCTGGCTGCAAAGTACATGTCGGGGTTCTGACTCGTTCCGCGGATAGTCGGATGTTCGGGATTGAGACCGCGCTCACGATGAGCTCGAACGAGGTCATCGTTAATCATCGCGCGGATTGTCGAATAGGGTATCTCCTCAACCTTCTGGACTTCATGCGAGGTGCGGAATCCATCAAAGAAGTGAAGGAACGGAATGCGTGATTCCAGCGTTGCCGCCTGCGCAATCAGCGCGGTGTCCATAACTTCCTGCACCGAGTTGGAGGCAAGCATGGCGAAGCCTGTCGAACGGGCAGCCATTACATCCGAATGATCGCCGAAGATCGAAAGAGCCTGTGCTGCCAGGGCACGTGCCGCAATGTGGAACACGGTGGGTGTCAACTCGCCGGCGATCTTGAACATGTTCGGGATCATCAGAAGCAAACCCTGCGAAGCGGTGAACGTGGTTGTCAGGGCGCCTGTAGTGAGGGCTCCGTGTACCGCACCGGCAGCTCCAGCTTCGGACTGCATCTCGATGACATGGGGGATGGTCCCCCAGATGTTCTTCCGGCCCTGTGACGAATATTGATCCGACAACTCGCCCATCGGTGAAGATGGGGTGATCGGATAGATGGCGATCACTTCGTTTGTCGCATGGGCGACGTACGCGGCGGCTGTATTGCCGTCGATATTGACCATCGTTTTGCTTGACATATAGCTCCTCTCTGGTGGTGGATTTTGTAGGTTTGTAGGAAAGTTCGCTAATCCAGGTACTCGCCAGGTGAAAAATCAGGTCCCACTTCGGGAGAAATTAGGTGTTATGGTGAACGGATCTGCTCAAATGGGAGTACAGGGAAACTATACCCCTTTTATCGAATCGATGCAAGTCTCGCCACTATCCGACTGCGAAAAGAGATCAAAATCTCAAGATTTCTCGCCAAAACCATCGGCTACCGGTTCGAACAGAAGTCGCAGATACTCCTTGCGCGAAAACTCGCTCACTATGTTTCTCCGTACGTCTGGAATCGGCGGAATAGACCGATCAGAATCGACCGGAAACGATGAAATGAGCGCACGGAATGAGCCGGCAAACGCCTTCAGCCCCAGCCGGTTTTCGACACGGTCGGAGAGCACTCCCGGACGCGAATGAAGGAGACGTTCAATCGATGAGAGGAGCCTGCTGTTGAGAGCGACAACCTCGGCTCGATAGGCGGGAGTTCGAAGATCTTTAAGAAGCGTATACTGCACCTGGACTGGCAGGAACGAGAAATCGACTGTGTCGGCGGCCAGCATCGTTTCGATTTCATCGGCGACTGCCTCTATCAGCTCAGGCGCCAGGTACGAAGCGACGTCCCTGACCCGTTCGTGGTATCGCATTGAAAGGTATGCCCGAAGCGATCTGATCGATGGCGAACTCAGCGGAACGCTTACCGCATCGTACCACTCTATCGGATGGTCGGCGAAAAGGTGTCGAATTGAGTCGAGGATGTCCAGATACCTCGCGAGGAGTGGTTTCCCCCACACCAGCGAATTGATGAACTGATATCCGAAGCCTTCCTGAACCGAGGATGAGACCACCATGTCAGCGACCTGAACAAGGTCGAAAAAGGACATACCGTGCGCTTCGATTTCGCGACCAATACCACACATGCCCGGAATCAACCCTTCCGCGAAAACCTGGGCAACCATTGCCGAATAACCGCGTTCAGGCGTCGATACTCCCGGCAGTGTTACCACGAGATTGATGCTCGTTGGACTGGCCGCGGAAATGAATCCGGCTTCAAGGACGTTCTTTCGCCGAATGGTCCGAACAGGATAGAGCATGATCGGCGAATCAGGTTCCGCTGCGGGAAACCTCGAGCCGAATAGACTGAAGAGTTTGCGTCGAATTGCCAGCGCATCCGAACCATCCACAGGATCCGGCGATTGTGCCACAGGGTTCTCCTGCACGTGGACGGCCCATTCAGGGACGCCTGACCTGATCATTACCTCCCGATCGCGCGCGTTTATCACCGCGTACAATACGTTGTTTCCGATCGGGTACAACGCGCCGCTTATTTCACTGTTGAGCCTCGCGAGATTTTCATATCGCGCACACTCGGGAAAGTCGTGGATCTGCAAAATTATGCGTTGTGATTGATGATTCAGGGCTATGTCGATCAACGCTTTCGTGTAGGCCGGATTCTTTCCCAAATGAAAGTTGTGAATCCAGAATATCGAATCCTCCCGGGAGTATCTGCGTACCAGAAGTTCCCTGATTTCGGAGCTGGAGCTGCTGCCGCCGTGGTCATCGTAATCAATCTCGGGCAGAACATCGATCTGGAAACTTCCGTCGCTCCGCCGTTCGTCCATCCCCTCAAGCACAAGCGCCCGAACCGCTTCCACGTTCTCGCGACGACCGCAGACAAGGGTGACCGATTCTACTTCCGGGAGGAACCGGAGAATGGCACGGCAGCCATCCACAATGACTCCGGTAACCCCTCCGGGCAGGAGGTGATGATGAATTATGACCAGCTTCATGAAGTGCTCTTTTCGGAACGGGCTATAATCTTCGGCTTCTCCCATTTTACGAACTCTTCTCCGAGTTGCGCAAGGCAATCGGCCGAGTTCCCCTGAGCGTTCTACGATTCAACCTTGTCCGTATTCGGGATCGTCGGCTATTATATCAATATGGATACAATCGGAACCGTGCGCCAGATAGTTGAATATATCTACGGTCCGGCTCGCGCAGAGTCGGTGACGCAGGAAATCCACCGCCTTATGGGCCGGTGGGGCGAACCGATTTCGCGTGCAATAGCGGAGCGTGGTGGCCCGAAGCCCCGGCTTTCGGAGAAGGATGCGATCCTCATCACCTACGGGGATCAATTCCAGGGAAGTGAATTGCAGCCGCTCGAGTATCTTTCCCGTTTTCTTTCGGAACACCTTGAGGGTGTGATTTCAAGCGTCCATATCCTCCCGTTTTTTCCCTACTCATCCGATGATGGTTTCTCGGTCATTGACTATCGGGCTGTTGACCCACGCCTCGGCAACTGGGATTCGGTGCGTGCGATCGGTGCCGAGTTTACGCTCATGTGCGATCTGGTTCTGAATCACTGTTCGGCCAGTCACGAGTGGTTCAGGAAATTCATTCAATGGGAACAACCATACAGCAACTACTTCATCAGCGTGCCCCCGGGAACCGACGTGAGCGGGGTGGTTCGCCCCCGCGCTCTGCCTCTTCTTACCGAATTCAGGACTGCCGACGGAGAGAAACTCGTCTGGACCACATTCAGCGCGGATCAGGTGGACCTGAATTACGATGAGCCTGCCTTGCTTCTGTCAATGCTCGAGGTGCTGCTGTTCTATCTTTCAGTGGGATGCCGGATTATACGGCTGGATGCAATTGCATACTTGTGGAAAGAGCTTGGCACACCGTGTCTTCATCATCCGAGGACCCACGCAGTGGTGAAACTCTTTCGGTCTGTTCTGTCCCGGATCGCCCCGGATTCAATCATCATCACCGAGACAAATGTTCCGCATGAAGAGAACATGTCCTATCTGAGGGATGATGAAGCTCATATGGTGTATCAATTTGCGTTGCCACCGCTTACGCTTCACGCGTTCATTTCAGGGGATGCCCGTCCGCTGACCAGCTTCGCCCGGAATCTTACGCGCCCTGCCGGTGAAGTTACGTTCTTCAACTTCCTCGCATCCCATGACGGTGTCGGCGTTCTTCCTGCTCGCGGCTACCTGACTGATGACCAGATACAGGAAGTCATCAGGAAGGTGGAGGAGCGAGGCGGGCGCGTATCATACAAGGCGACACCGGCGGGCGATGTGCCGTATGAGCTGAATGTGAATTACTTTGACGCAATTGCCGATCCTCCGCTGCCGGACGACCAGCGCGCCCGTGCGTTCCTCGCGTCACAGGCCATCATGCTGGCCATGCCCGGAGTGCCGGGTATCTACGTGCACAGCCTTCTCGGTTCAGGAAACTGGACCGAAGGGGTTGAGCTTCTCGGTCACAATCGCGCGATCAATCGGCAGAAGTTTGATTTCGATGAGCTGATGAGTGAGCTTGGCGATGAGGAGAGCCTTCGCTGGAAGGTATTCTCAGGCTACAACGAACTCCTGCTGGCGCGATCCGGCATCCCTGCGTTCGATCCGTATGGAGCGTGGAAAGCGCTCGACGGAGGGCAGGCTGTGTTCGCCATCCTACGGACGGGAACGGCCGATGCGGCCGGGGATCCCGGAATGCGGGTGTTGTGCCTGCACAACGTGAGCCACAAACCGGCCGAGTTCGTCGTGCGGCATTCAGACATCGGACTTTCCGGAAGCAGACACTTCCGCGACCTCATCTCAGGTGACCACGTTTTTCCGGCAATCGAAGAACGGGGAGTTGAATCCGAAGTGTCCTTCGACCTTGAAGGGTACGAAGTTCTCTGGCTTGAGTTCTAGCCGCTTCTTGCCGCTGACTTTCCGTGCGACACGCGAGCTCCCGCAGTTTGCTGTTCACCGTAGAATGTACGTATGATGTGCCACAGCTTCGCGCTCAGGATGGTGTAGGAAAAGTACCGGTTTCCCAGCTCAAAGTTCCGCTCGACCATGCGATGCATCCGGACCGGGTCATTCAGCAATTCCTGCGTTTCACTCACCGTCTTGTCCGATATGAAATCATCCATCAATATGACATCGAATCCTTTTGGCCGGATGTCATGGGAGTAGATGGAATAATTGTTCACCAGAATTGGTTTTCTGAAGTAGATAGCTTCGAGAAACGCGTTCCCGAACCCTTCAAACAGCGATGGATAGGTCACGAGATCCGCGAACGGATAGACGTCCTCAAGCGAGTAGATCTTTCGCCCGTCTGCGGTTGTTCCCCGTTCATCATCAATGATCTCATCCACGAAGCGCGCGTCTATCTTGAGTAGTGATGCGTAGTCCTGAACACGTTTCTGGTACTCGTAACCTTCGTCGCCGGATGCGTGTGAAATGACCAGCGTTGCCTTTCGTTCAAGCCGCGCGACGAGCTCGATCGCGTGCTCAATGCCTTTCCGCTGGACCACGCGCGTCGGCTGCAGGATAAGCAGGGAATCATCATCGACACGAAGCGCCTGGCGGACATCCTTCGAATAGTCGTCGGGTACCGGGGGCGGCACTTCGAAGTCCATGACGTTCGGGATAAGCGTGGCACCCACACCGGTGCGCAGTGCAAGCTGATTCTGGCCCGATGAGTTGATGACGACATGATGGACGGAGTTCAGATGTGGCGGATAACAGGAGTTCAGGATATCCCACACGCAGTTGACCAGAAACCTCTTTCGCTCCCAGAAGAAGTCGTGATGATGGGCGATCGTGTAGATACCCGTTTCCGCTATGAACTCCGTGAGCGCCATTCCGAGTGGCAGATTCAGCGGTATCGTCAACGCATTTTCAGGTACCAGAATATCTATCTTGAACCGGCTAACGAACTCATAGAGGCGCTTCTTCAGCAGTGTGCGGAACTCGTGGAGACGTTCGCTAAGCTCGCGCGGTCGTTCGGTCAGGCTGAATGCTGCTTCATACATCTCGCGGATTGCCGGATGCTTGAAATGCATCTCCTCGACAACCATTGAGCTTTCAGGCGGGGTGTCGAGTTCACCCGCAACGAAGAAGCAGCGACAGTTGTTCGCTTCGAACACTTCGGCCCACTTCTTCGTTTCAAGCGATACCCCGTCGGTTCCCGAGATTCGGAACGAAACGAATCCGATTCTCCTCTTCATTATCCCTCCTTACTCCCTATTTCAGGAGACGAGAAATTGAACGGAACGTCTCGGTGCCTGCATGCCGGCAAAGCTCAAACAGTACCGATTCGCACGTGCTGACAATAGCATCCTCCGCCGACAGTCGATTCAGGGCGGTTTCATGGTCGATTTTCCTGCGCGACGAGACGCAGTCTGCAATAATAACCGGCGTGTAACCGGCTGCGCTGAGATCGACTGCAGTCTGTAACACACAGACGTGAGTCTCGATTCCGGCGAGGATGACGGTTTTCCTCTCAAGAGCCGATAGAGATTGCGAGAATTGCGGTTCATCCAGGCAACTGAACGACATCTTCGAGATCGGATGAACGCCCGACGTGAGACCCGCAACCGTTCCAACCGTCGGCCCGAGACCCTTTGGGTACTGTTCGGTCAGCATGAGTGGAACACCAAGCACCTGAAGCCCCTGAATCAGCTTCAGGACGTTGCGATGAACTTCAGTGTGCTCGAACATATGCGGCAACAGCTTTTCCTGAATGTCCACTATGACTCCCACGCAGTTCTCCGTACGTATTCGCATGAAAGGGACTACCTCCGGCTCTCGTCGTGCCATACAGTGTAAGGCCGCACGTGCAGCCCGTCAAATTCGGCGGTCACTGTCGGCGCCCCTTGTGAATCCGGCGGTGTCGGGATAAGCTCCCAAAGCATGAAACATCCCGACGTGAAAGCAGTCATTTTCGATTTTGGAAACGTCATTTCACGTCCGCAGGACTCTGCGGCCGTTTCCCGAATGGCGGAGATTCTCGGTGTATCCCATCCGGATTTTCTCCCAGTCTACATGAGGGAGCGACACGAGTATGACAGAGGCGTACTGAGCGACGCCGAATACTGGAACAAGGTGTACACGTCATTCCCGGTCAAGGGAGGCGGGAGCGTCCACGAGCTACCGGCGGCGGTAATCGAACGGCTTCAGGAGCACGATCACAAGAGCTGGGCGCAGGTCGACGAACGGATGATCAGCTGGGCGCGATCGCTTCATGAGAGCGGAGTTGCAATTGCTATTCTCTCCAACATGCCCGTTACGTTCTATCAAACCATCCTGAGTCGATTTTCGTGGATCGGGATGTTTGATGAGCTCATCATCTCCGGCATGCTCCGTCAGCTGAAGCCGGAACCTGAAATCTACCGAACGGCACTGTCGCGACTTCGAATCTCGGCCGACCAGGCGATATTCATTGACGACCTTGAACCGAATGTCGCGGCCGCCGGGACGATTGGAATGCATGCGCTGAAGTACACGGATTTTGCATCTCTCGGCCGAATAGTGTCCGAGCAGTACGGATTCGATTTCCCCGCGGTCGACGGATAAGCGACCGATGACGGAAATACGGTTCGCTTGACACCGGAATTCCCGGATGCTATTCTTCGGGTCCAAAGGCAGGCAATGAAATGGCAGATTTCTTTTCTCGTCTGGATGAAGTGTGCTCTGTCAAGAACACACTCTTGTGCGTTGGACTGGATCCAAGGCTCGCTTCACGACCGCAAAGCGTTCGGCGGACCACGATGGACCACGGGACGTACGATTCCATACGCCAGGCAATCGTTTCAGCGAACCGGCGGCTGATCGAACGGACATTACCGTTCGCGGCCGCATACAAACCGAATATGGCCTTCTATGAAGCGTGGGGATCCCACGGTTTCTCGGCACTCGAAGAGACGATACGCCTGATTCCCTCAGACGTTCCAATTATTCTCGACGCCAAGAGAAACGATATCGGACCCACGGCGTCAGCGTATGCACAATCAACATTTGAATACTTCGATGCAGATGCGGTGACACTCAGCCCCTACATGGGGAAGGACGCAATTGATCCGTTTCTCGACTACAAGGACAAGGGCATCTTCGTCGTCTGTCGCACATCAAATCCCGCCGCCGGAAAGCTCCAGGATATAGTTGACCAGGAGTCCGGCGAACTTCTTTACCTGCGGGTTGCACGGGAAATAGTGAGCTGGTCGCCTCAGATCGGCCTCGTAGTTGCCGGGAATGACGTCGAAGCGCTTCGGCAGGTGAGGCGTGCACATCCGGATGTATGGTTCCTGTCTCCTGGAATCGGCGCACAGGGCGGCAGTGCGACTCAGGCTGTGCAAACCGGACGAAGGGCGGACGGTCTCGGCGTGCTCGTGGTTGTCGGCAGAAGCGTAGCGGACGCCGACGATCCGGGTGAAGCTGCCCGCGCGTTCAGAGATCAGATAAACGAGGGACGACGTGAGGTAACGGGACGAGGGGTCGAGCTCGGAAAGACGTCACATCAAGCTGAAACAGCTCAGCCGACGCCGGCAGCGCCGCGCGTCGCGGTATCCTCCCCGGCTCCCGAAACGCCGCGTGATGATTTCGGCGAACCTGGAGGGGCGGCCGCCCGACAGAAGAAGATGGTTCTCCATGGCCTCGTCAGAACCGGGTGTTTTCGGGTGGGCGACTTTGTTCTGAAGTCGGGTATACACTCGCCATTCTATATTGACCTGAGACGCACCGTCTCCGATCCAGTATTCCTGAAGCTCGTTGCACAGGCGTACGTGGAAATCTCGCGCGACCTGGACTTCAGTCGCATCGCGGGCATACCGGTTGCGGCGCTGCCGTTTGCCACGGCGGTTTCACTGGAGACTGGCGTTCCCATGATCTACCCGCGTATACCGCTCAAGGAGCACGGCACCGGGAATCGAATAGAAGGCGAGTTCCAGCCCGGAGAGCGGGTACTGCTGCTCGACGACCTTATCACTACCGGGTTGAGCAAGGTGGAAGCCGCCGAGATCCTTCGGGCCGAAGGTCTCGAGGTGGTCGACCTTGTCGTGTTGCTCGAACGTTCACGAACCGGTAGATCCGATATGGAATCTGCCGGTATACGACTGCACGCGTACGCGCACATTTCCGAACTCTTCGCCACATGTCGAGAAATGGGAGTGATAGATCAGGCTCAGGAATTACTCATGAGGCAGTTCATAGAGAGCGGGAACTGAGCGACCTCCGCCGAACGTCGGAGGTCCGTCAGACTATATCGAAAAATCCTGTCCTGCGAGCAGTGACTCGAACGCGCGGTTCTTGTTATCGCTGACGATTTTCTCCAGTGTGAGACGACCGAAGTAGTCATTGATGTGTTTCGAAGCTTCTTTCCACACATCATAGACCAGGCACTCGCCCATGCGAGCACACGCCTCGTCAGCATTTTCCGGATCAGTAGTGCATGGCGTTAGGTCCAGGCCTTCACCGACGGCCTCGAAGATTTCCTTCACCGAAACAGTCCCCGGTTCCCTTGTCAGAACGAACCCACCGCCCGGGCCGCGGACCGAACTGATTATTCCCTGCTTCTTCAGCTTGAAGAATATCTGCTCCAGAAACTCCGGTGAAATCTGCTCTTCACCCGCGATCTGCTTGATTGCCTTCGGTCTGTTGGAATCTGCGAGTGCGAGATTCGTGATCGCGCGCAGAGCGTAGCGTCCCTTTGTTGTTATTCTCATTCGAATAGCTCCGTACTTAAGTATTTTAGTCCATTATCTGGACAAATTACAATGATCAATTTCTCTTTAAATTCGGGCCTTTCCGCAACCTTCAGCGCCGCGTGCACCGCCGCACCCGACGAAGTGCCGGCAAGGATACCTTCCTGCCGTGCCATACGACGCGCAGCTTCCCGAGCTTCATCATCTTCGACGGCTATCACCTCGTCTATCACACTTCGGTCGAGGGTCTGCGGTATGAATCCCGCGCCGATGCCGTCAATTCCGCAGCTGCCGCGCATACTATCGGCAAGAACTGCATCAGATTCAGTCAACAGTGCAAGACTCTTCGGCTCAACTCCGACTATGCGCACATCGCTGTTCAGGCGCTTCAACGCTCGGCCGATACCTGATATGGTGCCGCCGGTGCCGATTCCTGCAACGACAGCACTCACCTGACCACCGGTATCCCGCCATATCTCCTGCGCGGTTGTCCGCGTATGCGCAAGCGGATTTGCCGAACTCAGGAACTGGCGTAGCATGTAGCTTCCCGGAAGTTGTTCGTGCAGTTCCTGTGCCTTCAGTATCGCACCCCGCATGCCATTTTCGGCAGGCGTCAGTACGACCTGGGCCCCGTAGGCTTTGAGAATGCGCACCCGGTCAGCTGACGTGCTTTCAGGCATCGTCAATAGAGCATGGTAGCCCCGTCGGGCCGAGTAGGCAGCGACGCTGATCCCGGTATTGCCGCTGGTCGACTCTATTATGGTGGTGCCCGGCCGGACAAGTCCTCGCGTCTCAGCATCGTGGAGCATGAAGAGCACAATGCGGTCTTTGATGCTTCCGGAGGGGTTGTGGCACTCGAGTTTCGCAGCCAGCACACCCGGCCGGTTCTCTCTCAGACGATTCAGATATACGAGGGGCGTTCTGCCGACCAGGGCAAAAATGTCGTCTGAAATACGCATTTTCTGGACCATGCTCCTGCCGCCTCTTCGGACAAAGCCTCTCAGGATTTTGTCTGCTTCTGTAGGGTGAATGTGTAGTAATTATAGCATATAATGAAATGGGTTACAAATGGGTTAGGTGCAAAAAAAGACAAATTTGCCGAATTTCTTGCGAAAAAAGGTCGGGTTGCGGCGACAGGCGGATGTCCGCCTGTCGTTTTGGTCAGGAATTAACCCGCTCAACGTAGTCTCCGGATTCGGTATTCACCAGTACCCGCTCACCTTGCTTAATGAAGATGGGCACCTTCACCTCAAGACCAGTCTCAAGCTTCACCATCTTTGTGGCCCCGGTTACCGTGTCACCCTTGATTGCGTCCGGAGCGTCAACGACCGTATAGACCACCTTTGTCGGCAATTCGATGTCGATCGCGGTACCTTCCCACATGATGAGCTTGTAGGTTTCGGTTTCTTTCATAAAGAGGCGCTTGTTCTCGAGCCCCTCGGCGTCTACTTCGAACTGCTCAAATGATTCGGAATCCATGAAGTGATAGCTCTGGGCGTCCGCGAACAGAAACTGTGCGTCTCTTTCGTACACGTCTGCTTCTTCAACCGAGTCGTTGGTCTTCATAGTCTCCTGAAGACCTTTGCCATTTCGAAGTCCCTTCAATCTGAGGCGTACGAATGCCGACCCTTTCCCGGGATTCACGAACTCACGTTCAACTACCAAATATGGCTCGTCCTTCATGAGGAGACACATTCCTTTGCTGATTGCGCCCGCTTTGATCATATTGATTGCACCTTCTTATACTGATTGGTCCGATGGGACCGTCATGGGCCTGAGTTCAGCAAATAGCCAAAATAAGTGCCTGCTGAATCTCGGCAGAATTCTAGGGCTGTAAAGTATCATGAACGGGGAAGAATATCACCCCCCGGATCGAGGAGGCGCCGGTCAAAGCCATGATCAGGCGGTCGACGCCGACAGCCACCCCGGAACAGGCCGGGAACTCAGGCACGAACGAATGCGGAAAGTCGAGCGCGGGCCTCACCGGCACGAGCGATTCGGATTTTTCCCGGGACTCCTGTTCGAAGAACTCCCGCATCCTCTGCGGGTCAGTCTCTTCGGTGTAGCAGTTCGCGGTTTCCCTGCCATCAAGGTAGAGCTCCCATCGCTCCGACCAGGGTGTTCCGGGTATTGCACGGGCGAGAGTCGCAATTCCGGAGGGGAAATCCGTGAGGATGGTCGGTGGACCTTTTGCTATCTCCTCCTCGACAAACGTGAGAAAGATCCGGTTGAACAGTTCCTGCCATGAATCCTCTGCAGAAGGGGATAGGCCGAGTCTCCGTGCCTGGTTCTCAAGCTGACTCCGGTCGGTACAGCCCGCAAGATCAAAACCGGCGAAGCGATCAAATGCCTCCTGCATGGTCACTACCCGAAACGGTCGCGTCAGTGGCTCAAGCCGTTCACGTGCCGAGCTCTCACCGCGCGCGAGTTCGGCTTCTGCGAGCGTCGCGATCAGGTTCTGACAGATTCCTATCGATTGCCTGTAGTCCGCGCCAAGGGTGTACCATTCGAGCATCGTAAACTCAGGACTGTGCTGATCACCGATGTTCTCCGCATTGCGAAATGCATGGCATATCTGAAAGATGTTTCCCGACCCTGCTCCGATCAGTTGCTTCATCCACAGTTCAGGGGACGGGATGAGATAGAGATCACGCGTGGGCAGGAACGGGTGCACGAAATCGGTTCTGAACGCTTCTATTGTCGATTCCGGTATCAGCGAGGGAGCAAGAAGCGGCGTGTCTACCTCAAGATAGTCCCGTTGTCTGAAGAACGTGCGAATCCCTTCGTGAATACGCGCGCGTGCTTCCATCTGTGTTCGCAACATCTGATCGGATGATAGCAGGATCGCCGAAATGTAGCTATGATAGAGGACTACCGAACAGAAGGGATGGCAGCAGAATGAGTAGCAGATATGGATTCGAGACGGTGATCGAACGGCGCGGAACAGGGGCAATCAAGTGGGACGCGGTCCCCGCGGATGTGCTTCCGATGTGGGTTGCTGATATGGATTTCAAGGCACCACCGGAGGTCGCTGAGGCGCTGAGCGCGCGCCTTGAACATTCGCTGTTCGGCTACACACGGGTTCCGCAGAACTATCTCGAGGCATTCGCAAGGTGGGAGCACGTCAGAAACAACTTCCCTGTCGCCGCTGCGGACGTGATTCCCGCACCAGGAGTCATGCCGGCAATCCGGTTCGCGATCGACGCCTTTACCGAGCCGGGAGACAGAATTGTCATCCAGCCGCCGGTTTACTTCCCGTTCTATCGGGTCATCGAGGGGAGGGACCGCGTCATAGATTCGAACCCGCTCGTCGAAGAGTCCGGGACGTATCGCATGGACCTCGATGCGTTTGAACGGTCTGCCAGTGCCGGTGCGAAGATGATTCTCCTCTGTTCCCCGCATAACCCGGTCGGACGAGTATGGACCGCCGAGGAGCTTGCCGCCGTTGCCGACATCTGCTCCCGGTACGGTATCATCGCGGTATCAGACGAAATTCATTCAGATATCATCATGCCCGGACACGCGTTTCACTCCTTTGTGCCGGTTGCACGGGAGGCCGGCTGCGCGGCGCTTTCGCTGTTTGCACCGAGCAAAACCTTCAATATTGCCGGGCTTGCCTCCTGCACTGCCGTCGCATCAGATGAGGTGACAGCTCACGCGTATCGAAAAAACCTCCAGGCCGGGAACCTCGAGCTGCCGAATCTGCTGAGCATCGTGGCCGCGGAGGCTGCGTACCTGCACGGGGGGCGCTGGCTTGATGAGCTGATCGAATATCTCCATGAAAATTTTGACTACATGCAGAGCTATCTCGCGCACGAGCTACCGGAGGTACGTCTCTCTCCCCTCGAGGGAACCTATATTGCGTGGCTGGACTTTCGCGCCTTCGGCCTGACCGACGATGAGCTTTCCCGACGCCTCATGTCGGTAGCAAGAGTACGGCTGAACGAAGGCAGGCAGTTCGGCGCCGAAGGGAGCGGTTTCCAGCGGCTGAACTTCGCCTGTCCGCGAGCGCTGCTTGAAGAGGGACTCTCCCGGATCGCATCAGCGTTCAGGCACGAATAGATGGGCCCGACAATCCTCTCCTACGCGGGAAAGCAGCCGGAGGTTTCGCAGGCAGCATATCTTGCGCCCGGCTGCTGCATAGTCGGTGATGTGAAGATTGGCCGGGATTCGAGCATCTGGTTCAACGCTGTGGTGCGAGGCGACGTGCACTGGGTGCGCGTAGGTGAGCGGACGAATGTGCAGGATCTCTGCATGCTGCACGTCACCCACGATACTTATCCCCTGACGATTGGAAACGACGTTACCATCGGCCATTCGGTCACCGTGCACGGATGTACTATCCAGGACAGCTGCCTCATCGGCATGGGTGCGGTGGTGCTTGACGGTGCCATCGTCGAAACCGAGACGATGATTGCGGCGGGAGCGGTCGTGACACCCGGATTTGTCGTGCCACATCACACCCTCGTTGCCGGAGTGCCCGCGCGGGTGGTCAGAACCCTCACCGACGATGAGATCCGCGGATTTGCCGAGTCCGCCGCGCGCTACGTTACCTATGCGTTCACCATGCGGGAATCGAACCCAGCCAACCCCTAGCACATCCTGCAGCTTGACCGCGCACGCTGAATCCGGTTACGATTCCGTCAATATCCCAACACATCGTACATCGTCGTACATCGAGGGCCTATGGCAACCGAAGACAACGAACAGACCGAGGAGCGGCTCGCGCGCGCCCGGAAACCCGCCGAAGACGCGATACGGATGCACGCGCAGTATCGGGGAAAGATCGAAACCGTGCTGAAGTGTCCGGTTCGCAGCATGGACGATTTCTCAGTCTGGTACTCACCGGGAGTCGCCGCCCCGTGCCTGGCCATCCAGAAGGAGCCCGACCTTGTGTACGACTACACCTGGAAATGGAACACCGTCGCGGTGATTTCAGATGGAAGCCGGGTGCTCGGACTCGGAGACATCGGGCCGAAGGCAGGCCTGCCGGTCATGGAAGGTAAGTCGCTCCTCTATCGCTACCTGGGAGCCGTGGATTCGGTTCCCATCATGCTCGACACGAAGGACCCCGACGAGATCATCAGGACGGTCCTGCTCCTGCAGCCATCGTTCGGTGGCATCAATCTGGAGGATCTTTCTCAACCGAAGTGTTTTCGCATTCTCGAGACGCTCCGGGAGCAGGCGGAGATACCGGTCTGGCACGACGATCAGCAGGGTACCGCCACCGTCACGCTCGCAGGTCTGCTCAACGCGCTCAAGCTCACCGGGCGCGAGATCGGCAACGCGAGCATCACGTTCGTCGGCGTCGGGGCCGCAAATGTAGCCTGTGCGCGGCTCATCTTTGCGCGAGGCGCGGACCCGGCGCGCTGTCGCATGGTCGACAGCCGCGGAGTCCTCGGTATGTTCCGGCAGGACATCGAACAGCGGCGGCACGAGTTCCCCGAGAAGTGGAACCTCTGCAGAATTACCAACAGCGAACAGAGACAGGGCGGGATCGAGGAGGCGCTGCGAGACGCCGACGTGGTCATCAGCCTCGCGCAGCCCGGGCCGGGAACCATACAGCCGGAGTGGATCCGGGGAATGCGTCCCGATCCGATAGTATTTGCGTGCGCCAATCCGGTGCCGGAGATCTGGCCCTGGGAGGCAACCGAAGCGGGCGCGGCGGTTGTCGCGACCGGCCGAAGCGACTTTCCGAACCAGGTGAATAATTCGCTCTGCTTTCCCGGCATTTTCCGCGGCGCACTCGACGTACGAGCTCGCACCATCACCGACGAGATGTGTTTTGCCGCCGCTGACGCCCTGTGTGCAGCCGCCGCGGAGAATCCATCGACGCCGTTTGACTCCGGGCACATCCTGCCGTCAATGGAGGCGTGGGAGATCTTTCCGACCGTTGCCGCGGCGGTAGGAACAAAAGCGATCGAGCAGGGCGTCGCGCGACTCGCTTCCGACTATTCCGCCCTCTACCGGAACGCCTACGCGATGATTCGACGATCACGCGAGCTGACCCGGATGATGATGGATTCCGGTTTCATCGAGCCCGAAGGAGGCAGATAATGCATGATCTCATCATCATTGGGGCGGGGCCGGCCGGACTCGCCGCTGCGGCGTACGCAATTCGCAAGCGGCTGGATGTGCTGGTCATCTCTCCTGACACCGGCGGAAAGACCAACCACCCATTCGCGCTTCCGTGGCTGCACGACTATCAGGTGATCCGCGGAAAAGAGGTAGTCTCGTCATTCAAGCGGGAGCTCGAATACATCGATTTTGCCCGCAGGCGCGAGCAGGTGAATCATGTGGACCATATTGCGGCGGATTCCACGACAGGCGGTGCCGGCGGCGACCAGTTCGTCGTCCACACTCTGTCAGGTGATACTGAGACCGGTCGCGCATTGATCGTAGCTACCGGAAGTGATCGGGTGCCGCTCGATGTACCCGGAGAGCTGGTCTACCTGTCCCGCGGAGTCGGCTACTCGGCCATCAGCTATTCACATCTGTTCATCGACAGGACCGTCTTCCTCATCGGCAACGGACCGCGTGTAATTTCATCCGCACTCGACCTTGCACTGCATGCGGCGCATGTGACGGTCGTGATCGAAACCGACGGCGCCGCCCCCGGTCCGGCCCAAGCCGAACGGACGCTTCTCCTTGAGCGAACCGCCAACGTCACAGTGCTTCGCAACGCAGCTGTCCGCGAGTTCCGTGGTTCGGAGTATGCCGAGGCTGTCGTGATCACTCGTGACGACGGTACCGAAGAGCGCCTGCATGCTGACGGTTTCTTCATCGAACGGGAGCCGATTCCTGTTTCGCTTCCGGTTGCGGACCTCGTGCACCTCGATGCGCACGGGAAGATAGTTGTGGACGTCGACTGTCGCACGTCGAGAGCCGGCGTCTTTGCCGCAGGGGATGTCACGAACGTCCGGTCCGAGCAGGTGCTCGTTGCCCTTGGAGAGGGCTCGAAGGCCGCACTGTCAGCGTACGACTACCTGCTGCAGGCCTGACTTCGTTCAGTCTGAGCGAATCATATCGCCAGCAAGTGCTGAGATCCGTTCTTCCTTCACGGTATTCAGATCGTGGTCGGTCTGCGCCACCTTTCTCATCAGAAATCGATCAAGCATCCCGAGGCGGCTCAGCGTTACCGCTCCGCCAAACGCGTATCTGCCCGCCGCGTGTGCTGCGATCCAGGGCGGGAACGATTCGGTAAGCTCGGCGTCCGCGCGCTCGCCTTCATAGAGACAGCAGATGAACAGGCCGACTCGCCGCGCCTCGAGCACGCTGCGATTGTTCTCGCAGAAAGCGGGCACTTCGCGCATGATCCTGCCCGCGTAGATCGGTCCGCCGACAACGACCGCTTCGAATGCGGCAATATCCGGTCGTGAACCGTCGTCGAGCCGTCCGTTTCGCAAATTCATCACTTCCGAATCGCCACCGATGAGGCGGGAAAGAGTTCGGGCACAGGTTTCACTGGTTCCGTAGCGCGATGCGTAGGCGATAAGCGTCTTCAATTGCGCCCTCCATTGAGTCCGGTCGCAGCGCTCGCGCGAATCTGGTAGAGCCGATTGCGAACGTACAACCCCATGTCGATGCCGACAAGCACTCCGTTCAGTATATACAGATAGATCACCGGATCGTAGGCAAAGAGCAGTTTGTGGAGAATGCCGGCAATATAGCCGACAAACAGCGCAAGCAGAAAGATGAAACTTTTTGATCCGACTTCACGCGTTTTCCAGGACTTGTAGATAGAGAAGGGCCAGGCGAGTCCAAAGCACACCAGCATAATGATTTCGAAGATCATGAGTTAAGCTCCGTGGAAGTATTCCCTGAGCCTATTCCCTTCGCGTCACCGTGTAAAGAAGCGCAGGATCAATCGACTTGCGCGCGGTCCAATTTACATGATATAACTGGTCAGATTGATCAGATGATTGTACCAGTCACGCGGAAATTTGCGGAATCGCACCGAGACAGGGGTGGTCCGCCCCCGTGCGCTGCTCTGTTTGGGCGCTTTTTCGCGTTTGATGGGCAATCTGCTGCGGAGTCCAGGTTGCTTTTGAACCCAAACGCTCGTACTTTTTACACGAATCGATATGGCTATTCATATAGCGCGGTCCTTCATCTGCGGAGAAGGATTGTGCAAACCCGCAATCAAATCATCACGGAGGAAAAGGAGCAAACGCCTTGATTCATGAATTCGAAGCAATCATAGTGGGTGGCGGCGGCGCCGGTCTGTACGCGGCTCTTGAAGCAAGCAAGAGCGCAAAAACTGCCGTTGTGTCGAAGTTGTATCCCATGCGCAGCCACACCGGTGCGGCGCAGGGGGGCATTGGGGCCGCTCTCGGAAACGTTGAGCCGGACAATCCGGAATGGCACGCGTTCGACACGGTCAAAGGCGGAGACTATCTGGTTGACCAGGACGCCGCGAAGATTCTTGCCGAAGAGGCAGTGCATGCCGTGTACGATCTGGAGAACCGGGGACTACCGTTCAGCCGGACACCCGAAGGGAAGATTGATCAGCGACGTTTCGGCGGCCATACGCGAAACTTCGGCGAAGGTCCGGTACGTCGCTCGTGCTACGCTGCCGACCGCACAGGCCACATGATTCTGCAGACACTGTACCAGCAGTGCATAAAGAATGATGTGGCCTTTTTTGATGAGTTCCAGGTCGTGGACGTCATCATGAACGGAACCACAATTGGTGGCATTGTCGCGTTCGAGCTTTCGACCGGTGAGATTCACCTGTTCAAAGCCAAGGCTGTCATGTTTGCCACCGGAGGCTTCGGCAGAATGTTCAAGGTCACTTCGAACGCGCTGTCGAATACCGGTGACGGTCCGGCCATTCTCGCGCGCGCCGGAGTTCCCCTGGAGGACATGGAGTTCTTCCAGTTCCATCCGACCGGCATACGCGGCTTCGGCATTCTGCTGACCGAAGGCGTCCGCGGCGAAGGTGGCATCCTTCGAAACAGCAAGGGTGAACGGTTCATGGAACGCTATGCCCCGACGCTGCTTGATCTTGCACCGCGGGACATGGTCTCGCGGGCAATCATGACCGAAATTGCCGAAGGTCGAGGTATCCGGGGCGATCGGAAGATCGACGACTATGTGCTGCTGGATGCGACTCACCTTGGGCGCGACACTATTGAGGCGAAGATTCCCGATATTGCGGATTTCTGCCGAACCTACCTCGGAGTCGATCCTGCCGAGCAGCCGATGCCGACACAGCCGACGGCTCACTATGCCATGGGCGGCATTCCCACGGATGTGCACGGTCGAGTGACGACGGGCAAGGTAACTTACGCAGGTCTCTACGCCGCCGGTGAATGCGCCTGCGTGTCAGTGCACGGCGCAAACCGGCTTGGCACGAACAGTCTCGTGGACCTCATCGTGTTCGGCAGACGGGCAGGACAGGACATTGCCGACTACGTAAAGCACGTCGACATGCCGAGCGTTCCCGCAGATGCGACAGCGAAGGCCGAGGAGCAGATCCGCAAGCTCAAGGAGCGCCACGGTTCCGGCCGTCATCCCGGACCGCTCTACGAAGAGATGCAGACAACGATGATGACCAACGTCGGAATTTTCCGGCACGGCGACAAGATCGATAAAGCGATAAAGGACGTTGCAAACCTGCGCGAACAGTACCAGGAAGTCGGTGTGTTCGACGATGAGAAGAGCTTCAATTCCGAGGTGCTCCACATCCTTGAGCTCGGCAACCTGCTTGATCTGTCGCTGGTAACCGCAGAGTCGGCAAAGAACAGGACCGAAAGCCGCGGGGCGCACTCGCGGGACGACTTCCCGGAACGCGATGACGCAGGCTGGCTGAAACACACGCTTGCAACACTGGATAACGGGAAGGTTTCAATCGATTACCGGCCGGTCAACACGAGTATCTGGAAGCCGAAGCCGCGGACGTACTGACAAGGAGCCATCATGAAAGTACTACTCGAAATACAGCGACAGAGTCCCGAGAAGGGGAGCCAGCCACATTTCCAGACCTACGAAGTTGAAGTTGAGCGGACCGACCGAATTCTCGATGCGCTCCTCCACGTAAACCGCAACCTTGACGGTTCTCTCGTGTTCAGGCGCAGCTGCGCACATGGTGTGTGCGGTTCCGACGCGGTACGCATCAACGGCAAGGAACACCTTGCGTGCAAGACACTGTTCAAGGACGTGGTGGAGAACGACGGAGACACGGTTCGCATTGAGCCGCTCCGCCATCTTCCGGTGCAACGCGACCTCATGGTCGATCAGACGATTTTTTTCGATAAGTTCCGCCGTGTAAAGCCGTTCCTGCTCCCAAAAGAGGAGGCGCCCGCAGGCAAAGAGTATTACCAGTCGCAGGAAGATCGGGAACTGTTCGATGATGCGACAAAGTGCATCAACTGCGGTTCCTGCTATTCGGCCTGTCCGGTGCTGGACACCAATCCTGAGTTCATCGGGCCGGCCGCAATTGTGCAGGCATCCCGATTCCTGAACGACTCACGGGACAAAGGCCTCGAAGAGCGGATCGCGATCCTCGACCAGCCGAACGGAGTGTGGGCCTGCGAGAATCATTTCGAATGCACGAAGGCGTGTCCGCGCGAGATCAAGGTGACGAAGCTCATCAATCTGACCAAACGGCAGATCAAGAAATATCGTGAGGCACGCGGCGAAAAGACGGCCGAGCCCCCGAAGCAGGCATAGATGATATCAGCGCAGCGCGACAAGCGCTGCGTTCTGTTTCCATAGAATATTGCTGGAGGATTTTGCATGAATATCCACGAGTACCAGGGAAAGGAACTGTTCAAACAGTACGGTATCCCGGTAATGGATCAGGCGGTGGTAAGCCGGCCGGAGGACGCGGGTCCCGCTGCCGTGCGTCTCGGCGGAAAAGTTGTGGTAAAGGCTCAGGTGCTCGTGGGCGGGCGGGGCAAGGCGGGCGGAGTGAAGCTCGCCAATGGTGCCGATGATGCGGTCGCGAAAGCGCGTGCCATCCTCGGAATGGACATCAAGGGAAACATCGTCGAGAAGGTGATGGTGACGCCTGCAAGCGACATCAAGCGTGAGTATTACGTCGGCCTTACGGTCGATCGGACCTCGAAGCAGGCACTGCTCATGCTGAGCAAGGCAGGCGGCGTTGACATCGAGGACCTGGCAAAAAACCGGCCGCAGGAGATCCTCCGGTTCGGCATTAACGCCGCAGACGGAATCGATGCGGGCGGCCTGAAGGATGTGATCGGCCGGGTGTTCGATACGCCCAGCCTCGCGGCCCAGGCGGACGACGCCATTCGCAAGCTCTATAAGCTGTTTACCGAAAAGGACTGTTCGCTCGTCGAGATCAATCCGTACGCGCTCATCGCTGACGATAAGCTTGTCGCGCTCGATGCGAAGGTGAACTTCGACGATAATGCGCTTTACCGACACGACGATATCGAGAAGCTGCGCAACAGCGAAGAGTACAGCGAGGATGAGATTGCCGCGCGGAAGGCGGGTCTGAGCTTCGTCAGCATGGACGGAGAGATCGGCTGCATCGTGAACGGCGCCGGGCTTGCCATGGCAACGATGGACATCATCAAATTGTTCGGCGGCAGCCCCGCGAACTTCCTTGATGTTGGCGGAAGTTCCAACCCGGAAAAGGTGCTGAATGCACTGCGCATCATTCTGAACAACAAAAAGGTGAAGGCGATCCTCATCAACATCTTTGGTGGAATAACGCGCTGCGACGACATCGCCCGCGGCATACTCATGGCGATGGAGCAGATCGACATCAAATTGCCCATGGTCATCCGACTCATCGGGACGAACGAGGAAGAGGGCAGGCGCATGCTTCGCGATGCGGGTATCGTGGCGGAAGAGACACTGAACGCGGCAGTCAAGAAAGTCGTGTCATACCGGTGAGGAACGAGGAAAGATGAGCATACTAATCAATGAAAAGACAAAAGTGCTCGTGCAGGGAATTACCGGTCGGGACGGATCATTCCATGCGCGAACGATGAAGGCAGACGGTACCGACATTGTCGGCGGTGTCACCCCCGGCAAAGGCGGTCAGGACGTCGACGGCATGCCGGTGTACAACAGCGTGAAAGACGCCATGGCGAAGGGGCGTGTCGATGTTTCGGTAATCTTCGTACCGGCTCCATTTGCCTCGGCTGCGATCAAGGAAGCTGCGGATGCGGGCGTTCCGCTCATAGTCTGCATCACCGAGGGCGTGCCGGTCGTGGACATGCTCACAATGTACCACTACGTGCGGCGGAAGGGTCTCAGGCTCATTGGCCCGAACTGCCCCGGCCTCATATCACCGGGCAAGAGCAAGATCGGCATCATGCCGGCACGCATCCACAAGCCCGGTGACATTGGAGTGATCTCCCGCAGCGGAACCCTTACCTACGAAGTCGTCTACAATCTCACCTCGAGCGGGATGGGGCAGTCCACCTGCATCGGTATCGGCGGTGATCCGATCGTCGGCAGCAACTTCATCGACATGCTGCAGCTGTTCGAGGCGGATCCTGACACCGCGGGAGTTGTGGTGATCGGCGAGATCGGCGGTGAAGACGAAGAAGCGTCTGCGGAGTTTATCAAACAGCATATGAAGAAGCCGGTTGTCGCATTCATTTCGGGGCGAACTGCGCCTCCGGGGAAGCGGATGGGACATGCAGGGGCAATCATCTCCGGAGGCAAGGGCACGCCGGAGGCGAAGCTCGCGGCGTTTGCCGCTGCCGGCGTCCCGGTTGCGGATACGCCGGATCAGATTCCCGGACTGCTTGCGCAACGGCTCAAAAGATAGCAGTGAGCGGACGCATGACGTTCGACTCACTGATTGACGATCGACCGGTGCGCCGGTCAAGGCGGTGATTCCATGGAATCAAATATGTTGGATCTTTCAAGCGCGCTCTACATCGAGGAACTGTACGATTCCTGGAAGCAGGACAGGGGCAGTGTCTCCGCAGAATGGGCGCGCTACTTCAAAGGGTTGGACAGTCAGAACGGGTCGTCCAACGGTAATGGCCACGCACCTCTCTCTATCGCTGATGCTTCCCGGGTGTTGCCCGGGGTCCAGGCACAGGAACGAAGCCTCGGGGTGAGCGCCCCCGGTTCGGCGGCAGCAGACGCGGACGCCGGGCTCAACAAGCAGGGACTTGTTGACCGGCTTATCTGGGCATACCGCGATGTGGGCTACATCTATGCCAATCTGAATCCTCTCGGCGAATATGAAACGCCGGATATGTACTATCATCGGTACGCAATCGAAGAGGGAAACTACGAACGATTGAACCTCGAGGATTTCGGCCTGACAGACGCTGATCTGGACACCGAGTTCGAATGCGGCCCCTATCTGAGGCCGACACGGGCTCCGCTGCGCAAGATCATCGACATGCTGCGGGAGACCTACTGCTCGACAATGAGCGTCGAGTTCATGCACATTCAGACACGCCCGATGCGCAGATGGCTGCTCGAAAACATCGAAACCACCGAACAGCGAAAGGTCTTTACGACCGATCAGAAGATCCGTTTTCAGAAGGATCTGATAAAGGCTGAGGAGTTTGAACACTTCGTCCAGGCGAACTTCGTCGGCCAGAAGCGATTCTCGCTCGAGGGCGGCGAATCGCTCATTCCGGCTCTCCACTATCTGATCATGACCGCAGCGCGTCGAGGACTGAAGGAAGTCGTCATCGGCATGTCCCACCGCGGCAGACTGAACGTGTTCACGAATGCACTGCGCAAGCCGGCACGCGAGACGTTTGCGAAATTCGAAGACAACTACGAGCCGCACACCTACGGTGGAAGCGGAGACGTAAAGTACCATCTGGGGCACAGCTTCGACTTCCCGGATGCTGACGGCAAGACGATCCACATCAGCCTGGTGGCGAATCCGAGCCATCTCGAGGCCGTCGATCCGGTGGTCGAGGGCAAAGCCCGCGGCATCCAGCGGCGACGCGGAGATCGCAACCGCAAAAAGGTCATTCCCGTACTGATGCATGGCGATGCGGCCTTCTCGGCTCAGGGCATCGTCTCCGAGACGTTCAACCTCTCCCTGCTGAAGGGATACCGGACCGGCGGCACGGTTCACATCATCGTCAACAATCAGATCGGCTTTACCACGGCGAGCCGCGACTCCCGTTCGACCTTCTACACGACCGATATTGCGAAATCGATGCCGGTGCCGATCCTTCACGTGAACGGCGATCATCCGGAGGCGGTGGTCCGCGCGATCGACATCGCACTCCGGTTCCGCCACAAGTTCGGCTATGACGCTGTTGTTGACCTTATCTGCTATCGCAGGCTCGGGCACAACGAGGCAGATGAGCCATCATTCACCCATCCGATCATGTATCGCCTGATCAAGGATCATCCGAGTACCGCGACAATCTACGGAGAGCGGGTCGATGCCGAAGGCGTGTTCTCCAAGGCGGAGCAGGAAGCGTTCAAGAAGAAGTACCGTGACGTTCTGCAGTCCGAGCTCGATATGGCCCGGCAGGGCTACAAACCGAACATGAACGATGCCTACGAGCAGGGCGAATGGAAAAACATTTCGCGTGATTATTCATTCGATCCGGTAGATACGACAGTACCAAAGGATCGCCTTGCCGAAATCGGCGCGAAACTCGTCGAGATTCCACCCGAGTTTTCCCTGCATCCGAAACTGAAGCGTTTCGTCGCAGATCGTCAGAGCCACCTGCAGGAGGGCAGCGGGATCGACTGGGCATTCGCCGAGTCGCTGAGTTTCGGTACGCTGCTCAATGATGGATATTCGATCCGCCTCAGCGGAGAGGATTCCGGGCGCGGCACCTTCAGCCAGCGCCATGCGGTCTGGTGGGACGTGGATTCACCGGTACCGAAGATGCACACACCGCTGCGCAACATCGGCCACCCCGGCTCACAGTTTTCTGTTTACGATAGTCCGTTGAGTGAGTTCTCGGTGCTCGGCTTTGACTACGGCTATTCGCTCGCGCAGCCAAACATGCTGGTCATGTGGGAAGCGCAGTTCGGCGACTTCGTGAACGGTGCGCAGGTCATCATCGACAATTTCATCTCCGCAGGCGAATCCAAGTGGTTCCGATCAAGCGGACTGGTAATGCTTCTGCCGCACGGTTTCGAAGGCCAGGGTGCCGAGCATTCGAGCGCGCACCTTGAACGGTTTCTGCAGCTCTCGGCGGATGACAACTGGCAGGTTGTCTATCCGTCGACACCCGCGCAGTACTATCATATGCTGCGCAAGCAGATGAAGCAGAACTTCCGCAAACCGCTCATCGTAATGACTCCCAAGAGCCTGCTGCGCCACAAGATGTGCGTATCGACGCTCGAGGAGCTGTCTGACGGACAGTTCAACTTTGTGCTCGACGATGATGCGAAGTACAAAGACGCAAAGACAGTTCTTCTGTGCTCGGGAAAGGTCTACTACGATATTGTCCAGGAGCGGGAAAGCCGTAAAGACGATAGTGTCGCTGTCCTGCGTATCGAACAGTTGTACCCGTTCCCACAGCAGGCGCTCGAATCGGTGGCCGCCCGGTACCGGAAAGCATCAGTCTTCAAGTGGGTTCAGGAAGAGCCGCGGAATCGCGGAGCGTGGGGATTCATTCGGCGCAATCTGACCGACCTGTTTGGAGTAGAGGACCTTTACTATTGTGGACGGGCGGCGAGCTCGAGCCCGGCGACCGGTTCCCACAAGGAACATGTCGAACAGCTCACCACACTGCTTGGAGAGGCATTCTCCAAAGATCACGCATCGAACCGCAAGCATGAAAAATAGAAGAGGAAGATCATGAGTCAGGAAGTCAAAGTTCCCTCCGTCGGAGAATCGGTTTCAAGCGGCATCCTTGCCGTCTGGCTGAAGCAGGATGGCGATTATGTTACGCAGGGCGAGGAGATTTTCGAGCTTGAAACCGACAAGGCAACTATGGCTGTGCCTGCTCCCGCGAATGGTGTACTGAAGATCGCGGTGCCGAAAGACACCGAAGTCGCCATCGGTCAGGTTGTCGCTCACCTCGAAGAGGGAGCCGCAGGAAAGACTGCGGGAGACGCAGCGACCGGTGTTCAGGCCGGAGGTACCAGGGCGGCTGCCGCGGCAGTTGCGGAGGAGCTTTCACCTGCGGTGCGGAGACTCGTCGCCGACCGCGGCCTCGATCCCGCTTCGATTGCAGGAACCGGCAAGGGTGGCAGAATCACCAAAGAGGATGTCCTTGCCGCCGCAGATCGGGCGCCGTCAGGAGCCGCCAAGTCAACGGTCACGCCGGGCGCCGGAGCCGCAGCGACAGCTGCAAAACAACCCGCTCAGACTGCGCCGAAGTCCCCGCAGGATGGGGGAGCCGCTCAGCGCCGGGTTCCGATGACCACGTTGCGCAGACGCATCGCTGAAAACCTTGTCCACTCGAAGCAGAGCGCAGCCCATCTGACTACCTTCAACGAAGTGGACATGAGCGCCGTCATGGAAATTCGAAAGAAGTACCGGGATCAGTTCGAAAAGAAGCACGGAGTGCGCCTTGGATTCATGTCCTTCTTTATCAAGGCGAGTCAGCGGGCGCTCGAGGCGTTCCCCGAAGCAAATGCATTTGTCGATGGTACCGATATTCTCTACAACGATTACTATAATATCGGTGTCGCATCGTCAACCGAACGGGGGCTGATAACACCGGTTATCCGCGATGCCGACAGGAAGAGTTTTGCAGATATAGAACGGGAGATCGTCTCCTTTACCACACGTGCAAAGGAGAAGAAACTTTCGCCGGATGAACTGCTCGGCGGAACCTTCACGATCTCCAATGGCGGGGTTTTCGGTTCGATGCTCTCGACTCCGATTCCCAATCCTCCGCAGAGCACTATCCTCGGCATGCACGCAATCCAGGATCGACCCATGGCGGTTGACGGTCAGGTCGTCATACGCCCGATGATGTACCTTGCGCTGACCTACGACCATCGGATTCTTGACGGTCGAGAGGCGATCGGTTTCCTGGTGAAAATCAAGAATCTCCTTGAAGATCCGGCGCAGTTGATGCTGGACCTGTGATGCAGGCTGACCCGAGAGGACGAAACAGTGGCTGATGACACGAAGTATGATCTGATAGTGATAGGATCCGGTCCGGGCGGTTACGTGGCGGCAATTCGCTCGGCTCAACTCGGTATGAAGACCGCGATTATCGAAAAGATGGAGACACTCGGCGGAACCTGTCTGAACATCGGATGTATTCCGTCGAAAGCACTTCTTGATTCCAGCGAGTTCTACCAGAAGATACAGAAAGAATCGACGGCTCACGGCATCGGCATTCCGAAGATCAGTCTCGATATCGCGGAGCTGCTCAAACGGAAGGACGGTGTGGTCACGAGCTTCACGAGCGGAGTCGAATCCCTCATGAAGCTGAACAAGATTGCAGTGTTCCGTGGAGTGGCCTCTATTCCGCGGGCCGGCACCGTTGTCATTGCTTCCGGCAAAAAAACCGGGAGCGCGACAGAACTTTCAGCTACGCATATTCTCATCGCCACCGGGAGCGTACCCGTGGAGCTTCCGTTCCTGAAGTTCGACGGAACCACGGTGGTGAGCTCAACCGAGGCGCTTTCGTTCGACCACGTTCCGGAAAATCTCGCCGTCGTGGGAGCCGGTGCAATCGGCCTCGAACTCGGCAGTGTCTGGATGCGTCTCGGCGCCAGGGTTACTGTAGTGGAGCTCATGCCGAACATCCTTCCGGGCTGGGACTCCCAGGTCTCCCGCACGCTGCAGCGGGAGCTCGAGAAAGAGGGGATGCAGTTTCACCTGGGAGCTAAGGTTTCCGGCGTATCAAAGAAGGGCAAGGTCAACCTGCTGACGGCAGAGACCGCGAAGGGTGAGAAGCTTGAGATTCCGGTCGACCGCATTCTGGTTGCAGTCGGTCGCAGAGTCTTTACCGACGGGCTCGGCCTGGAAACCCTCGGCGTGAAACGAGAGGAGAAGAGCGGCCGCATCACCGTTGATGAACGATACGAGACCTCAGTAAAGGGAGTCTTCGCGATTGGCGATGTGATAGCGGGGCCGATGCTCGCGCACAAGGCGGAAGATGAGGGAATTGCAGCGGTCGAGCGGATGGCAAACATAAACGGGCACGTGAACTACGGTACGGTTCCTGGCGTCGTCTACACCTGGCCGGAGGCTGCTATGGTAGGCAAGACCGAAGATTCGTTGAAGCAGGACGGGGTGCCCTACAAAAAGGGGAACTTCCCGTTCCGGCTCAACGGCCGCGCGCTGGCAATGGATGCTACTGCCGGATTTGCAAAGATCCTTGCGCACGAAACGACCGACAGGATTCTCGGGGTTCACATTGTCGGCCCATGGGCGTCGGACTTGATTGCCGAGGCAGTGGTCGCGATGGAGTTTTCAGCAAGCGCTGAGGATCTTGCGCGGACCATGCACGCCCATCCGACGCTTTCGGAAGTGATGAAAGAAGCCGCCCTTTCAGTTGACGGTCGGGCGATTCATTCGAAATAAAAGAGGGAGAATATGGCTAACACGGAATACGCAAAAGGGCTCGAGGGGGTAATT
>DATKUC010000066.1:0-29074 GCA_035530835.1 Spirochaetia bacterium
CCTGACAGACGGACCGCAACTCCGGCAGGCATTCGCAGGCGCATCGGTCGTCTACCACGCCGCGGCTCGCATCTCCCTCGGTGCAAATGACGAGGAGGCTCTCGATCTCGTCAATGTTCAGGGAACCCAGGCGGTGATCGATGCTGCGCGCGCGACAGGAGTGGGGCGGCTCGTGCACGTCGGTTCTATCGAGGCTTTCCCGCTCACCGAGCGGAGGTTTCCGGTTACCGAATCTCAGGGAGTTGACCCTGAGCACACGGTGATGGAGTACGGCAGATCGAAGGCGCGTTCAACTCAGATCGTTCTTGAGGCGGTGCAGAATGGGCTTGATGCAGTAGTTGCCTGTCCGACGAGCTTCATCGGCCCACCGGATTTCCGTCTTTCTCCGATGGGGCGCATGATTTACGATTTCGCACGGCGAAGACTCCCCGCCTACGTAAGCGGTGGATTCGATTTTGCCGATGTTCGCGACATAGCTCACGGAGTCGTTCTCGCAGGTCAGAAGGGCAGACGCGGGGAGTGCTATCTCCTGTCAGGCGACTATCTCTCCATACCGGAGCTGATGGATCTGCTCGAACAGTTGTCGGGTGTCCGGAAGCCGCTGCTCTGCTTCCCGACCGCACTGCTGATGCCTCTCATGCCGCTGGTCGAACTCTACTACCGCGTGGCCGGAAAGCCGCCGCGTTTCACGCGAAACAGCCTGCACATCCTCTCACTCGAGGCGACAGTCGATTCGTCGAAGGCACAACGTGAGCTTGGTTACTCGGCCCGTCCTCTCGCCTGCACCGTTCGTGACCTTCTTCGCTGGTACTACGATACGGGAATACTGAAAGCTCCGGACTTGCCAACAGATGCGACTGAACCGGGAGTCTGCCCCGAAGAGTCGGAAGCTCAGGCTACCACACAAACGGAATGATCGCGCGGCGATCCTCAGGGTAGTCGGGAAAGTTTGCACGGTACCAGCGATGATGTGAGATGCCGCGCGGCAGCAGATTCGCTATCGTGAACACCGCGAACGACAGTCCTGCGATCGACCAGGTCGCTACGGCAAACCCGCACCACTGGATAATCTCGCCGAAGTAGTTCGGACTGGAGATGAATCGGAACATGCCTCCGTAAGGGATGCTGTAGTTCCGCTCGCCAGGATTGCGCAAAGAGCGAAGGATGGCGTCGGAGCGGACATGGATAACAAAGCCCAACACGAACAGGACAACTCCGCCGATGAAGCGCGGATCAGCTATCCAGGTGAGTTTGTAGGAACCGCCTCCGCCGTCGAACAGGTGAAATCCGTTCACGTATCCATTCGCCGTGTTGTACAGTATAGCCATCACGATGAGCACGATCGGGAAATTGCGCGTCCCGCTTTCATGCAGCAGGAACGGATAGACGAAGGTGCGATAGATGTAGTGTGTCTCCCACAGGAGCAGGAAGAAGATCGACAGCGGGTCGTAGGAGTTTCCGAACAGCGCTGCAAGTGCGATAACGATGACCGCCGGAGATTCCATGATGAGCCACGCCCAATGGGGCTTCATGGCGAGACCCCAGCCATTTCTCATGTACCGTCCGTACGGTGCAGTCAGGTAGAACAACATGACAAAGGTCACCACGGATGCGACAAAGATTGCCGCAACCACCCACCCGTAGAGGTTCATGCACGCTTCCTCCGTCCGGCTACCATACTCTGCAGCGAGCCGCAGGCGCAAGAGAGGATAGTCGAACGCGTTGACAATCGCGACGCCCTGCCGGTAGGATCGGCGGCATGATTCCGGAAAAAGTTCGTGCGGTACTTGCTGCACATGGTCTTTCAGCACTCGAGTATGAACCCGGGAGTACGCCAACAGCCGAAATGGCAGCTGCCCGGATCGGTGTTGGTGTCAGTCAGATCGCGAAGTCCATTCTGCTTGCCGGAAAGGACGGCGTATTTCGCATGGCGATCCTTCCCGGAGACGCAAAGATATCATCGGCGAAGATCAAGGGTGTCACCGGCGTAAAGCATTCGATGGCGAGCCCCGAAGATACGCTGCGCGTAACTGGCTTCCGCCCGGGGGGCGTCTGCCCGTTCGGCGTGGACGGCATCCAGATCTACGTCGATGAGGGACTCTCCCGTTATCCGCTGGTCTATCCGGCCGCCGGTACCGACGCCACCGGCGTTCCCATGACCTTCGATCAGCTCGTGCAGATTTCGGGTGGAACTGTGGCCTCTATCGCCGCGGACGGCGATTAAGCCGCGGACGGCGATTAAGCCGCGGACGGCGATTAAGCCGCGGACGCACGGCACTATTTTGATCTGCCGTGCAACCGTTTGATTCCCGGACCGGTCAGTATCGGTATGGAACAATCAGTCGATTTCAGCCAGTTCCTCCTCGTTTATCCACGCACGCCCGATACCTACTGGAGTTACCGGTATGCGTTGTCGTTCGTCGGAAAGCGAGCGCTCATGCCGCCGCTTGGTCTCGCTACGATCGCGGCCATGATACCCGAGCGCTACGGATGTCGTGTGCTGGACCTGAATGTCGAGGAGCTCACGGATGACGATATCCTTTCGAGTGATCTCGTCCTTGTATCCGCGATGATCGTTCAACGGGATTCATTTCACGAAGTTGTTGCCCGCTGCAATCGCCTCGGCGTTCCTGTCGCGGCAGGCGGGCCGTATCCGACCTCCTGCCCCGAGGAGATGCCCGGGGTAGACTACCTCGTTCTGAACGAGGGGGAGCTCACCTTTCCCCGCTTTCTTCAGGATTGGCTTTCGGGCAGCGCGGTTCGAGTTTACCGCGACACTCGCCATCCGGAACTGAACACTTCTCCGGTCCCGCGGTTCAGTATCCTGCACATGGAGTACTACGACACACTGCCTCTGCAGTACTCCCGGGGCTGCCCGTTCAACTGCGACTTCTGCGATATAGTTCATCTGTTCGGCAATGTTCCGCGTACCAAGACGCCGGAGCAGTTTGTGCGGGAACTTGACGCGGCGTATGCAACAGGGTTCCGCGGATCGGTATTCGTAGTGGACGACAACTTCATCGGAAATCGGAAGGAAGTGAAGCGGCTGCTTCCGCTAGTTGCGGAATGGCAGCGCGCTCACCGCATGCCATTTGGCTTTTCAACCGAAGCCGACATCAACCTCGCGGCCGACGATGAGCTTCTGGACATGCTTGTCGACGCCGGATTCACCATGGCGTTCGTCGGAATTGAGACACCGGTTCGAGAGTCGCTTGCCCTTGCCGGTAAACGGCAGAACCTTCGCACGGATACTGCCGCGGCGGTTCGGAAGATCCAGGAGCGTGGCATCGAGGTCAGCGCCGGTTTCATCATCGGATTTGATACCGATCCTGTGGACGTTTTTGATCAGCAGATAGCGTTTGTGGCCGAACTTGCGGTACCCGTCGCTATGGTCGGAACGCTTATGGCCCTGCCGCATACGCGGCTTTGGGATCGCCTCGAGACCGAGGGACGCTTGCTTGGGAAGAGCGACGGAAACAACACTCACGGATCACTGATCAACTTCAGGACTATTCTCGATCCCCACTTCCTGATAGAGGGTTACCACCGTATTCTTCGGGAAATCTACCGGCCCAGGAATTTCTTCAACCGATGCCTTGCCCTGCTTCGAAGATATCCAAAGCGGCTGCGCAATCTCGGTCAACCGGCACGCGTGCGGATAGGCTTTCGCGAACTGTACGGCCTGGCAAAGTCGCTATCGCGGCAGACATTCTCTCGGTACGGTCTGAGTTATCTGCACTACCTTGCGAAGGCTCTTGTTGCAAGACCGGCGCAGGCGGTGCGCATTTTCACTATGGCTATCCAGGGGCACCATTTCTTTACTATCACTCGCATGCAACTCGGTTCTATGTTTGATAATGGTGCCGCGAGATGATAGGATGAGCCAGCAGGTGTCAATTCCAGAAAGGAGCTTCCATGAACTCTGTTCCATCGGCAGCCGCGCAGATAATGGTAACGGTCATTCCGATCGTTGGCATAGTCATGGGATGCGTAGTGGTGTTCTTCTATCTTCTGTGGCGACACAAACAGCGGATGCTGATGATCGAAAAGGGGATGTCGCCCTATCAACCCTTCGATATTTCGACATTCAGCCTTCTTGCGGGACTGCTGAATCTCATAGTCGGCGCGGTACTGTCGATATTCTTCCTGCTGAAAAGTGGTGCAAGCTACAGCCTGCTCGGCGGACTCATCCCGTTTTCCATCGGGTTGAGTCTGATCATTTTCTATCGTGCGCGCCAGTCGCGGGCGTAGTCCGCACAGCTCGCGCAATGAGCCCGGTCAGGGACTCGGAAGATCAGGATATCGAGGTAGTCCGTCGCGTTCTGGATGGAGATGTTGAAACGTTCAGGGTCCTGGTTGAACGTCATCAATCGCGCGTGCTTGCAATGGGTATGCGATTTCTGCGAAACCGCGAATCGGCGGAAGACTATTCGCAGGAGGTATTCCTCCGGGTGTATCGCAGTCTTTCCACCTTTCGGGGTGAATCGCGGTTCTATTCCTGGCTGATGAGGATTGCCTATCACATGGCGATCGATGCCAACTCATCGGTGCGGCGGGTGGAGAGCCTCGGGGAACTGGAGCCTGCTGACTCAGGACGCACTCCCGAAGAGCAGCTCCTGTACCAGCGAACACGGGAGGCGGTTCAGCTCGCAATGAAGGAGCTGCCGTCCCATCATGCGGTCTGCATCGAGCTTTACTTCTTCTTCGATCTCAAATACGAGGAGATCAGCGGCATGACGGGTTTCCCGGTGAATACCATCAAGTCGCACGTTCGCCGCGCGAAGATGCGGCTGCGCGAAACGCTCGCTGATTCTGTGACGGAGGCGTGACATGACGTGTTCGGAGGTTCTTGAACGCTACTTCGATCTTGATCAGGGTGATCCACTGCCGGCCGGAATCGCCGAGCACATCGAGACCTGCACTACGTGCTGGGAATCGATCAGCCGAATGAACTCCGGAATGCATCTGCTTTCGATTCCGTACACCGGAAGCAGGCACGATATCCCGGAGAGCAGAGACGCCTTCACAGACGCGGTTATGCACAGGATTCACAGCGATTCGGCGCCGGCTGCTGTCAAGTCTGCTCCAAGTGAAGCACTCGGCCGCTGGATCATCACGGGAATCATTATCATAGCGGCTCTCCCGCTCGCGTCCTTCAGCCAGTCGGTCCAGTGGCTGCACGGTTTTCTCGGAAGCAGCCTCGATTTTCCGACGAATCTGGTGTTCGGTTTGCTGGTAGCAACCTACAGCCTTCTTTTCATCGGGTCACACCTGAAGGAGATTTCCCGCTGGCTCCATCTGCGTCCTGAGGTAGTTCGTCGCAAGCCCGTTTAGGTTAGTCGGTGCAATCTCGATTGCTCTCCATCACCCGTTTGCGGTACGATGGGACGGCGTTCGGGAGGCTCCGTGAAGGTTTCAGAAATCGTAAAGACAACCGGCGGTTCGATTGTTTCCCGGAATTCAGATACAACGGCTCGCACAGTTCAGTACGCGTTCGCGTCCGATCTCATGAGCGATGTGCTGACTCTGACAGTCGACAGCGTGCTGCTGATTACCGGTCTGGCCTCACTCCAGACCGTCCGGACCGCGATGATTGCGGACATTTCCTGCATTTTGCTTGTGCGCAACAAACAGATAACTGACGACATGCTTGCACTTGCGGAGGACAACGATATCGTTCTTCTGCGGACGGATGTATCAATGTTTCGCGCAAGCGGGCTCCTGTATTCTGCCGGACTTCGCGCTGTCTATTGAAGTGACAGATCACCTGTTTGGGTGTACTATGGGTAGCACTGGAGGCTTCTGAAGGTGAAGGAAAAAGCGAGCATTGTAGCGTTCCTGCTGCTTGTGTTTTCGGCAGGCGTTGTATTTGCACAATCAGAAATGAGCGTCACGGTCCAGCAGACGCAAGTGCGCGATCGTCCCTCCTTTCTGGCGAAGAGCCTGGCAACCGTTTCGTATGGTGACCGTCTGGCGGTTCTCGGATCGCAGAGCGGCTGGGTACACGTGAAAGTGCCGAAGTCCGGGACAGACGGATGGGTAAGCGCTTCAGCCCTCACAGAGAAGAAGATCGTATTTGAGGCCGGTGCCTCGAATGTTGATAAGAATGCATCAAGCAGCGAGGTTGCCCTTGCCGGCCGCGGCTTCAACAAAGAGGTCGAGGCGCAATACAAATCGGCAAACGACCTGAACTACACGTGGGTCGACAAGATGCAGACCTTCGGTGTGCCGACTAAGGATCTCGTCGCGTTCATGGACGCCGCGGGTCTCAAGTTCGGGAACGGAGGTGACAGATGAGCTCCCATCGCAACTCCATGCGGAAGTTCAGTTCCATCCTCACGATCCCGGCCTCTCTTCTGATCGTGATCGCACTGGCAGGCTGTTCGAGTCTCGGTGATCTCGGCAATCGCCTTATGAGCGGAGACGTTTCGGCCGATCAGGTAGCCTCGGTTCAAAAGAGCGTTACCGCAGTTCAGAAGAGCACCGAAGACATCACTCCCGAACAGGAGTACTACATCGGGCGCGCCGTGGGCGCAGTCATTCTCAGGCAGTACAAACCCTATAGCGATCCGGCTGCAGATCACTACATCAACATGATCGGTCAGGCGCTGTCACTGGTTTCGGATCGACCTGAACTCTTTCTCGGATACCGGTTCCTCATTCTCGATTCGAGCGATATCAACGCGCTTTCCACACCGAGCGGACTGGTATTCATTACCCGTGGCATGCTTGAGCTCACGCGCAACGAAGCGGATGTTGCGGCGATTCTCGCGCATGAGATCGGTCACATCGAGGACCGGGACGCAATCAACGCGATCAAGACTTCACGCATAACCTCGGCCCTTACGAATGTTGCAATCACCTCCGCGCAGTTCGCGACAAGCCAGGATATTGCCAAGCTCACCTCCGTGTTCAGCGATTCGATCAACGACATCACGCAGAAACTCGTGAACAGCGGCTACTCCCGCGGCGCCGAATCGAAAGCAGATCTTGCTGCCGTAACGATTCTCGAGCGAGCCGGCTACGATCCGCGGGCACTTATCGAGGTCCTGCAGAACATGAAGTTGAAGCTGAAACCGGGCGGCCTCGACTTCGCGAAGACTCATCCGGCCCCGGAGGATCGCATAAAGGACGTGACGAAGGATATCGGTAACTACTCGGCGCCCGGGTACAACAAGAGCTTCACGCAGCAGCGCTACGCTGAAGCAATGAAGGGCATCTAGCCGGTACCCTATGCGAGAGAGAGACGCAACGCTCAGGCCGAGGCTTGTCCGCGGCGCTATTGTCGGGGCTGCGGGCGCGCTCGCCGCGGCGCTTCTTCTGCTGTCGGGAATCCTTTCCGGCTTTGAGGCGAAGACCTGGGATGCTCGGGTCAGGCTGTTCGCCCATCCGGACGCGGCGACAAGTCAGGTTGCCCTGATCCTGCTAGATCAGGCAAGTTTCGACTGGGGAAAGAAGACCAACGACTGGTCCTGGCCGTGGCCGCGAGAAGTCTACAGCGCGGTCGTTGACTTCTGCATGCGGGCGGGAGTCAAGGCGCTCGCATTCGATGTGCTCATTGCAGATCCGTCCCAGTACGGGGTATCCGACGATCAGGCGCTCGGCGAGTCGATCGGACAGTTTGGAAGGTTTGTCGCGGCGGTATTTCCGGGAAACGACAAAGGCGGCGGTGCCACCTGGCCGGCAGGTGCCCTGAACCACGACATATCGGTCAACGGACTATCTGCCTGGCTCACGCCGTCCGTACAGAAAGCAATAAACAACAACTATGCACTTTTTCCGATTCCGGACGTGCTGACGAACAGCAAAGTCGTGGGCGCGGCGAACTTCTCGCAGGATGCCGACGGTGTCTATCGCCGCGGCAGGCTCTTCACGATCTTCGACGGGAAAGTGATGCCCTCCCTCGCACTTGCGATGTACGCGGCTGCACGCGAAACTCCTGTCAGCGTGTCGGTTCGCCGTGGTCGCATCGTAGTCGACGGGAGATCGGTCCCGATCAATTCGAGCGGACAGTCGCTCCTGCGATACACGACAGCCGGCGCCACCACCCATCAGAACTACAGTGCGGCAGCCATTATCCAGAGCGACATTCAACTCCAGTCGGGCGAGAAACCCAATATCGACCCGAAGGAGCTCGCAGGCAAGTACGTGCTGCTCGGCTTTTCGGCGCCGGGTCTGATGGACCTGCGGCCTTCGCCGCTGTCGCCGATTGTTCCCGGCACCGAGATTCACGCGACCATGCTCGACAACCTGCTCGCTGATTCGTTCATGCGTGACATGCCGACATGGGAGTCGATACTGCTCATTGCGTTGCTCGGCATTGCCGCCGGGCTTGCCGCCTCGCTCATCTCGGGAACCGTGGGCACCGTCCTGCTCTTTGTGATCGCGCTGCCGGTACCAATCGGGCTGAGTTTCCTTTCCTACGGAGCCGGCGTGTGGATGCCGCTCATCGCCTCGGAGCTTGCCGTAGTCCTTACCCTGGTTGGCGCCAATGTCATGAACTACGCAACCGAGGGCCGCCAGCGCAAGTACATCAAGAACGCATTTCAGCAGTATCTGAGCCCTGCGGTCATCGAACAGCTTATCGCCCATCCGGAACGGCTGCAGCTAGGTGGCGAGCGCCGCGAGCTCACCATCTTCTTTTCGGATCTTCAGGGATTTACCGGGATATCCGAAGGGCTGTCACCCGAAGAGTTGACGGCGCTGCTGAACGACTACCTCTCCGCAATGACCGACATCATACAGGAAGAGGGCGGAACTATCGACAAATACGAAGGTGATGCAATAATCGCGTTCTGGAATGCGCCGCTCGGTCAGGAAGATCATGCGGTCCGCGCGATCCGTGCAACATTGCGCTGCCAGGCGCGGCTCACCGAGCTCAGGCCGGCGTTCCGCGAACGGGTGAATAAGGACTTGTACATGCGGGTAGGTGTCAACACCGGCCCGGCGGTCGTCGGGAACATGGGTTCTCACACCCGTTTCGACTATACGATGCTGGGCGATGCGGTCAATCTCGCATCGCGGCTGGAAGGCATCAACAAACAGTTCGCGACCTACTCGATGATGTCCCAGGCCACGCGTGATGCAATTGCCGGCGCGTTCCCTGCCCGCGAACTTTCCCGAGTCGCGGTGGTCGGACGCAGGGAACCCGTGGTAGTGTACGAACCGATGTTTGACGACGAGTTTGCGGCGCGAAAAGATGATCTATCCCGATTTGCCGAAGCATTGCCTCTCTTCTACCAGGGGCGCTTTCCACAGGCTATCGAGAAGTTCGACGCCATTGCGGAACGGGATCCCGCCGCACGCATGTACGCACGGAAGTGCCGCCTGCTCGCCGATGAGTATCGGATATCAACCACAGCCGATGCGCCGCCCTCCGGCTGGGAAGGCGTATGGGTTATGACTGAAAAGTAGGTCTCATGGTTACCTTTCTCATTGATCAGGCGTTGCGGAAAATGCAGCGCACCACATCAGGAGCGCGCCTGCTCGCTTCGGCGGCACGCGCTGCCTGGAACCGGGGCGGCGCCGAGGTTCCGGAGTCGGAAACCGAGTATGGCGCGGGCTTGCTCTACCATCTTCAGGCACGGAGGCTGCGCGCGACACTCAGGCACGCGGCTGCGGATTCGCCGTTCTATCGTGAGCTGCTGGGCCGCGGCGCCGCGGATATCCGCGATGTTGCTGACCTTCACTCGCTGCCCTTCACCAACCGCGACGCGTTTGCCGACTGGCGGCGATTCATAGCGGTGCCCATGGATCGGATCGCGCGAACCGTTACCTCTGCAGGTACCTTCGGTCAACCGAAAACAGTCGTCTTCGCGCAGGATGACTGGAGCCAGGTTTGTACCTCCCGTTCGGTGGCGATCGGGGCACTTTTGCAGAAGAAGCGCGCGGCGGGCAACGTGCGGGCACTGCTGCTCCTGCCTTCCGACGCGCCGATGTGGGCCGAGACTATGTCGACTTCCTCTGCGCTCACGCTTCTTGGAGTCGACATTCTCAGCGCCTCAACCTCAGATCCCGAGAGCGCCGTCCGCTGGCTAGTTGAATACCGGCCGCAAATCATCGCCGGAAGCGCAGCCGCACTGTGGGAGTTATCTCGATGCGCTCAGGATGTCGGGTTCTCCTACCAGCCTGATTTGCTTCTCTGTCTCGGGGAAAGCTGTCCCGCAGATATCGCGGAACGCCTCACCGCTCTGTGGGCGTGCGCTCCGACTCTCTCCTATGGAAGTGCCGAGATCGGCGGCAGCCAGACAATCAGCTTTCCCGGATGCAGGGGGCTTCATCTGAACACCCTTGATTTCCTCTGGGAGATTATCGATCCTGAGAGCGGCGAGCCCGCACCCATGGGAGAGCTCGTGGTCACGACGCTCCTGCGCAACGCGATGCCGCTCATACGCTACCGTACCGGAGACACTGCACGGTGGGTATCCCACAGTTGCAGACTGCCGTTTCCTTCAGTCGAGGTTCTTGGTCCGGACGACACGCTGGTCTGGGAGGGGAACAGATTTTCCGCTACTGAACTCTCAGCGCGTATCCGCGCTCATTCCGGAAATGCCGGCCGCATCGAAATTTCCGCCGACGGTGAGCACGGCGATGAGTCCCTTCGGTGCGTGGTCGAAGGCGATCCTTCCGACGGCGATCAGGAGTCTCAGCTGCGCGCACTTCTTTCGACCGACCATCGTGCAATCGCCGACGGTTCGCCCGATTCGGCGCGTTTCGAACTCACGGTAACGGCCGAGCTTGCCTCGCAACCGAAGCTCTACAGAGTGCTTGATCGCAGGGTGCGTTGAGTTCGCTTCAGCCCTTCAGGGTGCGGGAGCGACAGCCGGACTCTTTTTTGCGAGATACTCCTGCAGGATGTTGACGAGTTCTCTGAGCGTCTCTTCCGGTATTGCATCAAGCCGTGACCGCAGCTGTCCGACCAGAGCCTTCAACTCGCGGGTGGATTCCTGGTTGGCTTTAATGTCATCGATGAGAGAGCGCAGCGTTACCTCGAGTTCATGTACATTTTGCACGTAGGATTGCACTTTCCGCACGTTATTGTTCGTCTCAGCGAATTGTGCCTGCGTGTCGCTCTTCTCAGCAGCAACATGTGTGTCGACGTACTTCGTCGTGGCCAGAAAACCGAGGAAGCCAGTGGAGGCACAGCCTGCCAGTGTCAACGAAACAGCGACCAGCCCCGCCGTCACACGAGTGGAACGTGTCATCCGAGTCCTCCTTTCCGACTACTCCTGCCGTGCCGGTCGTTACGAGTCTTCGTCGAGCAGTTCCTGAACAGCGTGAGCAGCTTCGCTGATCCCGCTTGAACTGCCCGCTCTCCCCGTGTTCACCATGCAGACCCGCGCGCCGCGTTCGGCGAGCTGAGTTCGGTAGTAACTGTTCAGACTTTCGGAATCGTCACCGTCAACTATGTAGAGGTCATAATGTTCAGACCTCACAGCGTGCTCGAGCGTGGTGAGGGTGTCGGCGGAAACAGTTCCGGTGTTCCGACCATTCTGCGCAAGAACCTGCAGGGCGGATGACTCGGCAAAGAGTACCCGCTTTGCCTGCCGGGCAAGGGCCTCTTCAGAGGCCCTTTGCGCTCTCACTACATCCTGCAGGTCTGAAGGACCGACCGCACGCGCGCGATAGCTGCTGAGGAAGATTCGGTAATCGGCAACGTAGAGTGTCGAGAACTCCGCTGCGAGCTCCCGGGCGAGCGTGCTATTGCCTGAGGACAGCACGTTGACCCGTTTCAGAAAATAGGGTCTTACCGGTTCCGGTATGTGCTTCCAGTTTCGCATAGGGTGATTTCTGATATCGGTGGCCGATACCGGAAACTGGGCACGTGCCGGGTCGACCCCGACAAATGAAGCGCCAAGGTCGCGGGCGAGTTCTTCGCCGTACGGTTCGGATGCAAAGACGAAATGGATAGCATCCGGCACATAGGTCCTAATCGTCTTTGCCCAGATGGCCGTCGAACCAGGCATGTCTTTCTGCGCAGCAGGAATCGCCTCGGTAATGTGGACGATCCTTGCTGCAGGAAATAGCTGCTTCATCCATTCGAAGCGCAGATCACCCGGAATCGGCTCGTGCGGCAGCGTGCACACGAGGACCGTAACATCGGTGCAGTAGCTCAAAGCGAAGTTGATGAGATACAGGTGGCCCATATGGGGCGGCATGAAGCGGCCGATCACTACGCCGCGAGCAGGGGCGCCCGTCGATGTTTGCATAACCGGTCAACTATAGTAACATTGTCGAGGTTGCAGCAAGTGCTCGCTTGGCAAGTCAATCGAGATAGGGGGCTTACAGTGAACGAAGATCGTCCGTATCTTATCGGATTCGACCTTGGCGGAACAAAGATGCTTGGTTGCCTGTTTGATAGAAAGCTCGGCATAGTTTCGCGAAGCAAGGAGAAGATCGGCGACGGTTCGAACGGTGAAGATGTGTTCACTCGTATGCTCGGATGCATTCGCTCGCTTGTTGCTGAGGCAAAGATCACTCTCGACCAGGTGGCCGGCGCCGGGGTGGCCATCCCGGGGCCAATCGATAGCGCAACAGGAACTGTACTCGAAACGCCGAATCTTGGCTTTCACAACTTTCCGCTGAAGAAACGGCTGGAAAGTGAACTGAAGATCCCGATTGTGCTCGAGAATGACGTGAACGCGGGAACATACGGTGAGTTCAAGTCAGGCGCCGCGAAGGGGTACCGGCACGTGCTCGGCGTCTTCCCTGGCACCGGCATCGGCGGCGGCATAGTGATCGACGGCAAACTCTATCGCGGCGCAACAGGCGGCGCGGGCGAGGTCGGCCACATGATTATTCAGGTGGACGGTCGGTTGTGCGGCTGCGGCCAGTACGGCTGCCTCGAGTCGGTGGCGTCAAAGACCGCAATGTCCAAGGATGCGCTCATGCTCGCGGCTACCGGAAGCGCGCCGGCTCTGGCAAAACTCGCCGGGAGTGACCTCTCGAAGATGAAGAGCAGCGTCTTTGCAAAGGCGATATCCTCGGGAGACAAGGCGGTGGAGAGGCTCGTGCAGCGAGCCGCCGACTTCCTCGGAATAGGTCTCGCGAACCTGGTCAATATTTTCAACCCTGAAGCCATAGTCATCGGCGGTGGTCTCGTGGAACGATTCGGCAAGTCGTACCTTGCAACGGCTGAGAAATCCATGCGCGAGCACGCTATGCCCTATCTTGCGAAGGCAGTCAAGCTGGTCGAAGCACGGCTTGGAGATGATGCGGTCGCGATTGGTGCCGTGCATCTGCTTGTGGAGCGATTTGCCGAACAGGCTGCGGAGACCGATAAGCAAAAGAAGTAATCTGCCGAAAAGAGAATAGTATTAATCTATGGAAAAAAAGCGATTAGCTGATCACAAGATTGTCGCGGTGATCGACATTGGTTCGACCGCCATCCGCATGGTGATTGCAGAGATCGATCCATCCGGGGACTGGCGGCGGCTCGACCGTGCCTCCAAGCCGCTCCCGCTGGGGCGGGACGTCTTCATGTCCGGCTATCTCAGCAGGGAGACGATGCTCGGCGCGGTGAAAACCCTGAGTGGCTTTCTGGAAATGCTTTCCGGCTGGCATATCGGTCCGAAGGAAGTCCGCGTGATCGCCACGAGCGCCATCCGCGAGGCGAAGAACCGTGACACCTTTGTTGACCGCGTTTACATTCGCACCGGACTCCGTATCAACATTATCGAAGGCGTCGAAGAGAATCATCTGACCTATCTCGCGGTTCAGCATGCAGTTACCGACATGAAAGGCCCATTCTCACGCTCGAGCTCACTCATCATAGAGGTCGGGGGAGGTTCCACCGAGGTCATGATGCTCGATCGCGGCAAGATGGTATCTGCCCATTCATTTCGCATCGGGACTGTGCGCATCGAGCAGACGGTTCGACCCCGATGGGAATCGAGTGGCCAGATGGAAGAGTACCTGCGTGAGAACCTTCGTGGCACCCTCGAGATCATGAACACAGAGCTCAAGCTCACCCGAATCCACTATTTCGTGGCCGTCGGCGGGGACGCCCGGCTTGCCGCAGCGAACGCAGGGAAAAAAGAGGCAGATCACTACTGGGTAATCGGGAAGGACGCATTCTTCAATTTCCTTGCGCAGATGGAGGAACTGACGGTCGACCAGATCGTGAACCGGCTTTCGGTTACCTACAATGAAGCCGAAGGACTGGTTCCCGCGCTCGTCATCTACAAGTTGTTCTTCGAAGCGACAAACGCCGAAAAGCTCATCGTCCCGGACGTGAGTATCCGGGAAGGAATGCTTGTCAGCTTCGCGCTCGGGACGGCCAAGGATGTCGAGAAGCAGCTCTACGGTCAGGTGGTGACATCGGCAATGAGTCTTGGCCGCAAGTTCCACTACGACGAGAAGCACGCAGTGCACGTGAGTACACTTTCGCTTGCGATCTACGATCAGTTTCAGAGCGAGCACGGGCTCGACGGTCACGCACGTCTCCTGCTCGAGATATCGGCGATACTTCATGACATCGGCAACTTTGTGCGCGCAAGCGGCCATCACAAACATGGTCAGTACATCGTGGCAAACTCCGAGATATTTGGTCTGTCCCGCGAGGATATCCGTATCATATCCAATGTCATCCGATATCACCGCAAATCGATGCCGCTCGCATCGCACCCGCAGTTCATATCGCTCAGGCAGGAACAACGTCTCACCGTGCTGAAGCTCGCAAGCCTTCTTCGCGTGGCTGATGCACTGGACCGCAGTCACCTGCAACGGGTACGGACAATCCGAGTCGAAGTAAAGGATGCTGATTTTCTGGTACACTGTGAGACTCAGGGTGATATTTCCGTCGAGAAGTATGGCATGCCGTACAAGGCACAGATGTTTGAGGATGTCTTCGGGTATCACGTCGTCATCACGTAAGGATTCGCGCTATGCAAGAAGAAATTCGTACATACAAGAAGCACGAAGGCGGACGCTATATCAATCGCGAGCTCAGCTGGATTGAGTTCAATCGACGGGTTCTCGCTGAAGCCCTGCGTCCGGAGATGCCGCTGCTCGAGCGGCTTCGGTTTCTCTGTATTGTTGCGTCTAATTTCGATGAGTTCTACATGGTGAGAATTGCGTCGCTGAAGCGGCAGATTGTCACGGGAAACAAGGTGCAGTGTCCGTCGGGAATGAGTGCCGAGGAGCAGCTTCGGGAGGCCACACTGCGGGTAAGACAGATGGTCAAAACCAAGTACGACTGCTTGCTCGACGACGTGCTGCCGCGACTCGCTGAAGCGGGGCTCGTGCTGAAGACTCCCGAGACATTTTCCTCCCAGCAGAAGCGATTCGTCCGGGAGCTGTTCCAGGAAGAGATTTTTCCCGTACTTACGCCCATCCGTTGCGAACTTGGCCGGCCGCTTCCCTATATCGGTAACCTGCGGCTTCATGCGGCGTTTCTGCTCCGTCCTCTCGCCGGCGAGCAACTGCTTGTGCCGGATGCCGGGGAGGTTTCGCTTGCAATAGTTCAGATCCCCTCGCGCATCCGTCGCATTCTCTATCTTCCGGACTCGAATGGCGCCGTCTGCTTCGCGCTGCTTGAACACATTATTCGCGAGCACGCGTCCGAGCTGTTTCCGGGCTACGAGATAGTGGAGGACATTTTTTTCCGTGTGACCCGGGACGCGGATCTCGGGGTGGATGAGGAGCGGGACGAAGACTTTGTCGAGGCGATGGAGCAGGTCCTGGTATCGCGGGCATCAAGCATGCCGGTCAGGATGAGTGTCAACAAATCGAACGCACAATTGCGGAGAATACTGACAGAGGGCCTTTCGCTCGATGCTTCCGAGGTCTATGTAAAAGCGGACCCGATGGACTTGAGCACATTCATGGAGCTTGTCGATTTGCCGGGGTTCGATCATCTGCGATACGAAAAGTGGAAGCCGCAGGATTCGCCGTTTCTGCCCGAGGAAAGCTCGATCTGGGACGCAATAAAGAAACGCGACATCATGCTGCACCATCCCTACGAATCCTTTGCGCCGGTTGTTCGTCTGGTAAAGGAGGCCGCGATCGATCCATCGGTCCTCGCCATCAAGATGACTCTCTATCGTACCAGCGGTACCTCCCCGATAGTCCAGGCACTCGAGCTTGCGGCCGAGAACGGCAAGCAGGTTACCGTCCTCGTAGAGTTGAAAGCCCGCTTCGACGAAGAGCAGAACATCGAATGGGCGCAACTTCTCGAACGCGCAGGTGTTATCGTCGTCTACGGTATTGCACGTCTGAAGGTGCACGCGAAGACCCTGATCATTATCCGGCGCGAAGAGAAAGGGGTGACGCGGTACGTGCATCTCGGCACGGGTAACTACAATGATCGGACTGCACGGATGTACACGGACATCGGGCTTTTCACGGCAAACGACGACATTTCGTACGAGATAGGGCTATTCTTCAATTCGATCACCGGATACTCGGCAATTCCGGCATTGAGCAAGATAGTCATGGCACCGACGGCACTCAAGAGGCGGCTTCTGCAGCTCATCGATCGCGAAGCCCAGAGATCGACTCCCGAAACGCCGGGCGTCATCATCATAAAGGCGAATGCGCTCGCGGATCCCGATGTAATCGAAGCACTCTATCGTGCGTCAGTCGGCGGCGTGAAGATTACCCTCATTATTCGCGGAATCTGCATGCTCGTCCCTGGAGTGCCGAACATGAGTGAAAACATCAGCGTGCTCAGCATCATCGATCGATATCTCGAGCATTCGCGTCTGTTCTACTTCTACAACGGAGGCGCCGAAGAGATCTTCGGCGGCAGTGCGGATCTCATGCCCCGCAATCTGCAGCGAAGGGTGGAGTTGCTCTTTCCGATCGAGGATGCCGACCTGCGCAAACGCGTCAAGTTCATCCTGGACACGTACATGAGCGATTCCCTGCAATGTCATGTAATGCAGCCTGACGGAAGGTACGTGAGGCGGCAGCCTGACGGTCGACCGCCCGCAGCGGCACAGCAGGTGCTCTTCGAAGCCGCGCGAAATCGCGCGGACATCGTGGCGCCGGTCAACCGCAAGGAGTTCAGCGTCCGACGCAAGCCCCCGCAACCGAGGAGACTGAGGTCCTGAGCGATTCACTTGCAGTTTGCAGCGTGCCGCCATATTGCCGCAGCCGAGTTACCCCGGTAGACTGTCCGCTGTTATGAACAGCGAAGCGCTTCGTCATGAACTGGACCACTACACAGAGTTCACATTTTCACGGTCCGGCGGAGCCGGCGGTCAGAACGTGAACAAGGTCAACACGCGGGTGACCGCCAGAGTGCGTCTGTCATTGCTGACATCTTTCTCCGCCGAACAACTCGACCGGGTCCGTACAAAGCTTGCCGCACGCATTAACGATGCGGATGAGCTTGTCGTTCACGTCGATCAGGAAAGGACTCAACTGCGAAATCGGGAGATAGCCGTTATTCGCGTGTTTGACCTGCTTTCAGGCGCCGCGTACGCCCACAGAAAACGACGACCGACCCGTCCTTCGAAATCTGCGCGCGAGGCCCGGCTCGACCTCAAGCATCTGCACAGCGTAAAAAAGAGATCGCGTCAGCGTACTCAGTTCCCGGAGTAGACGATCAGGCTTTCGTTGTCACCTGTATACGGTAGGAATAGCCATACCGGCCGGTACTCCCGGTCGGTCGCAGGAGTGTGACAAACAGCTCAGTTTCCGCCGGCGTGTCGAGCTTCACCGGAAGTCCTGCAGTTGAGCTCATTCCGTGGAGGCTCATGGTCACCCTGACTGTCGCGTCGGTCGACATGCCATTACTGACAAAGATCAGGTAGGTCAGGTCCTTTCGCTCGACCCGCACTTCGACCTTGCCGTTCAGGCGAACCTTCTTCGCATATCCATCAAAGTGGTCGGGAGTGAGATCGCTCCCGAGCACCACATCAAACTGCGGAAGTCCCGGATGATAAGCGTAGTAGAAGTTGCCTTCGACAGGCACAACTGAAGACTCGGATTGTCGGCTGTGCTGGCGGTCCTTCGTTGATCCGTGAGTCCGGGGACCCGGGGATGACGCTCGGTCCACACGTTCCGCCTGATTATTCTGCCGAACTCTCTGAGTACCGCCCTGCCGTACCGACGAGGTGGTTCTCGCGGCGGTTGAGGACGGCGCGCCGGTTCCCATGCGTAACGATGGTGAGGTTTCATTCGCCGCGACGGAGCCTGGGGCATGAACGTTGTAGAATGCAGGCGGTCCGAGAAATTGAACGGGAACAGTCTGCATCCGGCAGTTCATAGTTGGAATGCGGACATCGAAATGCAGGTGAGGGCCGGAGGTCCGCCCGGTGTTCCCGCTGAAGCCGATGGGTTGGCCGGCGTCCACTCTCTGGCCGGGTCTCACAAGTGCGCCACGATATCTCAGGTGTGCATAGTTGCCGAACGAGCCGTCGCTATGTTCAATGAGGATGTAGTTCGCGTACCGATCATACCCTGAGCCTGCGCCCCCCACCGTATGATCGGCGCACACTTCGGCAACTCTGCCGGCCCGCGCGGCGCAGACAACGCTTCCCTCATCCAGATCGAAGTCGAGCGCGTACTCGTTTTCCTCTTCGTGCGTGAACTTTCCGTGAAAGCCCTGCGTTACGCAATGCTTTGCTCCGTGCTCGAACGGGAACAGATAGAGGTGCCCCTCATCGTGACGCACGCTCACGGGGTTTCCACGTGCAAATGTGTACTTGAGCACGTAGGAGCGGCGCCCTTTGCCGGATGGTCTCAACGTGAGCAGGTGCACCTCACGCTCACCAGCCGGAATAATGCATTCAAAGGGAAGTGTCGCGTCGCATGCAAGCTGCTCAAGACGCGTGAACGTGAGCTGTAAGTGGAGATCGATGATGTGAAATGAGTCTGCGAAGAGGGCGTATCCGCCGTCCTCTTCTTCCTCTGCGTATACCCGCAGGTACTGCCCACGGGAACTCCCTGACTCTGCGGGTATCATGACCGCCACATCCGCACGATCAACTCGTGCAGCTCCAACTACATTTTAACATGCCCCTGCCTCTGCCGAAGCCATGCCGCCCCCCCCCCGCCCCGAACGGGCACTGCAACGGTAGTTCCGATGATACTGTAGTTACGGATTTTCGTCATCATTTTTTGACAGCGCGACTCCGGACGAAGCGCTCCGTACAGTTACCAGCTGTCATTTGGCCGCGGGTTGACCCCGCGTGGAATCACGATATACTGCATCGGAGGAGGCGACATGGCCCACTGCGTGGTTCCTGAGGCGGAAGAAGTTCTCGACAAAGAGTTCAAGGTGCTGGACAACGGTTTTGTCAGACTGGTCGATTACCTCGGCGGCGATGCACGGATCGTGCAGGCGGCGAGGGTTTCGTATGGCGAGGGAACCAGATCGTTCAGGCAGGACGGTGCGCTGATCGACTATCTGCTTCGCAACGAGCACACCTCGCCATTCGAACAGGTGATCCTCACATTTCACACCAAGATGCCCATCTTCGTGGCGCGGCAATGGGTCCGCCATCGAATGGCCCGCTTGAACGAGATTTCCGGTCGCTACAGCGTACTGAAGGATGAGTTTTACCTCCCGGAAGGCACTCATATCGCGCTTCAAAGCGAAGACAACAAGCAGGGACGCAGCGATGAACCGGTGCCGGAGGAGCTCCAGGAACGCATCCGCACCCGGATGGCAGACGAACAGAAGCACGCATACGCATCCTATCAGGAGTTGCTTGACACCGGTCTTGCCCGTGAACTCGCCCGGATCAATCTGCCGTTGAGCGCCTACACCGAGTGGTACTGGCAGATCGACCTTCACAATCTGTTTCACTTCCTCAAACTGCGCATGGATCCCCATGCTCAGTACGAGATTCGTGAATATGCCCGCGTTATGTTCGAGCTGGCTGAGAAAGTATGTCCGGCGGCCTGTACATCATTTCGCGAACACGTAGTGGGCTCGTTCACGCTGTCGAAGTCGGAGTTCGCCGTTGTGTCGGAGGTTCTTGGCGGTCAGAACCGAGAGGAGACGCTGGAACGAATACGCACAGTCGCACAGCAACAGGGTCTGAAGCAACGGGCACAGGAACGGCTGCTCTCCAAGTTTGGCGAACGCAGTGGCAACAAAATTGCCAAAGAACACTAATATAACAAAATATCCTATTTTGCTTGATTCAACGTACACTTTGCGGTATGATATTGCGCAGGAGGCAGGAGATGAGTGAAGATGTTGCAGTCGAAAAGTCGCAATACCTGACCTTTACGCTGGATAAAGAACAATACGCGATCGATGTCGCAAAAGTGAAAGAGGTGCTCGAGTACAGCACCGTCACCAAAGTTCCGCGCACGCCGCTTTTTATGCGTGGGGTCATCAATCTCCGGGGAAGCGTTGTCCCGGTCGTCGATCTTCGGATGAAGTTCGATATGGGTGAAACTGAGAAGACAATCAGCACCTCAATTATCGTGGTCGAAGTGATCATTGAAGGTGAGACAGTGGTGATTGGTACCCTTGCGGACTCAGTCCAGGAAGTAATCAATCTTGACCGCGGCCAGATTGAACCGACGCCTCAGATCGGAACGAAGATCGACGCTGACTTCATCGAAGGGATCGGCAAACAGGATGGCCGTTTCATCATGATTCTGGATATCGACCGCGTGTTCACCGAATCTGACCTGCAGCAGTTGGACCGAACTGCCATCTGATTGCGCGTGGCAACCGCCCGGCTGCGCGCCTGCACTGGCAGGCAGCTTCCGGGCAAGCTACCGCGTCAATGTTGACACAAACCCCGCGATTATTGCCGCTGCCGCGCAGCTCACGAGATTTACCACATCGTTGTCGATACCGCGGATGCCGCGTATTCGTTCGTTAGCGATACCTTCCGAATTAGTTCGGTGTTCCGTGACTCTTCCCGTGTTCCGGTCGCGGTAGAGAAGTTGCACTGTCGCACCAAGAAAGCTGTCAATGATCGAACCGAATGCGCCGCACGCCGCAATGACGAGACCCCGGATGACTATCGCACCGTTCAGGAAAAACCCGTTTGCGACAGAATCGCCGGCCACATAAACGAGCGCGACCAGTGCAGATCCGGCGACCGCGGCCAGAAGACCCTGCGCGGAAACGCCGCCTGACATTCCGGGTTCAACCGGCCTGCCTCCGATAATCGAGACCGGCGGCCGCCGGGAGAGAACCCCCAGTTCGGTTGCCCAGGTGTCGGCGTTCGACTCCGCAAACGCGGCCGCGACGGCTGCAAGAAACGCCACGTTTCCGGTGAGCGCATAGCCGAATGCTGCTGCAAGTCCCACGCCGCCGTTTGCAGCGACCTGAGCGGCATCCCGATTGTCACCCTTCTCGAACATCGCGGAAAACGCGCTCTTTCTGCTCCGCCCGACGCGGCTGAGCAGCGAAGAGGAGAGGAAGAATGCCCCCATCTCGAACCAGGAGAACCAGCCTCCGAACAGGATGAGCAGTGTTCCCAGAAGGAAGCCCGCGACGGCGCCTCCCCGGGTCACCATACGCCTTCTGTTTGCAACCGCAGCGAGTGCAAGGTTCAGTCCGGCAGCAGCCGCACCATTCAGAAGTGCAGTGATAGGGCTCAGGTGGCTGATCATAGGGTGGCATTGTACCGAGCTTGCACAACCCATGCAATTGATCTATCCTTTTTGGAGTTCCATGGCAGACGAAAAACAACAGAAACGGCTTGCGGTACTTATCGATGCCGACAATACCCAGGCCTCAATCATAGAGGCTCTTCTCGAAGAGGTGGCAAAGTACGGCGTGTCGAGCGTTCGGCGTATCTATGGCGATTGGACGAGCCCGAACCTGAAGGGTTGGAAGGAAGTGCTTCTCCAGTTCGCCATCCAGCCAATGCAGCAGTTTGCCTACACCAAAGGCAAGAACTCCACCGACAGTGCAATGATCATCGACGCGATGGACCTCCTGTACACCAACAAGTTCGACGGGTTCTGCGTCGTCTCAAGTGACAGTGATTTTACCCGCCTTTCGGCCCGTATTCGGGAGTCCGGACTTACCGTATACGGATTCGGCGAGCAGAAGACGCCAAAGGCCTTCGTGGCCGCGTGCGACAAGTTCATCTACACTGAGATTCTGCGCAACACCGACGAAAAGGAGCCGGAAATTCAGGCTGTGCGCAACTCGAAAGATCTGCGCAGCGACACCCGGCTCGTCTCACTGCTGCGAAATGCGGTGGAAGACTCCGCGGATGAGAACGGGTGGGCACACCTCGGATCGGTCGGACAGAATCTGGCAAACCGCGCACCTGAATTCGATCCGCGCAACTACGGTTACAAGAAGCTCGGAGAGCTTATCCGTGTCACCGGCCTGTTCGAAGTTGATGAACGGGCGGCAGAAAACTCACCGGCAAAAAACGTCTATGTACGGGATAAACGAAGGCACTAGAACGTGCGGCCGCGCCTGGACTTCACCATCGGAAGAAAAGGAATTTCATTCCGCATTCTCGATATCGTCTCAGTTGCACTCGCAATCGGTGTTGCGGTACTCTTTTCGATGCACGCATATGGCGCGGGATCTGGGCCGAGCGAAGTCTCAGTTCAGGCCGACGGCAAGGACTATCTCTATCCTCTTGACCGGAACGTCGAGTTCAAGGTGACAGGGCCGATTGGTGAGACCACGATACAGATCAGAAACAATTCGGTGAGAGTGGCAGATTCACCCTGCCGGGACAAGATATGTATCGCCGCAGGCTGGTTATCTCACAATGGCCAGTGGACCGCATGCCTGCCAAACCGGGTGTTCGTCCGTGTCGAGGGCGGAAGTCCGGCAGCCGTCGACGCTCAGACATTCTGAAGTCTCACTGTCCCGGTGCGGGAATGTCCGCGCGTTCGATCTCCTTGAGTGCCTGGGGATTGACCTTCGGCGCCTGTGAGATCGCCGCTTCATCGAGTGTCGCAACCCGATAATCCGGGTTCGTGACGGTGAACCGCCCGGCAAGTCCCGGTGTTGCGTAGACTTTGCCTGAATCGGTGACGAAGATCGCGTCGACCCCTTTCAGATCGCGCACAAGTGCGTATCCGTCCTGCAGACCCATGACGAACACCGAAGTGGACAGCCCATCACCAACGATCGAAACATCGCTGTAGATCGTCGTGCTCGTCAGGTGGTCTTCCACCGGGTATCCGGTCTTCGGATTGATGATGTGGTGATAGACGACGCCGTTCCTGACGAAGTAACGCTCGTATGGGCCGGAGGTCACCACCGACATTTCCGATGCCGTCACGATTCCCAGGTAGGAGCCGCGGTCGGCGAACGGCGTCTGAATGCCGATTCTCCAGGGCGATCCATCAGGTTTCGATCCCATCACGACGATGTTTCCCCCGAAATCGAGTATCGCGTGCCGCACTCCCGCCTTTGCGAGTATCCGCTCAGCCTCGTCCGCGGCATACCCTTTCGCGATTCCTCCGAGGTCGATCGCCATACCGCGCTTTTCGAGGTAGATCGTTCCGGCCGCCTGATCGAGCTTTACGAGGTGCCAGTTCACCAGCGGCAGGAGCTCGTCGATTGCCTTTTTGGTCGGTAACTGCTCGTGGCTCGTTCCGATACCCCAAAGCTTCACAATCGGGCCGACGGTGATGTCAAATGCGCCGTTTGTCAGTCTGCTGAACTCGAGCGCGGTTTTTACGACGTCAAACACATCCCGGGTGACCTTTACGGGACGGATTCCGGCCTCCTGGTTCACTTCGTCAACTTCGCTTGACGTTCCGACGGTGGTCATACGGTCCTGGATTGAGCGCACCCGCGCGAAGGCCTGCGCGAGCATGCCGGAGTCTATCCGATCGAATACGGTGATGGTGATTGTGGTTCCGAGCAGGAGCTCAGTCTGCGATACGGGCTTCGGCGGGCCTGCGCAGCCGGCAACGAGAATCGCCGCTAAGAAACCGAGCAGCAGGAGCGCAATGTAGCGAACAGCGATGGTGCTCTTCATCTTGTCCACCACAGTAGCCCACCTTCCGGGGGAGGTCAATTCAACCGTTCAGCCGCACTGCTCATTGTAGAATCCCGCTTTTCTTGGTACATTACTCATAAAATAAATCCTGCAGCCGGACCTTCCGGCAGCGCTGTGCAGATTCGCGGCGTTTCGGCTGCGGACGGGATAGAGCATGACACACTTCTGGGACGATTTCCCGGTGATGAAGCATGACATCGAGCGGGTGCACGATGTCATCCTGAACAACGTACGAAGTCGAAATGAGACGATTACCCGTGCACTCACCAACCTTTCGAACCGAAACGGCAAAATGCTGAGACCGGGTTTCGTGCTACTGAGTGCACGTCTGCATGGCGACCTCGCTGCACAGTCACAGAGTAACGAGAATGGTCGGAGTTCCGCCGATCTCGGATTGATGAGATCACGCCGCAAACGCGCATCCGAATCAACATCGCTCGAAGCAGTCTCCCGTAACCAAGCAGCCACTGTCGATGTCCGGCCACTCCCCGACAGGATATATAACGTCGCGGCGGCAATAGAAATGCTGCACATGGCCACGCTGATTCACGATGATGTAATCGATGAGGCGGACGTTCGCCGTGGCGAGCCGACGCTTCACGTCGAGTTCGGACGGAAAGAAGCGATTCTGATGGGCGACTATCTGTTCAGTCGTACCTATCGACTGATGGCCGATAACACCAGTATCGAAAACGCGAAGCGTCTGGCAATCGTGGTGAGCCAGATCGTATCAGGTGAAATCGAACAGTCGGTCCCGGCGGTTCGACTCGAGTATACGCCACGCACATACATACGCCGTGTTGTCGGAAAGACTGCAACGCTCATCGCGGACAGCTTCTACCTGGGCGCTTCCGAGGCAGGAATGGGTCTTGCACGCAGCACCTACCTCCGGCGGATCGGCTACAGCATCGGCATGGCGTTCCAGATCATGGACGATATACTTGACTTCACCGGATCAGCCGAGGTGCTCGGCAAGGTGCCGGGTTCCGATCTCAGGCAGGGCATCGTCACTCTTCCGCTTATCTACGCGCTCCGGTCGAGTCAGCCGGAACCCGTGTTCAAGCGGCTGCTAATGCCTGAAACTCTTACCGATACGGATCTTGGCGAGATTATCGAATCGATTGAACGGTGCGGCGGGTTTTCCCTGGCGCGGGAGAGAGCCGCGTTGTACACGCAGCGTGCCCTCAGGCAGTTAGCTATGCTGCCGCGAGGTGAGAACCGCGACATGCTGTCCGGCGTAACTCAGATGCTGCTTGATCGGTCCTACTGACTGTCCGGATCGGACTCCCTATTCGGGATACCGGGTCCTTATCTCCCGAAACTTATCCTGCACTCCGATGAAAAGATCGACAAGGGCAGGATCAAAGTGGCTTTCGCGTCGATCCTTGATCTCTTCAATCGCCCGCTCATGTGACCACGGCTCCTTGTAGGGTCGCTTCGAGGTGAGCGCGTCGTACACATCGGCAATCGTGGTGATCCGCGCGGAGAGTGGAATCTCAGAGCCGTGAATGCCCTGCGGGTAGCCGGTGCCGTCCCATCGTTCGTGATGATTCAGCGCAATGCGTGAGGAGAGTGTGAGGAAAGACTGCTTTCCGAGCTCCATATCGGCATCGTTCAGAATGTTCCAACCCCAGACTGTATGCTTTTTCATGACCGTCCATTCCTGCGGAGTGAGCGTTTGCTCTTTCAGCAGGATCCCGTCGGGAACGCCAACCTTGCCAATGTCGTGAAGCATCGCCGAGAGGTACATGTCGTCGATGTATTCTTCCCCGATGTTGAACTTGTACGGTTGGTGCTGATAGACCTCGGAAACGAGGGTGCCGCAATATTCAGACATGCGGTGAAGATGCTTTCCGGTTTCCAGATCCCGATATTCTGCGAGCGCGGCGAGGGATTTCATCGCCGTCGATTGTGTCTTCTGGAGCACCGAAGTCGTTGCCTGCAGTTTCTCATTCAGAATCCGGTGACGCTCGAGCGTCTCCTGCAGCTCTTCGTTCAGTCTGAGGTAGTTGCTCACATCAAACAGTACGCCGAGTGTAGTGCGTCCTATGAGCGTTGACGCATTCTGCACTGTCCTGGTCTCACCGCGTCCGGTCCGGATCTGCACATTGATCGTTCGGTTGCCTTCACGGAACAGTTGATCGATGCCTTCGAGCCATTGATTGTCGCCCACAAAGAACGTCCCCTCTCGATTCAGTTCTTCCAGGCTCGAATACGCGAAGGTGAGCAGGAACTCGCTGTTGACCGCAAGGAAGCGGCCCGTCGGATCGATGACGTACATCGGGATTGCGAGCGTGTCCATAAGCCCGCCGAGCATCTGCGGAGTGACCTGCTCGGACCGGGGGTTCCGGCTGCGCAGATTCTGCGTCTCTTTCTGCAGCGATCTGACTGACGATAGATCCTGCGCTTTGGACGCGAGGAAACCGAGCAGGAGCTCGTTCTGTTTCAGGAATCGACGGGGTGATTCGCACTTCAGAAGCAGCGCCCCGGAGAGTTCTCCTTGGGAGTTCTTCAGCGGATAAAAGAGCGTAACCTCTTTCTGCAGTTCGACCGGGAAGATGCTCGTCGGAATCGGCGACTTGCCGTTCAGCACCGCAGGCTCTTTCGGTAGAACGGCCGCGTGACGGGACGGCAGGAGGTAACTGAACTCGAGCGGCTTTTCGCCGTCAGGGCTGTCAAAATAGACAAGCCGCGTTGAATGGACATCCGGAATCCGTTCGCACCATTCGATGAGCGCCTTCATCCGGTGAGCGTAGGATTCTTCGCCGTCAAGCTGCTTGAAAAGTCCAAGTAGTCGATCGAGTGTACCGGTTACCAACCCTTTTTCCCCTCTGACTAACACTATCGGGTAACCTTGCAGGTGAGTTGATAGTATTCTCGCGATCCGTCAGCGCAATCGATATAGTTGCGCAAAGCAACGAAAGAGTTGTCCCGAGAATATCATACCCGGATTCATGTACACATCCGAACGCATCCGCAATGGCGAATTGATTACGACCTCGCGACCATTTTCGACCTGCCGGTACTCCGCGGGATGAAGCAGGTTCATCTGTTCGATTACGATACCCTGTGCATAGTTCTGGTGCACATAGTCGATAGTCCCATCCGGCCGCACATCGACGACGACTCCGGCATGTGTCAGCGGGTCGTCCCATTTTCCGTCCCCGTTCATATCGTAGGTATTGTCCCAGAAGATGACGTCGCCCGGTTGCGGGTAGCGAGTCGTGTACAGAAGATTACTCTGCTGACCTATCTTGTACAGCCGCATCACACCGTTGCCGGAGACCCGGTTGAAGTAGGGTAGCAGATCGATGCCGGCCTGGTAGTAGATGGCGAGAATCGTTCCCGTGCAGTCGTACAGAAAGCTTCTGCCGCGCACCACGAGCGTTGTGCGTCCGAGCACGCTGTGTGCCGCGGCGACAATTCTCCGCTGCCGATCGGTCAGTTGGGTGGCGCTGCCGTCGGTGGCAGAGACCGGTACCGCATAGTCCGGCGATTTCCCGTCGCCGGCAGTGGTGAATGCGGCCGGAAGCATCAGCACGCAGGAGCCGAGAGCCAGAACGCCAGGCAAGAGTGCGCCGTAAGCAAAACTGCGGCAGAACCTCCTGCGCCCGATCAGGCCGCCACACCGCCTCACCAGCGCACTGACCTCGTTATCTCGAACTCCGGCACGAACGACGATGAATTGCGCTGTTCCGGAATGAGATTCACCGGCGAGACCGGCGGGTTACCCGTGAGTACCCGCAGAACGTTCTGCGCCGCCTTTGTCTTCAGCTCGCCAATCGATTCCTCCGAGTAGTATCCGGTGTGATCGGTAAGCACGACGTTGTCGAGCATTCGTAACTGGCTTGTTGCGACCATCGGTTCCTGTTCGAATACATCGAGGCCGGCCGCGGAAAGTTTCCCGGAAGAGAGTGCGTTCACCAGCTCAGGCTCATTGATAACTGCTCCACGGGCGGTGTTCACGAGGATCGCTCCATCCTTCATCTTTGCAAGTTCAGTTCGTCCGATCATGTGCCGGGTTTCATGGTTCAGCGGCACATGAAGGCTTACGTAGTCGGATTCAGCCAGAAACTCATCGAAGTTCACCGGTTCGGCTCCTCGTGAGCGGATCATAGCAGGATCTTTGTGTGGATCATAGATGAGGATCCGCGAAAACGGGAATCCCGAGAGTTTGCGATGTACGGCGCGCCCCACGTGGCCGTATCCTGCGATGCCGAGGACTTTGCCGTCTATTCTCGATACGCGCGAGGGAAGCTGCACATTCCATTCCCCCGACCGGACGTGTCGGTCCTTCGCCGCAATCTGGCGTACGCAGGAGAGAAGCAGCGCAATAGCGTGATCCGACGCGTCCTCGGTGGCGTAGTCAGGAACCCGTGCCACCCATATCCCCGCGCTCGTCGCCGCCTCGACATCGACGTTGTCGTAGCCGGTTCCGTAGCGGGAGATGATCCGGCAACGCGACAATGACCCGATCACCTCGGCGGTCATCGGGAAAAGGTTCAACAGGACAGCGTCAGCGTACCGAAGCACCTCAGCGGCGTGCGCGGCATCCGCGAGATTGTACACCTCGACTTCCACGCCCAGGGACTGCAGGACGTCGTTCTCTTCGCGATACTGTCCATGCCGATCATCAGTTACGACGACGCGAAATGCTGCCATGGTTCCTCCATTCGTAAGCACATTCATATCATAGTGCTCCTGCTAAGAGTATCGTCCGTGAGATTGCTCTCCCTTAGTGTCACAAACCTTGGGGGCGCAATGAAGTAACCCGGCAAAATAGCGGTAGTACCAGGTATCTCTTCGTTATGGAGAATGTCTGTGTTAATTCCGCCGTTTTGTCCGAATCCGAATTGCGTGTTCCACAACCCGGATCATCCTCTGTTCCCCGGGTGCTCCGGCTCTCACCGCTGGTTTTCTCAGTACGGCTGCTACCGCACCGCCTCGCGCGGGATCGTCCAGCGGTTCCGCTGCAGAGCATGCGAACGCTCCTGCTCGGAGCAGACTTTTCGCCTCGATTACTACGTCAAACGCCGAATCTCGTACCGGCGTATCGAGCAGGGAATCACGAGCTGCTGCGGGGTACGGGCACTCGGACGATCACTCGGGTGTTCACCCGGTTCGGTGTCAAACAGGGTCTCCCGACTCGCCCGGCAGTACATCGCAGC
>DATKUC010000067.1:0-6625 GCA_035530835.1 Spirochaetia bacterium
CCATATGCCGCCCGGGATTGCCGGCATCAGCATGCTGAGCACAGCGGTTACGAGCAACCAGTAGCCGCATACGTAGTACTCGAGCAGATCGACACTGCTCGCAAACAGGTTCATGAAGAATCCGGTGTAGAGCGCTGCGACGCCGATGATGAGCCGGTTCGGTCCGAACTTTGCAAAATAGACTATGGTTCCCGCGGTAATCACGGTTATCGGGAGAACCACGTGAATCACGCGATGGTAGAAATACTTCCACGCGAGCGGCCACATTCCGAGTTTCCTGTCAACTCGTCGGGCGGAACGACTCATGGTTGCCCATTTGAGAATGGTGGCGGAAATTGTAACGACAGCGAGAAATGCAAACAGCAGCACCTTGACCGCCGATGGAATCAGTGCGAACGAGTGATACTGGTGAATGCAGTACTGAAACAGCAGCGAAACAAAGACAGTCCCGGTGCCGTAGTAGAGCATCAGCAACCGCGTCGGTGTAGTATTTGCCCACTCCTGCAACACCGGATGGTTTCGCTTTACCGCAGCTTTGATGTACTCGATGTCTTTCGCAAGCTGCGCGATGTTCTCCCTGTTCTCCATACTTCATCCCTCCGGAGTGATTGGTCCTGTCAATTCAGCACACTGGCTTCAATCATCAGTTGACACGACGAACTAGTTTATGACATAAACTAGTCTATAGTATTTACCCATCCGCGAGATATGTCAAGCTTGCTTCGCGGAGATCGCCAATCGGTTGCCTGTAGTTGCACACAAACGTGCAAAAGAGTATGAATGAATGAGTGTTCGTTCATACTTCAATGGCATCGATGCGGAGGAATACTGAGGAGTCGCATATGAAGACAAATGGATGCATCCGGCACGTGACTTTATTTCGACCAATGTTGATCCTCGCCCTGATGATCGCAGCCACCGGACTGTCGGCACAGAGCCTGCAGATCAAACTCGCGAGCGTAGCGCCCGAGAACTCGCCGTATGGCACCGCCCTTAATCAGCTTGCAAACAACTGGGAGCGCCTCTCCGGCGGGACTGTGCAGGTCGTCATCTACCCGAACGGCATCGCCGGCGACCAGTCGGACATGCTGCGCAAGATGCGGATCGGCCAGCTTCAGGGCGGCATCTTTGCAAGTACGGGGCTGACGACAGTAGCGAAAGCGGCACTTGCGGTCAGCGTACCGTTTCTGATCCGCAATGAAGCCCATCTGGCGAGCGCCATGCAGGCGCTGCGGCCAATTCTGAACAGGGATGCCGAGTCGAAAGGGTTGACCGCGGTCGCGTGGGCTGATGTCGGCTGGATGTACCTTTTCTCCCGGACACCGGTTAAGACTCCGGAGCAGGCCAAGGCACTCCGGCTGGCGGTTCCTCCCGATCAGCAATCCCTTATTGAGGCATTCAAAGCGCTCGGATACCGACCTGTCCCGGTGGACATTCCGGAAACCCTGACGGCGCTGAACAGCGGCCTTGTGGATGCGTTCTTTGCCAGCCCCTCGCTTGCTGCAGGTTACCAGTGGTTCGCAGTTGCGCCCTATCTCGTTGATATGAGGATCGCCCCTGTCATCGGTGCGATCCTGGTCGATACCGCGACCTGGAGACGACTTCCGGCGGAGCTCCGGACACAGTTTGTAGCGTCTGCACGGAAAACTGAGATCGAGTTGCAGAAGGCGCTCGCAGCTCTGGATGAAAAAGCAATCACTATCATGCAGGGCTATGGATTGAAAGTTTTGCCGGTATCGGATGCTGAGAAGAGTGCGTGGCAGAATGAACTGCAGGAACATGAGCATGCGATCATAGGACCGGTATTTGATCGGTCGATAGTCGAACTGATAAAGAACAGCATGGAAAAGGTTGGCGCGACCGGCGAGTAACTTGACCGCGCGCAACAGCCCGCCTATTCTGGCGTTATGGAGACTGCATCGAAAAGCATCTGCATACGGCGCATTCTGGCGCTGCTGCTTATCCTGACGGGCGTGTGCTCCGCCGCATCGGCGCTCGACATAAAGCTTGCAAGCGTCGCTCCGTCGAACACCCCCTACAGCACCGCACTCGAGCAGCTCGCGGCGGAGTGGGAACGGATTTCCGGCGGATCAGTCAGGGTGATAGTCTACGAGAACGGAATAGCCGGCAATCAGGCCGACATGCTGCGCAAGATGCGAATAGGTGAGATCCAGGGCGGGCTCTTTGCAAGCACCGGCCTCACCGACATCGCGCCTGCGGCAATGTCGGTCAGCGTTCCCTACCTCATCCAGGATAATGGCGAGTTCACATTGGTCATGAAAAAACTCCGACCGATTCTGGACGCACAGGCGGAGAGTCATGGACTCAAGGCGGTCGTGTGGGCGGAAGCAGGCTGGGCGTACCTCTTTTCAAAGAGTCCCGTAGCGACCCCGCAACAGGCAAAACAGCTCAAGCTCGCGGTACCGCCTGACCAGCAGACGCTCATCAATTCTTTCAAGGCGTTTGGCTACCGTCCGGTACCGATAGATCTGCCGGAGACGCTTTCGGCATTGAACAGCGGCCTGGTAAATGGAGTCTTTGCAAGCCCGTCGCTTGCGGCTGGATACCAGTGGTTTGGAATTGCCAACTACATGACAGATCAGAAGATTGCACCGGTGCTCGGTTCAGTACTGATCAATCGCCGCACGTGGGATTTGATACCGCAGAGGTACCGGCCGCAGTTCGAAACTGCGGCACGGCGAATCGAGAACCAGCTTCAATCGAGACTGCAGAGTTTCGACGCGCGAGCCACGGCGATCATGAAGAACTACGGCCTGCGGCTCGTACCCGTGTCGCCCGCCGAGCAGAATGCGTGGCACGCGGAACTCGAGCGGTACTGGAATGACCTCGTCGGTCCGGTGTTCGACCGCGATACGGTCAATCTCATCCGACGGGAACTTGCCGCGTACCGCTCGCGGGGAAACTGAGCCGCAGGTGCCGCTACGGCATCGGAGCGCCGCGACCTGTGCCAAGAAGCTCGTACCACTCCTCGCGGGAAAGCTCAACCGAGTTCGCGCGGCAGGATGCGGCAATTCGATTGACGTCGGTGGTTCCGATGACCGGCTGAATGTGCGCAGGATGGCGCATCAGCCAGGAGATGATGATCGCCTCTCCGGGCACGCCGTGCTGCTCGGCAAGTTTTGCAACCAGATCCGCTGTCTTCGTTATCCGAGGCTCAGGCTTCTCGGGCAGTCTTCCGGTAACCCTGCCGTTGGCAAGCGGGCCCCACGCCTGAATGGTGATGTCGTGCAGGCGGCAATATTCGAGCGTTCCTTCGCCATGAATAGGGTTCGGGGGGAACATCTGATTCACGCTGACCCCGCCCTCGATCAGGCCGCTGTGCAGTACGTTGAGCTCAAGCTGATTCACGACGAGCTTCTGATTCACGGAGCGCTTCAGCAGTTCGATCTGCGCCGCCGAATGGTTGCTGACGCCAAAATAGCGAACCTTGCCCGCGTACTGCAGTTCGTCGAATGCCCGGGCGACCTCATCCGGTTCTACAAGTGCATCGGGCCGATGCAGCAGCAGAATATCGATGTAGTCGGTCTTCAGGCGTGAAAGACTTCCGTCGACTGATCGCACAATGTGTTCGTAGCTGAAGTCAAACCGTCCCGGAACTCCGGGCGTCGGATCGCCGGCGAAGCGAATGCCGCACTTCGTCTGCAGCACGATCTCCTGCCGGAGCGCGGGATGGCTCTGCCACACGTCCGAGAATGCTTCCTCGCAGCGACCGCGGCCGTAAATATCTGCATGGTCAAAAAAGTCGATCCCCTCATCAAGCGCAGCTTCGACGGATCGGACCGCCGCCTTGCGTGTTTCTGTACTCAGCGGCTCACCGGTCCAGCTGTGCGCGAGGCCCATGCAGCCGTACGCAACCTGGGACACCTCGAGATCAGTTCCAGTTATCCGTATTCGTTTCAATTCAGCTCCTCCACTATGAGTGTGGAATACTATACCATGCGTACTGAGTGAAAGACACGTACAGCTTGACACCTTCCACCAAGCGGGTCGATAGTTACACACACACCTTGGGTACAACGGCATGAGATCGACTCCATCCAACCCCCTGATCGTTCGGGCCTTCACGGCGCTGCAGTATCCAAACTATCGGCTCTGGTTCCAGGGGCAGGTCGTGTCCCTGTTCGGCACCTGGATGCAGGCCACGGCGCAGGGATTCCTCATCTACCAGCTCACCCACTCGGCAGCCTACCTCGGGTACGTTGCATTTGCGAACGGAATTGCCATCTGGCTATTCACCCTGTATGGCGGAGTCGTCGCCGACAGGGTGTCACGACAGAAGCTGCTCATCATCACCCAGTCGAGCATGATGGTGCTTGCATTCATCCTTGCGGCCCTCGCGTTCCTGAAGGTCGTAGCGCCATGGCACATCATTGTGCTCTCATTCCTGCTCGGTCTGGCAAACGCGTTCGATGCACCGGCGCGACAGTCGTTCGTGCTCGAGCTGGTTGAGCGGGAAGATCTTGCCAATGCCATTGCGTTGAACTCGATGATGTTCAACACGGCCACTGCGCTCGGTCCGGCCGCAGGTGGTATCGTGTACGCGCTGGTCGGACCCGCGTGGTGTTTCGTGATAAACGGTGTGACATTCATCGCGGTGATCATTGCGCTGGTGCGGATGAAGCTCAAACCATTCATCGCGCCTGTCGACCGGAAGCGCGCTCTGGCGTCGGTAATCGAAGGACTGCGCTATATCCGATCGCAGAAAATCGTGCTCACGATCATAGTTCTGATTTCGGTCATTTCGATGTTCGGAATCTCGTTCGCCACGCTGTTTCCCGCATGGGCTGTGAAAATCCTGCACGGCAATGCCACAACGAATGGGCTGCTGCAGTCCGCACGCGGGATTGGCGCATTCATCGGCGCAGTCTTCATCGCGTCGCTCGGACGCTTCACCTTCAAGGGCAAACTGATGACGATCGGCACCTTCGCATTTCCACTGATGCTGCTGCTGTTCTCTACCACGCGAATCCTTCCGGTTGCGCTCATCGTGCTGGTGATAACCGGCGCAGCTCAGATCCTCATCATGAACCTGGCGAATGCGCTCGTGCAGACGCAGATCGCCGATGAGGTCCGCGGCCGGGTAATGAGCGTGTACAGCCTTACCTTTCTCGGACTGATGCCGATCGGTTCGCTTATCGCGGGCGGTGTTGCCGATTACGCGGGGGCACCATTTGCCGTCGCATTCGGCGCAGTGATCTGCCTGCTGGTTGCAGGTCTTCTCGCAATACTGGTACCGAAGCTCTTCCGGCTGGAGTAGGATCGCGCTACCTCAGATTCTGTGGCGCGGCTGCAACCCCTGCGAGCGTCCGCCGCAGATCGCGCGGCGCGCCGAGCGGCAGTGCGCGGATTCCGAGGTTGTTACCCACGATGCGAAGCTTCCCCGGAGAGAGACCGTCGATCGGCGAATTGACTACATAGGCGTCTCCCTGCGGACCGCCGACCGCGAGCGTCGTCGAACCACCGCCGTCCAGTGCGAGTCCGCTGGTGGCGCCGAAGAACCTCAGCCAGGAGGCAAGTTCGCGCGTTGTCACCCCCACACTCCATGCCAGCTGACGTCCATCGACGATGAGCAGATAGAGATAGCGGTGATCCGCGGAGACACCGGCTGCAGTCCTCGGATCGCGCTGGTCGGTTGAGCCGAGATTGCGATCACTGCTGAGGATGATGGAAAAACCTCCCACCGCGTTCATTATGTCCGCGGGCACACCAGGGTGCCCGATCTGCTGTTGCCCTACTACCCACGCCCTTCCGTGCGCGTCGAACAGAAGCGCACCGTCGGTTCCCTGCGGGGGCGAGTATCGGTCACCGTTCGATTCGGATATGCCGACAATCTTGCGTGGTGAACCTTCTATCCCGTTGACCGGATAGAAAGGCGATGCGTTCACCGCAAGCTGAACATGCGTGCTCTGCAGGAACTGGAGAGTCGTCGCGCCGTCGGTATCAAGCGGTCGGTCTCCGTTCTGCGAAGTGACCACCGGCGAAACTCCGGGAGCTGCGAGATCGACGCGTACGCACCAGAGATTGAGCGGCGGGTTCCATTCGGAGTATCGAACGATATCGACTCCCCGGAAGAGCGGTTTCCAGGAGACTGATTGTGCCGCCGGAGGGCCGAGGAAGGTATCGAGCGGATACTGCATGCTTTCGCAGCCGGCCATCAGACCGGAAAGCGCAAGAAGGAGATACACGAGCTTCAGACGGTGAAGTCTGCACCCGGTGCGGGACAAAAGCAGTTGAATACTTAACATTTGTGTAGTAAAATTGAGCCGGTATGGTAATCACGACCGCATCGGGAAAAACGGTGACAGTTCATCGGGCCCGCGACCTGTCGGCTCGCACCGGAAACCGGATAGATACCGGATGGACCCCTGCAATGCTCACCGGGCGACTGTGCGAGTTCGTCGCGCGCAGCGGAACTCCCTGGCTCACCCTGCTCTGTCGCCTGATTCTGAATGCGCAACACGATGGAGAACCGGTTGCCTGGATCACTCTTACAGAAGACACCTTCTATCCTCCCGATTTCAGCGCCAACGGTGTGAATCTTTCCCGGCTGACGACCATCTTTGCTCCCGATGTACGCCGTGCCTCCCGTTCGGCCGAACACCTG
>DATKUC010000068.1:0-7015 GCA_035530835.1 Spirochaetia bacterium
GGGAAGGTTCTCCTTCATCATGCTGATCAGGACGCCGTCAGATGCTGAATCGTCTGCGCTCTGCGCAGTTACCGAATTCTCGACAGTGATCGTCCCCGATCGGAACGCCTTCCACTGCCTTACCGCATCCAGCAGATGGTAGGCTCCCTTCAGTTCGGCGACATCCCCTCCGTCGAGCAGACCAAGCGTTACGCCGCCGGCGCCTGCGCTCCATGGCTGAAACAGGAAATGTCCATCTCCCCTGTTCTGGCTGTACCCATCGGACCGTCTGCCGTCCACGTAGTCAACGAAGCCGTCGCCATTTACATCGACGAATCCGGAATACCCTGTGGTGACAGACAGGCGTTTTCCGATTGAACCACCGGCCACTCCGAGGGCTCCGGCGCTGACACCATAGCTGAACGAATTTTGCACTGATGAGTTCAGCTGGGACACGCTCAGATCCGTGGCAGTTGGAGTCGCTGCAAATGATCCGCCGCTGTTCTTCCAGTATGTGAGTGGGCGGTCAGGCTGTTGCTGAGTCACAAGATCAGGCAGACCATCACCGCTCAGATCGATGAGGGTCGCACTGTCGCATGATTCGGTTCGCTCATAGGATGCGGTAAGTCCGACGGTTGCGACGCCTGCAAACCCGATCCCCGCGAAGAGGCTCCCCGATCCGCCGACTGTCCTGGTGTCGGTGAGCTCGGCGGCAGGCGATTGCATCTCGGTCGCCGGACCAAATCCTGCGTATCCGCCGTCCGCCACCTTCTCAGCTTCAAAGTATTCGAACCGATAGGACCAGAACTTCGTACCGCCGCTTCCTGACTCACTCAATTCCCGCAGGAGCGACTGGCCGAAGATGTTGGGACGGTACTCGAAATGGTAGCTGCGTACGTGACGCTCCCCGAGATCGACGTCGATCCGTTTCAGGCGCAGCGCGATGCGTGATACGAACCTGCCGCGGGAATCGGATCTCCTGTCCGGACGTCCTGTCTCGTAGCTGAAACTGATCATGAAGGGTCCGTCGTCGCTCCCTTCGGTTCCGGTATATCGAATAGACGAAAGATAGGTCTGCCGTTCGTCCGAGAGGTACCGATAATCGACGGTGTTGCCATTTGCGTCGACTCGACGACTCAGATACCAGCGGAACACCTTGTTCTCAAAACCGGAAGTAAGAGCGTCTGGCCGATCGCCGTAAATCGATCTGCCGCCGCCTGTGTCAGTGACTTCCCAGTAGAAACTCGTTGCGTCGGAACCGTAGCGGATAATGCGGTTCTGCACACTCTCCTGTCGCAATCTGAAGCTCGTACCGCCGCCGATCTCCCCTGTCCGAACCAGGTCCTGACCGTCAAGTGTATAGTCGTCATCACCATCATAGTTCGGCAGATGAAATCTGGTATCGATGCCGACTGTGGATACCGGTATATCGAAACCACGCCCTGCGATTCCGCTCGAGCCATCCGAGTCATAGCAGAGCGCGAGAGTCGGTTCCATCCCCTGTCGCCCCGGAGGAATCGTGAGCGGGATGCGAAAGCGCGCCGAACCCTGGGATGAGGTCTCCGGCCCGATGACAGCAGGGATGCGCGAGCCCGGATCCGCGGACTGGATTGCCTTTATCGACGTGGGATCGAAGTTGAGTGGATTGGGGTTATCCGGAAGCGTCAGCACACTGTTGGCAATGCTGTCCGGGACGCCGCTCAATCGTACCGGCTCTACGGATATCCGTTCCGCCGTATTCCGCGCGGGACCTCCATTCGCCCAGAGATAGCTGACGAGCAGGAACCCGGCACTCACTCTTGTCCGTATCGCCCCCATCACTCCTCCGTAACCGAAGACGAAAGTTCTACAGACCCGGAATGGGAAGTACACAGACAAATCGCACGTCAACCGGGTTTGTCTGCGACGGCTCATCCGGTGCAGTTGTGACGATGAATCCGCACGATCCACCGGAGAACACGACGTCTGCCCCGTCGACAACTGTCTGCATATCCGCGCCGTTCAGCGAAAACCGAATCAGGCCGCGGTCCGCATCGACCAGCAACTCGTTGAACTGGTTGTAGCCACTCGCCAGCAGGTTGTTGCTCGAATGCCACCCACCCCCGAGCGGTGTGAAACTTCTCGCCTGCACTTTGCCCATCTCGTAGTTGCCGTTCGCATCGATGAGCAGTGTGTAGAAGTCGGCACCTCCGGGTTGTACCGCGAAGATGATGCCGTAACCCATCGTCCGGTTTCCGCTGACCTTTGCCACGCGGACCTGCATGTGCAGCGTGTCAGCCTCCCCGGCCGTTCCGTATACCCAGAACGAATAACCGGCCGCACCCATGTATGACGGATCATTGCTCGCGAACCGCACAGCCATCGCCTCGGTTCCCGGTCCGGAATAGGGCGTGAACAGGTCCGTATATCCGGGATGCTCAGGCTGTGCGACATCCGCCTGTACATCAGCCGCAGATCCGGCTGCCGTACAACCAGTTACGAGGATGGCACCGGACGAAATCACTATTGCGAGAAGAGTGATTCGGCTCATCCGGATCCTCTCAGGAAATTGCATTGCTCTGTAAATAGATCACCTCGTAACTAGCGCTCTTTCCTCCGGCCGCCGCGGCTATTCCGAGATAGTTCTCCTTGTTCACAGATATTCTGAAGCAGATCCGCCTCGGTACCGTCTCATAGTTGAAAAGCACCGGTTCGGCGGTCGCAGAGAGGAGTGACGGCAGCTGCCCGTCCACCATGAACCAGAGTTCTCTCGGTGTGACGTTTGCGAGGAATCTGACTGAGAGCGTCACGAAGGTTCGCGGACCGATGTTGATGTAGTACCAGTCGGTGTCCTCGATCTCTGTTCCGTATGAATCACGATAGTAGAAGATGCTTGCCGGCGTGACGTATGTATGCTCGGTGGCATTTTCGCGGCGGTCATTATCAAACGGGTCCCGTCGAATTGCGCTCGCCACTCCCGGAACTGCTTCGGACTGCCCGAACTCCTTCTGTCCCCGGACTTTTGACAGCGCGTAGTAGTACATCCGGTCAAGGTCGACCGTGCGATCGGCAAACGAAAGACAGCCGCCCGAATAGACACACAGAGAACCCGCGCTATCCGGATGGGTAGACCGATACAGGCGGTACGAGTCAGTCGCCAGGTCGGCGTCCCAGGTGATCAGAACTTCACCCGCCTCAGCGAGGGATACGACATACGGCTTTGCGATTTCCGGATCGGAGCCGGTCCTGCTCAGGAGCTCAAAGGTACCCGGAGCGCATGAGAGCTGAATGCCCGCCGCGCAAATCCCCGTGAGCAGAGCGACGATCCGAAGGCGCCATGGTCGAACGCGGCTCGTCAGGTTCTCACTTTCCACGATATCCCCCTTTCCCGACATCCGGTTGAATACGAATTGACGAATAGATTCCCGCCGTGATGCGCAACAGCGCGGGATCGAAAAGCACGACGCCCGCGGTCACACTGGCACCCAGACTGAATTGCCGATCCTCGCGAAACCAGTATTCGTAGCCGACGGTACCTGACACGGCGGGGACGCTTGTCACCGCGAATCCGGCGGCATCGTGCGGTACCTCATACCAGCAGAAGGTCGTATGCACGCCGGCATCGACTCCAAAAAGCAGGAGTGAGTGCGGGTCAGCTTCGATGCAGAACTCGATCGGGAGCGCAAGCTCGGCAATGTGACTGCGGGAGGTGATTGCACCGGGAGCGTTCGTCCCGAACTGGTACCGCAGATCACCTCCGAACCGCAGATAGGTCAAAGAGTGCGCGGTCAGGCGGTACGGTGAATGCGGAACCAACCGGATGCCGAATGTGCATGCGATCACGCCGCTGAGTGCCTCTGCCCATCGGCCGCCCACGATCCAGGAACCGCCGCCCACGCTGAGAATTATCCCGCCTCGCTCCCGAACTCGCTCCGCCGCCATGTCGCTCATTCCGTTCGTTTCGTATATGAAGTCGACGCACCGGCGCGCGAGGTCGTCTGCGGCCTCAGCGAGGTCCTCCGGCGAAGTTCTCGAATAGAACTTCCTCCGGCTCTTCCCGAGCTCGCGATCGTAGAGCGATACTTCGACATCGATGAGATCCTCCCGTGCGGCAATTCGGCCGTATACGATGAGGCCGAAGTCATAGAGAGCGGCAACACGGCGCGCGTCGAGGACTGAGGCGAGATACAGCGCCTCAGAAGATCGCGCCGACTCGCTTGTTACCCGATTCACTCCTCCACGTAGTTCCGGCTCGATCGGTGAGTAACTCACGCAACGAAGCACATCGTGCAGTCTGCACGCTTCGAGAAAGCGGCCGTCGAAGGCTGCGATATCCGGCGCGGTAAGCGTTTCCGGCAGCTCGCCTGCCGGAAGGAACGGCAGGATTCCGACGTCGAGCGGACACACACAGCGTGCTGTCGCGAGCAACAGACCGAGCATTGTCGCGATGTGTTCAGTCATTCCCGCTCACCCCGCCGCGGAGATACGGGTTCTCACTATCACCGGCGGCGATGAACTGCAGACCGGCTACGTCTTTCATCTCTGCCCAGGTAATACGCGATTCGGTGCAGGGCGCTTCAATCGACGCACGGTCTGCGACGAGCAGACTTGCCTGCCGAAACAGGACATGATACGGTTGCCTCGCAACATATGATCGAGGAGAAATCTGATGAAATCGCTCTATTTAGTGCGCCATGGACAAAGCCGGAACCAGATTGGACAGGCAGGATGGCTTGATCCGGATCTCTCCGAGGAAGGTGTCCGGCAAGCTGAACGTATCCGGTGCTACTTTTCCGATCGCAACTACGACCTTATCATCTCGAGTCCGCTGACCCGCGCGCGCCGCACATTCAATCTCTCAGGCGCACGTGCAGACCGGTGCGAGTTCGACTCACGGCTTGTTGAATGCGCCATGCATGATACTGAAGAGTACGATTATCGGAGGCTTCTGCCGTACGAAACGCCTGATTTCGCACGGCCGGATCCGTTCAACATGTGGAAGGTGCCTTCGGGGCAGCGGATAGAATCCCTGCTTGCGGATATCAGAAATCGGCCCGAACAGCAGATTCTCCTGTTCGGCCACTGCGCCATATTCTACGTCCTGCTCCAGCACGTAGAGGGCAATTTCATCCAGGGCGAACCGGAGTTTTCGGACGAGGGACGTAAACTGCTTATGGACAACACTGCGCTTTCGGAACTTGCCATCGGAGATAGTCCGGAAGACGACCGCGTCGTTCAGTGGAATCTCAACATTCAGGATGTGCTCGTATAGAGCAAGCAGGGTCGACCGGTTCATCCAACAGTCACTTGACTGATCACGATGTGCGGACGATCTTATAGACTGTCGCAACCGAAAGAGAGGTTAACCTGGGACACTTTCTGCACACTATTGAACCGTTACTTCATCAATACGGTTACCTGGCCGTCTTTCTGACCATCTTTCTGGAAGATTTTGGCGTGCCGATGCCGGGAGAGACCATGCTCATCGCGGCATCGGTCGGTGCATCCCAGGGCAGCCTGAATATAGTTCTCGTTGGAGTGATCGGGTGGGCGGCGGCTGTGCTGGGTGACAATACCGGGTACGCAATTGGCAGATTCGGCGGGCGACGTCTGGTACTGGCGGTCGGAAAGTACGTTTTCATTACTCACAAGCGGCTCGACTACGCCGAAGGTCTTTTTCGCAAACGCGGAGCGATTGTTGTCATAATTGCGCGCTTCGTAGAAATCCTGCGGCAGCTCAACGGAATTATTGCCGGTGTCGCGGAAATGCACTGGCTGAAGTTTCTGCTCTATAATTCAATCGGCGCGGCACTCTGGGTCGGCGTATGGAGCACACTCGTCTTTGTCCTCGGCAAACAGGCAAAGACCTTTCACGTCTTCTTCCAGAAATTCGAATACATTCTGCTCGCGGCGATCGCCGTGGGATTCGTCGTGTGGATAGTGTTTCATCGGCGTGCGAAGAAACGGGAACGTGCGCTATCTGCGATCGGCTCGAAGGAAGAAGTGTAACACCGCGCAGGAGCGTCCACTCTATGTACCTCGCTCTCTCAATAATCACCGGAGGCCTTATATCGATTATGATTCAGGCCAACGGAGAGCTCCAGGCCCTTGTTGGCGCAGTGCCTTCGCTCATCACCGTTCATCTGGTGGGGCTTGCAACGATTGGCGCCGTAACGGTCGCAATCGTCGGGATTCCGGCTCTCATGGGCGGCATCCGCAGATCAGGCACCCGGGAGGCCGTCGGTACGGCGGGACCAGCAGCTGAGGTAGCGCCCTCGACTGCGCCGCGCTGGTTTCTCGCCGCAGGCATCCTCGGCGTTGTAGTGGTATTCATGAGCAACGAGGTGTACCGCCGCGGCGGCGTGGTGCTCACGCTGATGGGAACCCTTGCGGGGCAGGCGCTCGCGGCGGCGCTGCTTGAGAGAAGCCGATTCTTTGACGGGCGAAAATCACCGGTTCTTCAACGTGCTCTCTCACTTGTGCTGATTCTTCCGGGCGCGGCTGCCATAGGATTGTGGAGCGGTGTTGGCCCGCTCTGGGTCTTTCTCTCGTGGCTCCCCGGTGGCGTCCTCATGCTCCAGTCGATGATGAACAGCAGAAACGCGTTGAGGTACGGTCAGCGGCGGATGGTGATGTTCAACTACCTGAGCGCGCTCTCCGCACTGGTGATTCTCATCGTGATCGATCCGCCACTCATGTCCGGAGCACCGACGAAGATTCTCACTGCACCAATTCCGATTCTCTTCGGAGGCGGCCTGCTGGGAGTTCTGGTGGTCGGCCTTTCAAGTTTTCTTCTGAACCGTGCGCCCGCGATGCAGGTTGTGCTCGGACTCTACGCCGGACAGATTACTATCGGAATTCTGCTTGACGCGCTCTCCAATCGGCCGCTTGCGCTGCAGAATATAGCCGGCGTGGGGATGGTCGTTGCCGGACTGATTACCGGAGAGGTGAGTCGGTTCCGGGAACGAAGCAGGCGCGCAGTCTGAGACCGGCGCGCCGTCCCCGTGCACCGGACAGCTTACTTCAGCCAGCCCTCGAGCATCTTCCTGCTCGCGAC
>DATKUC010000069.1:0-4825 GCA_035530835.1 Spirochaetia bacterium
TCCTTGAAACAATCCCGCGACGAGTTGTCATAGACAAGAGTACCGGCCCTGAGGCGCTCGAGGAGTTCTTCACCTGGTTCGAACGAAATGAAATTCATGAATATCGGTTCGACAACGTGGAGATCGATGCCCGTGACGGACTGGTTACGCTCACCGCAACAATGATCCCGGCATGGGCGGATCGGCGACGGGACCCTCAACTGCGGTACGCAAGCGAATCATCTCGACTTCGAACACTAACGGCTACCTGTTCTCGGAGCAGGATTATCGTTTCGGTGCCGGCTCGATGTCGAATACGCATTGAACGCGGCGAATACCAGTTGCCATTTCGAACATCGGCCTGCGGCTCGGTGCCGGAAGGGCGGATCTACCGTGTTGCCCGTTCGGACGGAAGCTCACGGCTTGAGCAGTACTTCCTGCCGGTATGAGCAGGAAGCGCGCATTGAGCAGCAGTTCGATAGATCCCATTCGGGTAAGGCAGCGCGGCAGACTGTCCGTAGAGCTCAAGTTTCGGTATGTGCATCGGAGGGGGCAGACCGGTCGCAGGCAGACCCATGATGCGGATGTCTACTTCTTCCTGCCGTACTCATTCAACATCGGTCCTGACACTTACAACCGGAGCCAGTTCTACGACAGTCTCAAGCCCTATCTTCGGTTCGACACGCCACGCCTGACGGTCTCCGAACTGCTGTCCCGAACCTCGCGGATTTCACCGCTTGTGCGTATTGAGCGGATGGTTCGGGATGCCCGAAAGAACGGCGCCGCTATCGATCCTGATGCATGTATCTACAACGGCAAGCTGCTCGGCTGCATATACAAGTCGCTGTTGCGCGATCTTCTCGGCGGCGCGACCGGCGTCACTCCGAACGCGCCTGATCGGCCGGTTGCACCCCCCGACCTCCGCGAATCATTCCGCGACGCACGGGAAATAGCTCGCAGATTTCACCGGGTAGTGGCCGTCGTACAGCGTAAGGTCAAAGGTCCGAATGCAGCCGTTGTTCAGCACATGCGCATGATCGACGAACACCTCTCACTGCTCATCGAAAAGTACGCGGCTTCCCATCTTGGGCGAAGCGTTGAAGCTCGTAATGCAGCCAAAGAGAGCTACGTGGCACGCATCATTGCGAAAGAGATCACGTACCGCGAAAAGGCCGGTTATCCGACGGTCATCCGGGGAAAACCGAATGCGGCTCAGCTGGAGGAACATATCTATCGCGAGAAGATTCTCAAGCGGTACGCTTCCGAAGTCCTCTTCTTCGATATCCGGCGCAAGAACACCGGCAAAGGGGCCGAACAACTCCTGTACGCAATCGCCGCAGGAATTGCCATGATCTTTGCCACAGGAGCGGCGTTCCTCGGGCAGACTGCCTACGGCAAGCTCAGTACCGCTCTCTTCATCATCCTCGTGCTCAGCTATATGGCCAAGGACCGAATGAAAGACTTCTTCCGGGACATCTTTCGACGGACAATCGGTGCGCGAGTCTTCGACAGAACGGCTCGACTCCATGAGTCGCGACATCGGCGGACGTTGGCCGTTGTCAGGGAGCGAACCTCGTTCGTAACCGAATCGCGCCTGGATCCAGACGTGCGCGAGTTCCGGAACAAGGGTACATTCGAGCGTTCTTTCGCCAGCGCAAGCAGCGAGAAGATATTTCGATACCAGAAGAGGGTTCACCTGGTAACCCGCGCAATGAACGGAATTCACCCCCGGATATACGGGGTTGCAGACATAACCATTGTCGATGTTGGATCCTTTCTTCGGGGACTTACCTCGCAGAGCGGACTTGTCGCATCGCTCTCCGAACACGGTTCGGTTGAGCTGAATCAGGCGCGCAGGATCTATCATTTGAACATGGTGATTCACATGCGAAGCGGAGAGTCGAACGCATTCTATCGCTACCGACTCATTGTCGACTCCACAGGAATCCTTCGAATCGAGCAGGCATAGCGCCTACCTTCAACGTTCGGTACCGAAGATACTTGACATCTCCGACGAGTTTTGCCTATATTGTTCAACATCAAATGATTGGATGTTGAACAGTTTGGCATCGAACAGGTTTGATGATCCCGGGCATCCGACCTGTCGAGGCGAGAGGAGTCAATGTGGCAACGAAGTATGCGGGGTCCGCGTCTGAGGTGCTTGCACTGAACACATTCATCCGGTTGCAGAGAGCTGCAAGCGCCGTCGAGGGCTACCTCGGTCGTCATGGGGACTTCCCCGATCGACTCACCGAAAGCCAGTTCGGCGTGCTCGAGGCACTGCTGCATCTGGGTCCGCTCTGTCACCATGAGCTGGGAACCAAAATTCTCAAGAGCAAGGGCAACATAACGCTCGTGATCGACAATCTGGAGCGTGCAGGGCTGGTCCGTCGGGTGCATGACAGGAACGACCGCAGGCAGATTCGTGCCGAATTGACAGACGAAGGACGCGAGCTTATTACCCGCGTCTTTCCGCTCAGACTTCAGTCGATCCTGGACGCCTTTGGTGTCCTTGAACCAGTCGAACAGGAGCAGCTTGGGAAGCTCTGCAAAAAGCTTGGCACATCATTGAAACAACAGGGAGTGTAGGTGACATGAAGATTCAGGTTATTTTCTATTCAACATACGGACATATGTATCAGATGGCGAAAGCGGCTGCCGAAGGCGCCAAAGAGGTTGCCGGCGCGGAAGTCTCGTTGCTCAGGATTCCGGAGACACTTCCCAACGAGGTCCTCGAAAAAATGGGAGCGCTCGAAGCTCAGAAGCAGTTTGCCGATGTTCCGGTGGCAACTGTCGAACAACTTGAGCAAGCCGATGGCTTCATGTTTGGCGTTCCGACGAAGTACGGCAACATGGCCTACCAGGTGAAGCAGTTCCTCGATCAGACCGGAGCACTCTGGGCACGCCAGGCTCTCGGCGGCAAACCGGCCGGTGTCATGTCGAGCTCTGCAACGCAGCACGGCGGACAGGAGGCGGCAATCCTCGCGACGCATGTTTCACTCATGCATCACGGTCTCATTCTCGTCGGCCTTCCCTATTCCTATCAGGGACAGATGGGCGTCGATGAGGTCGTCGGCGGTTCGCCCTACGGTGCGAGCACCATAACCGGCGGCGACGGTTCGAGAATGCCGAGCAAGCGTGAGCTTGACGCGGCCCGGTTTCAGGGCAAACGAGTTGCCGAAATCGCGAAGAAGCTGAAGGCATAATTCTTCAATCGAAAGGGCCGGCGACTTGAGCCGGCCCTTCTTTCGATCTACCCCATCTGCTACTATCAGCTCATGCGATACTCTCTGTTTGGTGAAAAGCTCACCGCACGGTCAGGCATCCTTCAACTCATGGAGGACCTCGGACATGCGCTTGCGCGACCGGGCAAAGTCTACATGCTCGGTGGCGGGAATCCTGCTCACATTCCGCAGATGGACGCGGTGTGGCGTTCCCGAATGGAGGCGATCCTTCGCGATGGAGATTCGTTCGAGCACATGGTTGCCGACTACGATGCTCCGCGCGGTAAGGAGTCCTTTCTCGAGGCGGTCGCGGGGTTTCTGAGAGAAGAGTACGGATGGGACATCGGTCCGGAAAACGTTGCGATAACCAACGGAAGTCAGAGCGCCTTCTTCTTTCTGTTCAACATGTTCGCCGGTCCGAGAGCCGATGGAACAACACGGAAGATCCTCCTGCCTGTGGTACCCGAATATGTCGGCTATGCGGATCAGGGAATTGAGAATGACATGTTTGTCGGTGCGCGGCCCACAATCGATACGATCGATGCCCATACCTTCAAGTACCACGTGGATTTCGACCACCTCGTAATCGACGAGTCGATTGCGGCAGTCTGCGTTTCGCGGCCGACAAATCCGACCGGAAACGTGCTCACCGACGACGAAGTGGAACGGCTGTCGGATATTGCGCGGCAGAATGACATTCCGCTCCTGATCGATAACGCCTACGGTATGCCATTCCCGGGAATCATCTTCAGTGACGTGTCTCCAATCTGGAGACCCGGCATCATCCTCAGCATGAGCCTTTCAAAACTCGGCCTGCCGGGTGTGCGAACCGGAATTGTTGTCGCAGACAGCCCGATTATCGAAGCGCTCTCCGGAGTGAACGCAATTGCGAGCCTTGCGAACGGAAGCCTCGGACAGGTGCTGACGGAACCGTTGTTTCGGGATCGGACCATCCTGACGCTGTCCCGGGAGGTGGTTCGGCCATTCTACGAGCGCCGCGCCGCACAGGCCCGCGAATGGATCAGTCAATACTTTCCCGCTGATCTGGACTATTCGATTCACTCGAGCGAAGGATCAATCTTCCTCTGGATCTGGTTCCGTGCTCTCTCGGCGGACAGTGCCGAATTGTATCGGCGGCTGAAGGAACGCGGAGTGATCATAGTACCAGGCGAGTATTTCTTTTTTGGCATAGACGAGGACTGGGGGCACTCCCGGCAGTGCATTCGGTTGAACTACTGTCATAACGAACAGGACGTACGTGCGGGCATCCGCATCATCGGGGATGAAGCTCGTCGATTGTCTGCCTGAAATGCGGGTGCGGGAGGTATCAACATGGTCGTAGTTACCGGTGCTACAGGACACCTTGGCGGCGTACTCGTCCGGGAATTGCTCAAGTCAGGAGAGCAGGTCCGCATCATCACACGCGCACAGAGTGACCTGGCCGGAATGACCGGTTTGCCTGTGGAGGTGTACGCCTGCGGCCTGACAGACGGACCGCAACTCCGGCAGGCATTCGCAGGCGCATCGGTCGTCTACCACGCCGCGGCTCGCATCTCCCTCGGTGCAAATGACGAGGAGGCTCTCGATCTCGTCAATGTTCAGGGAACCCAGGCGGTGATCGA
>DATKUC010000070.1:0-2557 GCA_035530835.1 Spirochaetia bacterium
AGGAGAGGGCTTCGGAGCCGCACCGGGAGTTCCCGGCCCCCGCCTACTGGATACCGTTGCCATTCCTTACGACAAACGCCGCAGACTCACTGCTCCTGGGAGCGGGTGTTATCATCGGCGGAGCTACGGTGGTGGGAGACATCTCCTGGAACGCGAAGCTCGGTATCTACCCTTCGGTTCTTCAGCCGTTTGGTGCGCTCGGGGTTCAGTTCAGCCGCGGGATGTTCTCCCTTCAGTACCAGTTCAGACAGTCCTACGCCTACTCGGGCTCCGGCTCCAGCCAGAGCGCAATGCAGACCACTTCGCAGACACTCTCGTTCGGTCTTGCACCGATTGCGTCTTCGGACCTGCATTCGAGCAACGTATTGAGCTTCTCTGCAGGAGCATCATTCTCGGTGGAACGGAGTGCACCCGGTGATTTTTCACTTGCACAGAGCTTCGGTTCCTCAACGAGCGGAGCTCAGTATGTGACAGTCGGCGCCGAAGCGTCCTACCTCCGGAGTAATCCCTATCCTGATGCCATGATCTATCCGTCGGGACGCTTCACTGCATTCCTGGCGGCGAGCTCTATTCTGCCGCTGTTCGGTCAGTCCTATGAGGGCGTGTTCAGTCAGGCAGGACTCTCCGTGAGCGTGCGCGGTCTGTCGCGGCTCCACTCGCTCTCTCTCGGGCTCTCTGCAGGTTATGCCACGGGTACAATCCCGGGCTACTCTTCACTTGCGCCGGAAGGCTTCACGCAGCTTCCGCAGGCTGCACCCGGTCCGGGAACGCCGGGAATCGTGATGGCCAAAGTTCGCTATGGCATGACGCTGCTGACAACCGACCAGCCGATCATATTCGAATCTGGCCTTGTGGGACTTGGTGCTTCGCTGTTTGCGGCCTATCGCGCGGGATTCGATCCGGGTCTTACGGCGCTCGGCCCCTCATCGAGTGGCGTTGCTCGAATAGTGCCGTCAGATAGAGTCATTGCGGGAATCGACTTCACGCTTATGCTTGCGCGGAACACTATCATCGTGCCGCTCCGTATTGGTGTTGCGGTGAGATTCGATCCGACGTTCAACGCGCCGCCTGCGTTTCCCGCAGACTACGGGTTCGTTGTCAGCTTCGACAGCGCGACTCTCTACCAGGGGCCGAACTCCACCGGTTCTGCCGCACGGCCGGATGCTGTTTCATTTCTTCATCACCGACCCTGATTTGCGCGCACCAATCAGGCAATCGGTGGCCGACCGAACATCTGTTGCACCACTGCCTGCTTTCGTGGAAAATCGGCTCATGCCGAAGATACGCAACCTCAAAACATATTTCCCGATTCATCCGCTGAGTGGCGGTGTCCCGGGCGCCGGAGAAACATGAACCAACCGGTAGAGCAAAGGCTCGTCTACCTCATGGGAATGAAGCACAGCGGCAAATCGACCCTCGGCAGTCTGCTCGCGTCAAAATGGGAAGTGCGATTTGTTGATCTTGACGACTGGATGGTCACTCGCTTCCTGGCCGCGCATGGACTCCCGGAAGATGAGCCGTCTCCCGGCATTCGTAACATTTATCGTTCTCTCGGAGCTGTCGGTTTCAGGCGGCTTGAAGCTGACGCCGCGCGCGCTCTCGCCAGCGAACTCGATGAGTCCCGGGAGTCCGCTGTTATAGCACTCGGCGGAGGCACCATCGAAAACGAGGAAGCAATGGACGCGCTCGCGACGAGAGGAACTTTCGTCTATCTTGAAGAAGACGCCGAACTCCTCTTCAAGCGGATCGAGCGAGGCGGAATACCTCCGTTTCTTGCAGGGAACGATCCGCATGCCATATTTCTCGGACTCTACGCAATCCGGACCGCGCTCTACAGACAGAAAGCATCTATTGCGGTACCATTGGCCGGTCTGCCGGTGGAGGCAGCTTTCAATCGCTTACAGCAACATCTCGAGGAGTATCTGAATGGCAGGCAATAGTTTCGGCCAGGCGTTCCGCATCACCACCTTTGGTGAGTCCCACGGAGGTGCCGTTGGAGTGATAGTGGATGGGGCCACCCCGGGGATCGATCTCTCAGTCACCGATGTTCAGGAGCAGCTTGACCGCAGGAAGCCGGGGCAGTCCTACATCACTACCCCGCGAAAAGAGCTTGACACCGTCAACATTCTTTCGGGGATATTTGAGGGAAAGACAACCGGTACGCCGATCCTGATGATTCTCTACAACGGCGATGCGGACCCTTCGGCCTATGACAACATCAAGGAGATGTTCCGGCCGGGTCACGCGGACTTCACGTACTACAAGAAATACGGTATCAGAGACTGGCGGGGAAGCGGTCGCGCCTCGGGCAGAGAGACCGCAGGGCGGGTGGCCGCCGGCGCAATCGCACGCAAACTGCTCGCACGCCGCGGCGTTTCGGTGCTCGCCTTCACCGCACGCGCTGCGGGGATTGCATGCGAAACGTTTGACCCCACCGTGATCGAGAAGAACCCATTGCGCGCCGCCGATCCGGTTGCTGCTGAAAAGATGATGGAACGGATCACGCGCATCAAGGATGACAACGATTCGGCCGGCGGAATCATCGAGTGCCGCGTGA
>DATKUC010000071.1:0-4952 GCA_035530835.1 Spirochaetia bacterium
GCAAATCAGATGCCCGATCTCTTTCTGGTGAAGGGTTCGTGGGTCGACACGTTTGTCGGTAACGGCCTGATGAAACCGATCAATGACGTTCTTGATGCGAACGCCACGTGGCGTGACGGATTCTACCCGGGTGCGCTTTCAGAGTTCGTGCGCAATGGAACCGACATCTACGGTGTCACCTTCCAGCTGTTCACGACGTCACTTGTCTTCTACAACGATGCGATCCTCAAGAAAGCTGGAATAGAGTCGTTCCCGAAGACCTCGGCCGAGTTCGAAACCGCGGTCGGCAAACTGAATGCAATCGGCGTCACTCCGGTTGCCCTGGGAAACAAGGCAAAATGGGTTGCCGAGTCGTGCATCCTGAGCACCCTCGGTGATCGGTACACCGGAACCGAATGGTTCAACTCAATTCGCGACAGGAAGGGAGCGTCATTTAGCGATCCTCTGTTCGTGAAGTCCCTTGCAGCATTGAAGCGGCTGGCGGAGATCAAGACGTTCAATCCCGACATGAACTCGATCGACAACAACCAGCAGCGCACGCTCTACATGAACGGAAGCGCGGCGATGTTCATGGAAGGTGCGTGGGCAGTCTCCTCGCTGGTTGACACCGCTCCGAAGGACATCCTTGCGCAGACGAAACTCGCGGTCCTTCCCTCGGTTGTCGGCGGAAAGGGAGACCCTGCCTCGTTCTCCGGTGGATCAGGTTGGGCATACACCATCAGTTCTCAGACGGACGCGGCCAAACGCAGGATCATTGGAACGCTCCTGCCCATGCTCACCGGAGCCGATATTGCAAAGATAACTATCGAGAATAACGGTCAGCCTGCAAGCAAGCCGGTCTCCTACGACAAATCAAAACTCGCGCCGCTTGCAAACGCATACTTCGACCTTGTTGCCCAGAACAAGTTCACGCCAATCTACGACATTCAACTCGAAGCGCCGGTGATAGAAGTGATGAACTCAGGCCTTCAGGAGCTGCTCGCCGGATCGGTAAGTCCGGAAGATCTCGCGGCCCGTATTCAGACTGAGTACATGAAACAGTAATCCAGGGAAGATGCAGGAGTGGCGGTCTTGAGCGACAATACGTTCGCTCACGCCGCCCTCCTGTGCCTCTCAACTGCGCCAAGTCAGGAATCACATGACAAGCAACGCTTTTCGTCCAAAGCCGACCACGCTATTCTGGCTGCTCGCGCCCGCTACAGCACTGTTTGTTGTGGCGGTAGTTGCACCGGTATTGATCTCGATAGGCTTCAGCACGCTCCAGTGGTCAGGCGGGCGCAACATGAAGTTCATCGGGATCGGAAATCTGGTTCATCTCGTACAGGATTCAGTCTTCTGGAAGAGTTTCGGAAATAACCTCTTCATCACGATATTCTGTCTGATCTTTCAGATCGGCATAGGATTCCTCGTTGCCTCTATTCTTCAAAACAAGACGGTGAAGTTCGGCGAGTTGCACCGAACGGTCATCTTCTTTCCTGTTGTCATGTCCGCAGTGGTCATCGGGTTCATGTGGTCCATGATCTATAACCGGGAGTATGGACTGCTCAACACCTTTCTTCGCGGCCTGGGTCTCTCCTCACTGATCCATCCCTATCTCGATGACCCGAAGACCATCATGTTCTTTGTGTCGATACCAATCGTCTGGCAGTATATCGGGCTTTTCATGATGCTCTTCCTGACAGGCTACCAGGGCATCGATACATCCATTATTGAAGTCTCGATAATAGACGGGGCAGGCCCGGTAAGACGTGCGTGGTACGTCACACTTCCCCTACTTTCGGAAACCTTCAAGGTGGCCGTCATACTCTGTATTGCGGGCAACATGAAGATCTTCGACCATATCTTTATCATGACCGGGGGTGGCCCGGGGCGCAGTTCCAACGTCATGGCGATGTATGCGTACAATCAGGCGTTCGAAATGTTCCAGATCGGATATGGAAGCGCAGTATCTGTCGGCATCATGATCCTGAGCCTGACACTTATTCTTGCCAGCCGACTGCTCATCGGGAGAAACCAGACATGACAGGACGCCACATCTTCCGCATCACTTCACGAATCTCGCTGAACATTCTGATCGCAGCGTTTTCTGTCACCTGCGTCTTTCCGGTAATCTGGATGCTCTACTCATCCCTCAAGACCAAGCAGGAGTTTGCGATGAGCATCCTTGCCCTGCCCAAGTCACCCCAGTTCGGGAACTATATTCGCGCCTTTCAAGTTGGAGAAATGCACATATACCTGCTGAACTCGGTGATCATTTCCTCACTGACGGTGGCGGTGCTCCTCGCCGTGTCATTCACCGCCGCATACGCCCTTGCACGGTTCTCATTTCGTCTGAACCCGGTGCTCTACATTATGTTCATAACCGGCATTCTCATACCAATCCACGGATTGATGGTTCCGGTCTTCATCATGTTCAACCGCATCCATATCACCGACACGCGATTGTCACTCGTGCTGGTCTATGTCGGATTCGGCCTGCCGCTCACCATCTTTCTGCTCCAGGCGTTCATCCGCTCGATCCCGCGTGAGATGGAGGAGGCTGCGTTCATGGACGGCGGCACTCTGTACGCGACATTGCGGGAAGTCATACTCCCGATGAGTACTCCTGCAATTGCTACCTCGATGATTCTCGCGTTTCTGAATGCCTGGAATGAGTTTCCCTTTGCCCTGGTCCTGATTCGTTCAAAGGCCCTCAAGACGCTTCCGCTGGGACTTACAAACTTCTCCGGACAGTTCAACACCGACTATACGAAACTGATGGCTGCTCTTCTGATTGCACTTATTCCGATTATGCTTGTCTATTTCGTCTCATACAAAGCAATAATGCGCGGCATGCTTGCCGGAGCAGTTAAGGGGTAACAAATGGAACTCAAAATCGATTCAGGATGGCAGCTCAGGCATGAGCCGCTCGATGTTACGGCCGATTTCTGGCCTGTGGTCTCAAGACGGTCAGAGGGGTGGCTTCCCTGTGTGCTTCCGTGCGATGTTCACATGCCGCTCATTGTGGCCGGAATCATTTCCGAACCGCTTGATAAGCTCAACTGTTTCGAAAGCGAATGGATCGAAGAACGTTCGTGGTGGTTCCGAACTACATTTTCGCCCCCTGCAGCGTTCCGAAAGGGCGCCCGCTGCGATCTGGTTCTGGAAATGCTTGACGTCGAAGCTGACATCTTTCTGAACGATGTGTGTATTGGACACCAGCGGAGTGCCTTCTATCCATTTCGATTCGACGTAAGAAATCTGCTTCTGCCGGGTGAAAACGTCGTCGGCGTACGCCTGACCACAGGTCTCGAGCGTGTTGCCGAGCAGGAGTTTGCCGGATTCAAGAAGAACATTTCGACCGAAGCAGATGCCGGCCGCGGCACGCGCGGTGACAGACGGCGCGCTATCCTGCGAAAGCCGCAGTACGTATTTGGCTGGGACTGGGGTCCTCGCGTTGCAACTGCAGGAATCATGGGCGGCGTCTCCCTCAAGCTCGTCGGCCCTGTTCACATCGCCTCGGTGCATGCGGCAACTCGCGTCGCAACCGCTGACCGTGCTGAGCTTGCGGTTACCGTCGAAGTGGAAAACACGCATGTCTTTTCCACCCGGGAATGTGAAGTAACGATACAACTTGCCCGCAAGGGGAAAAAGGTCGCAACGGCCCGTGCGGCACTGCCGCTGCGTTCCGGTGTGAACTTTGTGGATATGGAGCTCGAGATTCCGTCACCTGAGTTGTGGTGGCCGAACGGATACGGCGAACAGCCGCTCTACACACTGACCGCAAATGCAGTCTCCGGGAAACTGTCGGTGGAATACCCGGCTGTTCAAATCGGCATACGTACGGTCGAAATCGATCAGACTCCGGAGTTCGACGGCCGTAGATTCTCGCTGGTTGTCAACGGCACCCGGGTCTTCTCAAAGGGCAGCAACTGGATTCCTGCGGACTCCATCTACGCGCGCGTATCGGACGAGAAGTACGACAGGCTGGTGCAGGAAGCGAAAGAGGCAAACTTCACGATGCTGCGTATCTGGGGTGGTGGACGATACGAGGCCGACCGCTTCTACGAGGCTTGCGACCGTGCGGGGATTCTCGTGTGGCACGACTTCATGTTTGCCTGTTCGGCCTATCCGGATAACAGGGAATGGTTTCGCGAAGAGGTACGGCGGGAGGCCGACTATCAGACGTGCAGGCTCCGGAACCATGCATGCATGGGATTGTTCTCGGGCAGCAACGAGAACAACTGGTTCTTCGACGAATGGTGGGACGGCAAGGCGGGGCCACAACCGACGTTCGTCGGGGGCGCATTCACGTACAACTACATCCTTCCCTCGGCGGTTCGGACCAACTGTCCGGAGATACCATACTGGAACGGTTCGCCATATGGCGGCGCTCACCCGAATGGCAACGACGCGGGGGACCGCCATCACTGGCTGGACGCGACAATGAGTCCGAAGATGGAGAACCGCATATCACCCGAGACTTACGACAACGTGACAGCGCGATTCATCTCCGAGTACGGTTACATCGGTCCCTGTGCTCGATCGACCATTGAGCGATACCATGCGGGCGAATCGATCGACCAGAACGGCGCGATCTGGCAGCACCACAACAATACCTTTGAAAAGAGCACGGTGCTCGAGGGGATTCGAAAGCATTACATGGACCCCGAATCTCTCACTATAGACCAGTACCTGCTCTACGCGTCCCTTGTGCAGAGCCTGATGTACAGCTACTCCCTGGAAGCATTCCGGATTCAGGAGAGAAACTCAGGAGGACTTTTCTGGATGTACAGCGACTGCTGGGGCGAGGTCGGATGGACAATCATCGACTACTACCTGACCCGCAAACCGTCATTCTATGCGGTCAAACGCGCATTCGCGCCGCGAAAGCTCGTTCTGCGTGCGAGGGAGGACAACGTGGTTGTCTTTGCGATGAATGAATCCGCCGAGGAAGTAAAGACCGTTCTTGA
>DATKUC010000072.1:0-32311 GCA_035530835.1 Spirochaetia bacterium
GAGATGTAATCGCCGTGATACAACAGATGGGGAGGTCGCAGTGAACCCTATCGACGAAATCTCCGCACGAATCGAACAGATTACCAGCCGTATCAGGCAGATCCAGCAGCTCGGCGAGAGGCCGCCCGGTCAGACGGCAGCAAACCCGGTTCAGCCGCCGACAGGCAGTTCGGTGGGTGCAGGAACTGCTGCGGGAACCACCGGCAACGGTATGGATTCCGCGGCGACGATGCGCAGCCCTGAGTTTCAGAAGCTGCTTCAGGAAGCAATGGCCCTTGGACAGACCACGGGGCAGTCGGGTGACGGAACCGGCGCTCTGTCAGGAACACCGGGGCTGGGGAGCCTGTCCGGCATTGACTCCCTGCTGGGACAGAGTCCGGTGGACACCGCAGGCCTGCAAGGTGCTTCGGGCGAGATTGCCGGAGGCAATGCAGCACGATTGAAGGCGTACCAGAACGCACTGATTCAGGCAGTTCAGCAGCTCCAGGCTCAGCAGGGAAAAAACAAACCACCTCTGTAGATTCAGCTGGCTTTCGGACCGCGATTTTCGTTATTCTAATGGAATGGCACTTCTTTCATTCAAGCGAAATCAATTTGACGGCATAGTAGTCGAGCCGGCAGATCTGTCACCGAATCCTGTCGTATTCACTTCGCAACTTTCAGACTCGGTGACAGCCTGGAAGGAGAGCGGCGCACGGGTAGTATGGCTTACGGTACCCATAGAGAAGGCTCTCCTTGTTCCGGTTGCCGTGGCGCAGGGTTTCGTCTACCACCACGCGGATGAGCATTCACTCGAACTGACGCTCACACTTGTCGACGGTTCATATGTTCCGCCCTACGCGACGCACTACATCGGCGCAGGCGGCGTTGTCATAAGCGAAGAGAGAAAACTCCTCGTCGTGGTGGAGAAATACCGCGGCGGATGGGGACATCACTACAAGCTGCCCGGCGGCGCGCTGCACCCCGGCGAGCATATCGCATCCGCGGTGTGTCGCGAGGTCAAAGAGGAGACCGGAATCGACACCGAGTTCCAGTCTCTCGTCTGTTTTCGCCACTGGCACGGCTACCGGTACGGCAAGTCCGACATCTACTTTATCAGCCGACTGAAGCCTGTTTCCTTCGAGATATCAGTGGATCCGACTGAGATCGACGAGTGCCTCTGGATGCCGGTCGATGAGTACCTGTCGCACGCGGACGTTCACGCGTTCAACCGACGGATAGTCGAAGCGGCCATCCACAACGAGGGAATTCCGCGAGCATCGATCGACGGATACGGCACTCCGGAATCCCACGAACTGTTCATCCCGTAGGCCGGGCGACCGGCTAAATGTCCTGGTTCTGCGGCAGAATCACCAGGTCGCGGATGGTCACGTGCCGCGGCTGGGAGAGCATGAACAGGATCGAACGGGCAACGTCCTCGGACCTGATTCCGCTGTGGTCCTCCACCCGGCGCGCGATCTCGGCCTCGTCGGTTATTCCCCAGATTTCGTTCAGGACAATTCCGGGGGAGATCGCGCCGACGCGGATTCCCGAGGCTGCTACCTGGCGGCGAAGCGTATGGACGAATCCTTGAACCGCGTGCTTCGATGCGCTGTAGACGGGTTCGGTTTGTATGTCAATCAGGCCTGAGATGGAGGTCGTGACGATGATGTCGCCTGTGCCACGCGCTTTCATACCCGGCAGCACAGCGTAGATGCAGCGAAACACACCGTCCACGTTGACCGCGAGAGTGCGCGACCAGTCGTCCGGATTTCCGCGTGAGAAGTCCCCGGGAATGAAGATGCCCGCGTTTGCAAGCAGCGCATCGATACCTCCAAAGTGCTTTGTGGCCTGCAGAACCATCCGGTTAACCTCTTCCGGAACCGCCACGTCGGTCGGTATCGCCAGTGCGGATGGTCCAATCTCCTTCGCGAGCGCCTTCAGCTTGTCCGCCCCCCGCGCGGCAAGTACCACTTTGCACCCTTCCTGGGCCAGAAGACGAGCCGTTGCCCGGCCGATACCCGAACTTGCCCCTGTGACCACTACGGTCTTTCCCTTCAACGTCTCATCCATAAAGTACTCCTGTCGCCATCTTATCACCTGTGCCTGCTTCTTGACATCCGATTCTCCTGACACGTACGTTTGACCGGAGGAGATCGCATGCAAACACGACAATTGGGGAAGACGGGATTTTCGGTGTCCGAGATCGGATTCGGCGCATGGGCCATCGGCGGCAGCTGGGGCGCGCAGGACGAATCGGAGTCGGTGAAGGCGCTCCACGCAGCGCTTGATCGCGGGGTGACTTTCATCGACACGGCAGCAGGCTACGGAAACGGACGAAGTGAACGGATCATCGGCAAGGTGCTCAAGGAACGGGGGAAGAGCAGGGAACGCATAGTCGTCGCGACAAAGACACCGCCGCTTCCCGGACCGTGGCCGCCGACGCCCTACTGCAAGGTCGAGGACCGGTTTCCCGAGAAGTACATTCGGGAGAGCGTCGAGCAGCGGCTCACAAACCTGGGGACCGACAGCATCGATGTACTGCAGCTGCACACCTGGACCCGGGCGTGGAACCGGAATCCCGAGCCGCTTCTTGTCCTTCAGAAGCTGAAGAAAGAGGGGAAGGTGAGGAGCTTCGGCATTTCGACACCGGAACAGGATCAGAACTGTGTTGTGGAATTAATGCGCAATGGGCTGATCGACACAGTCCAGGTCATCTACAACATCTTCGAACAGGATCCGGCCGCGGAGCTGCTTCCCGCGGCTCAGGAGCACGGCATTGGCATCATTGTCAGAGTGGCTTTCGACGAAGGGTCGCTCACCGGCAAGTTCACGAAGGATACGAAGTTCGAGGAGGACGATTTCCGCAACCGATACTTCGCGGGTGACCGTCTTGAGCGCACAATTGAACGGGTGAAGAAGATAGAGGAGGATATTTTCGGTTCAGGACTGACGATGCCGCAGGTGGCGTTGAAGTTCGTACTCGACCATCCTGCGGTGAGTTCGGTCATACCCGGCATTCGGACAGTCAGGCAGGCCGAACTGAACAGTGCAGTTTCCGACCTTCCTGACCTCACGCCGCAACTGGTCCAGAAGTTGCACACGCATCTGTGGCTGCGGTCACACTGGTACTCAGGCAAGTAGCTGATCCGGCGCGAACCGCTGGCAGCGGCTACTGGTTACGCCAGCTCTGTTTCGGCGACCAGCCGAAGGCGCGCCTGATTTTGCTGCAGTCGAACACCGAGTCGAAGTCGCCATGACCCGGCGCGAACTCAGGTTCGATGTTGTAGCGCGCCTTCATCGCTTTGCGGATGGGGACGTCGATGCAGGTGTCAGCGGCGGCTATGAGGAAGACCTCGTGGCCGCTGCTTTCGCCTTCGAGTGCTGCCCGAAACGCCGTTGCGACATCCCGCACATCGATGTAACTCCAGTAGTTTCCGCTTCCCTCAGTCGGGTAGTTCGTGCGGCGCCGTTCGAGCACGTCGTAGCCGTCAGGCATGATGACATTGTTGATGCGCAGGCTCACGAAACCCACATCAGGGTGTCGTGCCGACATTGTGTCGGCTATCATCTCTCCCATGTACTTGGAGAGGGCGTACGCGTTCGGCGACGGAACACGGTCGGACTCATTGAACGGGAATCTCGCAGGATGTACGTCGGTGGTCAGCCAGCCTGTGGCCATTTCGCTGCTCGCGTAGATGATCCGGCGCGAGCCTGAATCGCAGGCGGCCTGCATGACGTTGTAGGTGCTCATCACGTTGTTCTGGAATATCTGCTGCCGCGGGAAACCCTCAGGCGAAGGATTCGCCGCAATGTGGCAGACCCCTTCGGCCCGTATCTCAGAGCAGGCGTCATAGACCTCTCCCGCATCGGTAAGGTCTACCAGTCGAAACTCACCCGGAAGCGTAACTGCAGGGCGGACCCGATCGATGTGGAACACCTCGTGCCCCGCCTGCGCAAGTTCGGTAACGGCAAATCTGCCCGCTTTGCCGCTGCTCCCTGTTACCAGTACTCTCATTGCATCTGCTCCCTCTGCCATCTGTCCTGTCGTTCTTCTATGAAGTCCATGATCGTGGAGTGCACCTCTTTCCCGTGGCCGGAAACGTCAATTGGACGGCCGAACTCGATATGAATAGTCAGTTCCGGCCGAACTTTTCCAAATCCGCGGAAGAGGCCTTTGTCTCCCCAGAAGTCCGTCTTGACCGCCACAGGAACAACCGGTACTGACGCCCGCGCCGCCAGCTTCACCCCGAGAGAGTTGAACTCCTCGCGCTTGAACGTCGGGGTACGGGTGCTTTGCGGGAATACGATGATTGACTTTCCCCTGCCGAGCAGTTCCTTTCCCTCTTTGAGGACCGTATCGAGATCCTCGCGCGCGCTCTTTCGTCCCACGGCAATCGGATCACGGGACCGCATGATCGGCCCGAAGATGGGGCCTTCAACAAGTTGTCGCTTCACGATGAAGGTTACCGGCATAAACGGCACGATCAGTGTCGGCAACACCTGTGTTTCGAGCGAGCTCATGTGGTTACTGATGAATACGTACGGCGCGCCGCCTGCTGCGTCCCGAAGATTCTGCAGGCCTTCCACCTGAAATCGTCCGCGGTTATGCTCAATGATACTGAGTACCCTGAATGAGCTTTCCGACCATTCCGCATCATCATATTTCCCGCGTACTGCGCTCGCTCGTGCGCCAAGCACCTCGGTGAAGTACTCGAGGTAGAACGCCCACCTCCAGCCGAAGGTCAGACGGTTCAGGAACGACGTCGGCGCGTCGGGCCGCGTTACATATGTGTCTCCCGAAAAGTGACTGTTCACGGGTCAGAGTATGCCATACAAACGGAACGCTGCCCATCCCTCGCGGTAAATCTGACGTTGAGTATCGCCCCGTCAAAGGCTATAGTCCTGTCAATGAACATCCTGTCCCTCACCGGTGTATCCAAAACCCTGAATGACACACCGCTTTTTGAAGACGTAACACTTGGTATCGACGAAGGTGAGAAAGTTGGTTTCGTAGGCAAGAACGGCTCAGGCAAATCGACATTCCTGCGCCTTGTCGCCGGGGAGCTCGAGCCTGACACCGGCACACTCTCCCGAAACGGAATGGTCCGTATCGCAACGGTCCACCAGCGACCCGAATACTCATCGGACATGACACTGCTTGATTTCTACGAGCCGGTAATTGCTCAGGGTGTAGAGCCGCATCCTGACGCGTTTACCGGCATTGACGCCTACCGGTCGTTCTGTCGCGAGCTCGGATTGACCGACCTTTCTGCGCCCATGGGCTCGCTCTCGGGCGGCATGGTACGGAAGGCGACTCTCGCGCGGTGCATCGCCGCCGGTGCCAATTTCCTGCTGCTCGACGAGCCGACGAATCACCTCGATCTGGACACCATTGAGTGGCTGGAGAACCTCCTCACTGCAAGTCCCCAGGCATTCATCATGGTGACTCATGACCGTTATTTTCTCGACGCGGTCTGCACGTCGATCATGGAGATCGACTCCGGGCGCATTTACAAGTACTCCGGCAACTACCAGGAGTACCTGGAACGAAAGGCAGCACGCGCTGCGGTGCTCGAACGTGCCGAAGAGCGGCGCATCACGGTTCTCCGTGCAGAGATGGCGTGGCTCTCCCGCGGTCCGAGGGCGCGAACAGGAAAGGACAAAGGGCGAAAGGCGCGCGCGGAGACGATGATGGACGCGGGACTCACCGAAGAGCGATCGATGGGGGCGCTCACTTCGGCCCACCGGCGACTCGGCAAGAAGGTGCTCGAGCTGCACGACGTAGAGAAGCTGTACGATGGACGCCGCGTAGTAGGGCCATTGTCCCACGAGTTCAGGCGCGGTGAGCGCATCGGGATAATCGGACCGAACGGTTCGGGAAAGAGCACTCTGTTGAACCTGATCGCAGGCAGGACCGACGCGGACGGCGGTGCAGTGATTCGCGGCGAGAACACCGTCTTCGCCTATTTTGATCAGACAAGTGCCGGTATGAACGGCAAGCTGACGGTGCTTGAGGCGATTCGCGAGCTCGCGGAACGGATAAAAGTCGTCGACGGCTCGGCTGAAGTATCACTCAGCGCTGAACAGTTTCTCGAACGGTTCCTGTTCCCGCGCTCGATGTTTTCGACTCCGATCGAGCTGCTCTCAGGCGGAGAACTCCGGCGGCTCTCGCTCGTTCGTATACTCGCGACAGCACCGAATTTCCTGTTGCTCGATGAGCCGACGAACGACCTTGATATCGACACCATTCGACTGCTCGAAGAGTATCTGTCCGGATTCCCCGGCTGTCTGCTCCTGGTCTCTCACGACCGTGCGCTGCTTGACCGTCTGACTGAATCTCTGTTTATCTTCGCCGGAAGCGGCTCAGTCCGCCGTTTCGTGGGCAATTATCAGGATTTCCGACAGGAGGCCGCCGAGCAGGCAAAGCTTCAGGCACAGGCAGCGCGCAAGGAGCGGGAACGGACGGCGGCGCGCGAATCTGCGGCGGCTCCACCGGCATCGGCGCGGCAGCGAAAGGCGGGGCTCTCGTTCAGGGAACGGCAGGAGCTCGAGGGATTGCTCGACGAGATTGCAGAGCTCGAAGAGGAGCAACGGGAACTCGAGCGGCAGTTCCAGCTGGCGGTGCAGGATCCTGCAGCCGCCGAGCGGAACAGCAGGCGCTATCCCGAAGTGCTCGAAAGTATCAGCAAGAAGACCGAACGGTGGGAGGAACTTGCAAACCGGGAGTCGGAGGCGTAGCGGCTCATCCCGGTTGCCGGTCAGCCGCCGATCTGGCGCCCCTCTCCGGCAGTTGAGAGCCGGTCTTCGGCATCGCTGCCGGTGGACTCGTCCGGGCGTTCGTATACAACGCGCCCGCCGACTATCGTCATATCCACCTTTATGTCCCGGATTGCATCCTGCTTCACTGTTGTCGGGTCCTCCGAGAGAACTGCAAAGTCGGCGAATTTCCCCGGCTCAATTGTCCCTTTGCGAGCTTCCTCGAACTCAGCGTAGGCGCTCCCCGCCGTATAGCAGTAGAGTGCCTCCTCGGCGGTGATCGCCTCGGGACCTTCGCGGTTCACGACAAGATGGATGCCGAGTAGCGGATTGAACGTCCCTTCTCCGGGAAAATCCGATCCAAACGCGAGGTGAGCGCCGGCGTCGATGAGCGAGCGATACGGATACGCCGCTTCCGCGCGCTGCTCGCCAAGGAGCCTCTTGTCTTTGTCGGGGCTTGTAAGCGCGTGCGCCTGTGCCGATACGACAATGCCAAGATCGACAATGCGACGGATATCTTCCTGCCGGATGAGCTGGCCATGCTCGATCCGCCATCGCCGGTCCTTTACGCGCGGATAGCGCGCGGCGACTGCCTGGGTTCCATCACAGAACTGCATCGTCGAACGGTCACCAATTGAGTGACAGGCCAACTGTTTGTCGATGCGCGCGGCCTGCGTCATGATCTCAAGAATCTCTCCGGGACTCTTGCCTTTTCCACGCGTGTCAGGCTCGTCCGCATAGGGCTCCATGAGATAGGCTGTTCGGCTTGAAAATGCGCCGTCGAAGAAGTATTTGCGCGGTCCCAGGTGATACCAGTCTGCATTGTAGCTTCCGCGCTCCATCTGAAGCCGGTAGGGCCAGGGGATTTCGCCCAGCGACCAGCAGGAGAGCCGCACATTCAATTCATTCCGTCGGTGAAGCTCTTTGTAGACGTTGGCACCGGCGCGGATCCACGTGTTGTCCTGGACGGAGGTGAATCCATGTTCGGTGAGCACTTTCAGCGCAACCGGAATTGCCTTCTTCATCGAGGCAGGATCGAATTGCCGTCTGCGGAATACCTTCTGATACCGGGGATGGCCATGCGGTTCGCGGAGGATGCCGGTGAGGTGGCCGGCGGAGTCGCGCACAGGGCCGCCGGATGGCCAGTCCCTGGTTGACTCGTCGATTCCGACCAGTTTGAGCGCGGCGCTGTTCACCCACACCGCGTGGCCCGAATACTGCACGAGCATGACCGGTGTATCCTTGAACACCCGATCGAGATCGCGGGCGTGCGGATCGGGGCAGTAGGGATAGTCCCACTGCACTGCGATAATCGGTTCCCTCGAACGTGGTTCCGGATAGAGTTCAGCAAGATATTCAACAATCTCGACTTTGCTCATGCCGCTCAGGTTCGGAGTACTGAAGTGGTTCCCCATGCCGGCAACGTGGATGTGATCGTCGTTGAAGCCCGGCACAAGCGTCCGTCCGCCGAGGTCGATCCGCTGCGCGCCCGCGGTCGCCATCTTGAGGACTTTGACACTATTCCCCACCGCTACGATCATATCGTCGCGTACCAGTACCGCTTCGGCGCGGGCACCCGTACGCGACAAGGGAATGATCGTTCCATTGTAAAAGACTGTTTCTGACATCCTGTTCCCCCTGAACCTGAACCTGCGTCTAAAGCTTAGCGAAGCTGTCAACTTTAAGTCAATACGCTGCAGTGATGCAGGGGGCGTGCGGCCGGACTGTGAGTGCTATCGCTGGATTCGCGCTGAACCGCCGGCGGCAAAGGCGCGGACCTGATCGATCGATGCCATCGTCGTGTCTCCGGGAAAGGTGGTGAGCAGCGCGCCATGCGCCCAGCCGAGTTTCACCGCTTCATCAGGATCAGCTCCGCTGAGCAGCCCGTAGAACAGGCCTGCGGCAAAACCGTCTCCGCCGCCGACGCGGTCGAAAACGTCGAGCTCGCAGGTAGGCGCGAGGTGCATTTTGCCGTCGATCCACGCCACGGCGCTCCAGCTGTGCCTGTTAGTCGAATGAACCTCGCGCAAGGTGGTTGCAACGATCCTGACGCCGGGGAACTTGGCGACAACGCTATCCATCATCCCGGCAAAGGCACTCGGGTCGAGTTTCGACTTTGCCTCCACTTTCGGTCCGGGAATGCCGAGTCCCAGCTGCAGGTCCTCCTCGTTGCCAACAAGCACATCCACAAGCTCGGCTATCCTGCCCAGGACCGATGCAGCTTTGGCGCTACCTCCCCAGAGGTTCCAGAGCTTTGCCCGATAGTTCAGATCGAACGAGATGATCGCTCCGGCCTGCTTTGCAGCCTTCATCCCCTCAATGATGAGCTCGCCGGTCGTCTCGGAGAGCGCAGCGAAGATTCCGCCACTATGAAACCAGCGCACACCCTCAGCGAAGATCTTTTTCCAGTCGAAGTCGCCGGGAGCAAGCTGTGCTGCTGCCTCGTTGCTGCGGTTGTAGAAGACCACCGGCGCGCGCACGCCCTGACCGCGGTCGCTGAACACCGTTGCCATGTTCGGCCCGTTCACGCCGTTGTGTGCATAGTGTTTGTAGAATGAACGCACACCCATCGCTCGCACGCGCTCGGCAATCAATTCACCGATCGGGTAGTCTGCCATCGCGCTCGCAACGGCTGATTTCAAGCCGAAACAGTCGGAAAGATTGGCTGCAACATTAAACTCGCCGCCGCTCACGTGGATAGCGCATTCGGTTGCCTTGCGAAACGGGACAATCCCCGGATCCAGCCGGTGTACCAGTGCTCCGAGGGAGAGAAAATCTATTGCGCCATGTGCAGCAATATTCAATCCGTACTTCACGTCGTTCTCCTTGCCTGAAAGTGCTCCAATCGTTATACCGATCCTTCTTCAGTTCTTCAAGCTTGGTCTTACGAATGTTCCCCATGCTGCCGAGTATTGTAGTAAAGTAGTGTGTCGTCTGCGATGAGTGTCCCAAGGAGTGCGTACGCATGAACAGGTCAAGAAACGCGAACATCCTGTTTGCGATTGTCATTCTGATTGCAGTGTTTCCACTGGGCTTCCTGAGTGCGCAGAACAACCATATAGTCTATCCTCCCGACATTCAGCGAATCAAAGACCGCGGGGCATTCATAGTCGCAATGACAGCCGAGGATCAGCCTCCGTTCTTCTACCGCAACAGCAAAGGAAAACTCGAGGGACTCGACGTGGATATAGCGCAGGCGATCGCGAATGGTCTTGGCGTTCGGCTGGAGTTCAATCGGTCAGCTCAATCGTTCAACGACCTGATTCCGATAGTCGCGAGCGGAAAGGCGGACGCGGTCATCTCGAAGCTCAGTCGCACGTTGAGCCGTGCACAGCTGGTAAGCTTCTCTCATCCATACATCGTGTTCCATCAGGCACTCATACTGAACCGGCTTGAGCTCGCGAAGAAGGCTCCGACAACTGATGACATAGTCGATTTCATCAAGAATTTCACCGGGAAGATCGGAGTGATAGCCGGTTCCTCCTACGTTGCCTACGCACGGCACAACTTTCCCCACGCCATAGTCGTTCAATACCCCACCTGGGACGACGTGGTGAATGCTGTATTCAACGGATCAATCCTCGCTGCCTACCGCGATGAGATGGAGATCAAGAAGATAATCCGAAGCAGACCCGACGCGGCGCTCAAAATGAAGACCGTTGTGCTTACCGATACGCAGGACGATATTGCAATAGCTGTCGCCTGGCAGAACACACACCTGCTCTCCTGGATCAACCTGCTTCTGGACAACATGAATCTGAATCTTGATGCAGACAAACTTCTCGACAGATATCCGGACATATTCAAGACAGGGAATTAAAGGGGCGCAAATGACCTCGACCAAGAAGCAACAAAATCTAGTTGTAGGCCTGCTGACCTCGCCGTGGAGCATCCTTGTCTCCGTGGCAGTTGCCGTCGTTATCGGGCTGTTGTTCAAGAACGTGGCAACCATTCTCAAACCGTTCGGACTGATGTATCTGTACCTCATCGAGATGACGGTCATTCCGATTATCATTTCAGCGATTGTGTCGAGTGTTGCAGGACTCGCAAAGTCGACGGGCATGCGCGGATTCCTCGTCAGAATGATTGTGATATTCGTCGCCATGCTGGTGGCGAGTGCAGTCATCGGCACGCTCGGTGGTGTTATCGGCCATCCCGGTTCGGGCCTGGACGCTCACACGCGCGACACGCTCGGCAGTATTGTCAAGTCGCAGCAGAGCCAGTACTCGACTGATTTGAAGATCTCGCTTTCGGCACCCTACGTGCACAAACCGAAAACAGGAATCATCGACTTTCTGTTGCAGATTGTTCCCCAGAATATCTTCAGCGCCCTCAGCTCCGGACGGGCGCTCGCGCTCATCTTCTTCGCGATTATCTTCGGCATAGCGATCGGCGTACTGCGCGGGGAGCAGGGTGATTCACTGATATCCCTCTTTGACGGATTATTCAAAGCGTTCCAGAAGATCATTGCATGGCTGATGGTGGCCCTGCCTATCGGCCTCATATGTCTGCTCGCCGATCAGGTCGCCTCGACCGGAGTTCAGATATTGCTTGCAATGCTGAAATTCATTCTCATCTTCTATATTGTCGGTACCGCCGTATTCATCCTGGATGTAGTCATCATCTGGCGCAGAAGCCACATGAAGCTTGGCGCTGTCCTGAAGGCGATTCTCGATCCGATCATCGTCTCCCTGGTCACCCGCAGCAGCTTCGCAACGTTGCCGACTGCGATAAAGAGCCTGGAACAGAAGCTCGGGTACTATGAACGGTCGACCAACCTGTTTCTCTCCCTCGGCATAACGCTCGGCAGATTCGGAAATATCATCTATTTTGCAATTGCAGCGCTGTTCGTCGCTCAACTTTACGGCGTGAACATGGACCTCTCCCGTTATGGCATTGTGGTCGTCGGTTCACTGTTTGCCGGAATGGCGACTGCCGGTGCGAGCGGTATTGCCACGTTGAATCTGCTTGGCATAGTACTCGGTCCCCTCGGGCTGCCGCTCGAGGCGGTCCTCATCATATTCATAACTATCGATGCGATCGCAGACCCGCTTCGTACGATGTTGATCATCCTGACCAATATGGCAGCCAACACGCTGATCGTGCCGCGCACCGATACTTTGAACAGGCGAAAGCCGACGGAGGTGCCCGCGGGCCGAGGTGGCATCCAGCGAACAACGGATCTGATCACACAGATCCGGGAGAGGGGCGAGCTTGTCGCGGTGGCCGAGCTTCGGTCGCTGCCGCCGATCTACTCGCAGGATGCAGACAGCGTTGACAGCGGGCTCGCCGTCGAATGCGTCTCCCGTATTGCTGCCGCGTTAGGGGTGAAGCTGAAGCTGAATCTGCGGTCCGACAGTCTTTCAGGACTGATCACCTACCTGAAGGAAGGTCATGCGGATATCCTGATCGGGAGCGGCAATTTCAACGCCATCTACGAAAATGAACTTGCGTACACCAAACCGTATGTGACCACACGGGACGCGGTTCTGGTATCGAAAGCTGCGTTGAGCTCGTTCAGAACAGCCGGTGAAGGCGGGAAGGCGTCGTTCCGCAGCTTCTCCGGAACACTCGGAGTGCTTGCAGGCTCAGTGCAGGCAATGTTGACCGGAAGAGTGTTTCCAGCGGCCACTGTACGGTTCTTCGAGGAGTCAAATGATATGGTGGACGCGGTCATTGCGGGCCAGGTCCAGGCGTCCTTCGCGACAGAGCTCGAGCTCAGGCACTGGATGTCGAAGCGTCCACTCAGCACCGATAAACTCTCCTGCGTGGGATTCACCAATCGGCCGGTCGACTTCCGTCTTGCAGTTACCCCGGACAATCGGGCGGCACTCGAGACGCTCGACAGTCTGATCGAGGGCGCTGCCGGTAACGTCGGCGAGGGCGTCCTCGCGGAAACAGATGCACAATGAGCTCTGATGAGGCGGTCACCGGAAAGAACGTCCGCTACCTGCGGATAGCGCAGCCAGTTCTCGTCATCGTCGCGTTCGCGATTGCGCTTCTGCTCGGCCTCAAGGCGAAAGGGATTGCGCTGGCACTAACGCCGGCCGGAACGATCTATATGCTGCTTCTGCAGATGATTGTGCTGCCGGTGATCGTTGCGTCCATTGTGTCCGGCGTGGCGCGGCTGGTGCAGGAACCGCGGTTTCTCGCCGTACTGTCGCGTGTGCTCATAATCTTCGTGTTATTTGCAGCGGTTGTCGGCGCTGCGGGAATTGCGGCGGGAGTAATTGGTCTTCCGGGAACCGTCATAAGCCCGACAGGCCAGGCCGCGCTGTCGAAGACTGTAGCGGCATCCACCGCAAACGCGGATCTATCGGTATCCCTTTCGGTTGCGGCACCACCGCACGCGCGAACATCGATTCTCAACCTCATTACGCGCATTGTACCTCGTAACGTATTCGAATCGCTCACTCTCAGCTCGGCAATTCCGGTGGTGATTTTCTCTCTCCTGTTCGGACTGGCAATTGGCCTGCTCCGCGAGAAGCAACAGGACTATCTTATCCACATTGCCGAGGGGACCCTTCGCGCCTTTACGAAGATTACCGCATGGCTCATCTACCTGCTGCCACTCGGAATCATCTGTCTGCTTGCGCCTCTTGTTGCGAAGACCAACGGTCAGCTGCTTCGGCCAATGTCCCGCTTCGTTGAACTGTTCGTCGGCGCCTCCGCCGCCATAATACTCCTGAACTTCGTGGTGATATGGATTCGCAGCGGCAAGGGGCCACTCACCGTCATTCGAGCGCTCGTCGAGCCGTCTGCCTACGCTTTCGCGACCGGAAACAGCCTGGTGGCAATTCCCTATGCACTGGTTGCGCTGACTGACCGGCTCTCATTCCGGCGTGCAAGCGTGAGTTTCGTGCAGCCGGTAATCTCGGTTGCCGGAAGCTTCGGGAACATGCTCTTCTTCGTGTTTGCGACGATCTTCACCGCGCAACTGTACGGGCAGTCAATGGCATCCGGTGACTACGCGATTCTCCTTGCCGCATCGATTATTGCTGCAGTTGGAACGGCCGGAAAGAGCGGAGTTGCCGCAGTTGCGATGCTTCCGCTGGTGCTCTCTCCACTCGGTCTGCCGATCGATGCAACGGTCGCGATCTTCGGTGCGTTGAGTGTGGTAATTGGACCGCTCATTGCGCTTGTGGACGCGACAACGAGCATGGCTGCGTCGTCAGCGGCGGCAACCCGGTCCGATGCTGTCCAGGTCGCCGCTGCTCCACGGCGTCGCATTTCAATTCGCGCGAGCCTTATCATCCTGCTTGCTACGCTCATCACCCTCACCGGCGGCGTCATGCTTGGGCTGCTCTACACCGGCGAAAAGAAGAGTATCTACATCCTCGCGAACAGTATGATTCGTGAGATCTCGGCCAGGGCGGAGCAACGAACCCTGAACTATGTTCAGCCGGCTGAGCGGGTGAACAGGCACATGCAGTACCTGCTCGAGAATGGAATAGTGAATCCGAACGACCATGCAGAACTGCTCGATGTGCTCGACGAGGAGATGCGCAACAATCCGGAGTTCGCGGCCGCCTATTTTGCCGACACCGGGGGCAATTTCTACATGGTGAAACGGATGCCGGACTCCTCCCTGAGCTTCCGAACGATCGTCCGGACCAGCTGGGGTGTCAGCATTCGATGGGTGCACTCAAATCCCGCATATCGCAACAGTTTCCCCGACAGCGTTGAAAGTCTGACAACCGGATACGATCCGAGAACCCGCGGCTGGTACCAGGAGGCGGTCAAGGCGGGGAGTCTTGTCTGGACGAATGTATACCTGTTCGCCTCCGACAACATGCTCGGAATATCAAACGCTGTTCCAATTCGGAACGCTGAAGGGAAGTTGCAGGGGGTTCTTGCCGTCGACATCGGCCTTGCCGAGCTCTCCTATTTCCTGGGCACCCTCGATGTGAGTCAGACGGGAAAGGCGTTCCTCGTGAACAACAGGGGCGAGCTCGTGGCCCTCTCCACTCCCCGCGGGCACGACCTCACCGCACTCTTTGCCGGTAACAGAAAAGGTTCCGCGCCGACCGGAGGAGCCGATCTCGTCCTTGCCGACAGCGCCTCGGATCCGCTGGTCAGGCAGGCTTATCTGAACTACCAGCGGTCTACCCGCAACGGTCAGTTTTTCTCATTCACCGTCGGTGGATCGACCTATCTCTCGGTGTTCACCGCATTTCCCGCAAGCAGGTACTTCGACTGGACGATAGGGATTGCGGTCCCGGAAGCGTCGGTGATGGGACAGGTGAACCAGACAAACACGCTGGTATTATTCGCTGCGGTACTCATCGTACTCATCGCCGTCGGCCTCGGCATCAACTTCTCCCGGGCAATCACCTTCCCGATGCGATGGCTCTCGCGCGAAATGGAGCGAATCAGAAACTTCGATCTTTCGGGCGACGACCGGCTCGAGTCGCGGATCGGTGAGATCTATCGCATGCATGAAGCGTTCGGCAACATGAAACACGGTCTGCGTGCATTCAACAAGTATGTGCCTTCGAGACTCGTTGCCGAACTGCTGCAGCTTGGTGAAGAGCCGAAACTCGGCGGACAGAACCGGGAGCTCACGTTCCTGTTTTCGGATATAGCCGGATTCACGACAATTTCAGAACGCCTTGCTCCGCAGGTCCTTGTGGACGAGATGGCCGACTACTTCAACGCGTTGAGCAACATCATCATGGGGAACCGGGGAACTGTAGACAAGTACATAGGTGACGCGATCATGGCGTTCTGGAATGCTCCGGCCGAGGTCGATGAGCATCCATTGCTTGCCTGTCTGTCGGCGATAGCCATGAAGCGCATACTGGATGCGAGGAGAGCGGCGAATCGAAGTAATGCCATCTCGATCTTCGGATCGCGCACCAGAATCGGAATCCACACCGGTGAGGCGATTGTGGGAAACATGGGCTCGAACGAACGGCTCAACTATACCGCGGTCGGGGACAGCGTGAATCTTGCAAGCAGACTCGAAGGGCTCAACAAGTTCTACGGTACCGATATCATTGTGAGCGATGCAACACGAAGCAGGGTTGGTGATGCGGTAGTTACCCGTCTGCTCGATCGGGTCGCGGTGAAGGGCCGCACCGGCGGCATCGACATCTACGAGCTTGTCGAAACCGCAGACGGTGTCGATGATCGAGCCGCGGCTTTTGCGCGGGCGGCAACCGATGCGGTTGAACTCTACCTGAACCGCAGATTCGACGACGCGCTCGCGCGGATCGAACGGGCGAGTGCGCTGCGTCCCGGCGACGTTGCGCTGGGTATCATTGGAGGACGCTGCAGGACGTACCGGAATAACGCACCGGCCGAGGACTGGAACGGAGTCTACGTGCATCATGAAAAGTGAGAACAGAGGCGTAATCGGCATAGTCGGCGGAGTGGGGCCGTACGCTGGCCTCGATCTGAACCAGAAGATCTTCGCATCGACGAAGACCGAAAGGGAGCAGGACCACTTCCAGGTGTTTCTCCTCTCAAGCTCTTCCCGTATCGGGGACAGAACCGAGTATCTGCTCAATCCTGATCGATTTGAAAACCCGGGCATCCCGATCTATGAAGTGATCGAGAAGCTGTCTGCGATCGGAGCGGACGTGGTGGGGATTCCCTGCAACACGTCGCACTGCCAACCGATCTTTGACCTCATCGAAGAGCGAATGAAGCGCGGCGGCCTTACGGTCAGGCTGCTGCACATGATTCGGGAAACGTACCTCGCGATTCGGACCGAATATCCGCAGGCACGCCGTGCGGGTTTGCTTGCCACGCAGGGTACCTACCACAGTGGTATCTATTCATCGGTGTTCAGCGAAGGTGGCGGTGTCGAGATAGTGGTACCCGAGCCGGATGAACGGAAGCGGGTGCACGATGCGATCTATCATCCGGAATTCGGAATCAAGAATCATCCGAATCCCATCCGGAAACAGGCCACGACAGCTCTCACTGAGATTGCCGAGGAGCTTGTTCGCCGGGGTGCTGACGCGATCATCATGGGCTGCACCGAAATACCGCTCGCAATGCGTCCGGTGAAGCTCGGGGTCCCGCGGATCGATACGACGATGGTGCTCGCGCAGGCTCTGATCAGAGAGGCCGAGCGGGGGCGATGATAGATGCCGCATCGAGAGAATGCGGTTACTTCACCGGCGGAATCGCGACCTGCTGTGCATCCTGACCGGTAATCTGGTTCGCCGCGGTGTCGAACGGATTGCTGTACAGGACAGTTATGTCGACCCGGCGGTTATACGCCATTCCCTCAGCCGTGCTGTTTGTTGCAACCGGGCGAGTATCGCCGTAGGCGGTGGCAGACAGCCGTCCCGGACTCACCCCGTAATCGATCAGCGTCTTCACAACCGATATCGCCCGCGCGGCGGATAACTCCCAGTTGCTCGGGAACTTCGGAGTATCGATCGGCGTATTGTCGGTATTTCCTGCTACCCGCACCACGTTGTCGATGGGAGCGAGCAGTTCGGCCACCTTTCGCAGGATCGGATACGCTTCCGGTGAAAGGGAGGCGGAGCCGGAGGCGAATCCGATGTCCGAGACGATCGAGATGGTCAGTCCGCGTTCATTGGACTTCAGCGTCACACGCTTGTCCTGGATGAGCGGTTGCAGGAATGTCTGCGCCCGGTCAAAGAGCAGGTGTTTGTTCTGCGATACAGTTGCTGTGGGCGCCTTTATCGGTGTTGTCGAACCTTCGATTCCCTCCGACCCTGCCTGCTTGGTCGAAGGGACGATAACCAGATTGCCACCGGTGAATGCGGTGCGCAGTGACTGAGCAACCGTTTTGTACTTTGCCACATCGACGTTGCTTATTGCCCACAGAATGATAAAGAAGAGCATGAGCAGCGTGATCATGTCGGCGTAGGTGAGCAGCCAGCGGTCGAGATTTTCCGACTTCTCGCCATCGTCGGACCTGCGCTGCGCCTGAACCCGTTTTCCCGCCATATCAGTTCTCCATGTAGCTTTCCAGCTTGCGTCTGATGATCGACGGGTTTTCGCCCTGCTGGATTGCAAGGATGCCGGTCATGATCATCTCCTTCGCCAGTTTCTCCTGGCGAAGTTTCAGCTTCAGCTTGTTACCGATCGGCAGCCAGATGAGGTTTGCGAACGAGATTCCGTACAGTGTCGCAATAAACGCAGTCGCAATCGAGTGTCCGAGCTCGGAGGTATCTCCACCGAGCGTCTGCAGAACGATGACGAGTCCCATAACGGTTCCGATAATTCCCATGGTCGGCGAGAAACCGCCTGCGGCCTCGAAGATTGCCGCTTCGTTCTTGCGCTTGTGCTCCCAGAGGTAGATGTCGTTCTGGATAATGGTCGAGATGATCTCCGGGTCTGTTCCGTCGATGACGAGCTGGAGCCCCTTTTTGAGGAAGGGATCCTCCATGTCCTCGATCACCTCCTCGAGGCTCAGCAGACCTTCCCGCCGCGCCCGTTCGGCGTATTCGCACAGTTGCTCGAGCGTCTCGCTGGTCGGGCCTTCCGCCGCCTGCATTGCCGCGCTGAACAGGCGCGGGATACTGACGATATCCTTCATCGCGAATGAGGTGGTCAGCGCGCCAAATGTACCGCCGAGAATGACGATCAGCGCGCTGGGTCCGATCAGTGCTATGAGATTTCCGCGCTCGAACATGAAGCCGATGAGCAAGGCTCCGAATCCTGCGACTATTCCGATGAGAGTTGAAACTTCCGAACGACCTCTGGCCATGTATATATCCTGTAAAACTGCGGTGCTAAGGGTATCTCATTGGCTGAACGTCGTAAAGTGCCATTTCTTATCATTTCAGTGTTGGAAAGGGATTTCGCTCGGTAAAGCCGCTCTGGTGCCAGTACGGATAGGGCATGACAGGCATGCTCGCCTTGTCCAGGCGCGCGATCTGATCTGCAGTGAGATTCCAGCCGACTGATTCGAGGTTCTGCTTCAGCTGTGCTTCGTCACGGGCGCCAATAATGACAGTCGACACCGATGGTCGGTTGAGCAGCCAGTTGATGGCGATCTGCGGCACACTTTTTCCGGTCTCCCTGGCAACCTCATCGATTGCATCCACGACCGAGTAGAGCCACTCCTCGGATACCGGCGGCGCCGAATCCCGGGTTACCGGAAGACGACTCACTGCGGGTGCGGGTTGATTCCGGCGAATTTTTCCGGTGAGCCTTCCCCAGCCGAGCGGACTCCAGACAACTGTCCCGACACCCTGATCGAGTGCGAGCGGCATGAGTTCCCACTCAAAGTCACGGCCGATGAGCGAGTAGTACGCCTGGTGCGCAACGTAACGGGCAAGCCCGTACCGTTCGGAGACCGCCAGTGACTTCATCAGATGCCAGCCTGAAAAGTTCGAGCAGCCGATGTACCTGATCTTGCCTGCCCTGACGAGGTCATCGAGCGCACCGAGGGTCTCTTCGACCGGAGTCATTGCGTCGAATCCGTGGAGTTGCAGCAGGTCGATGTAGTCGGTGCCGAGGCGCTTCAGCCCTCGTTCCACCGAGTCGACGATATGGTATCGCGATGAACCCACATCGTTCGGACCGTCTCCTGAGCGAAACGTCAGTTTTGTTGAGACGATGACCCTGCTTCGCCGTCCGGCAATCGCCTTTCCCAGCACCTCTTCCGCGAGTCCGTTCGAATAGATGTCGGCCGAGTCGAACATTGAAACACCGGCATCCAGACAGATATCGACCAGTCGCGTGGCCTCGGTGGCGCCGGTGTTCCCCCATGCGCGGAAGAAGTCGTTTCCTCCGCCGAATGTCCCGGTGCCGAAGCTCAATGCAGGTACCTTGAATCCTGACTTACCCAGTTGTCTGTATTCCACCGTTCAATCCCCCTGTATGGTCGCGCCGCGGCCGGGCGACGCGGCGATAGTGTACAACGATTATCAGGTTTGATGAACCCGCGTGTCCGGTCCCGGGATCGGAATTGCGTTGTCAACTCCCTTCGGCAGTGATGGCCCTGCGTGATATAGTGAACGGCAACTACTGTGGACGGAGGTACAGCCTGATGAGTGCAGGTGAATTCGATCTTGCTGCGGCAAATAGCGAGGCAAAGCAGAGGCTCGTGACATCACTTCGGGGGAAGGGTGCCCACCTGAGTTTCGAGGATGCAGTCAGGGATTTCCCCGCACGGCTCATCAATACCAAGCCGGATCATGTACCCTACACATTCTGGCATCAGCTTGAGCACATCCGCATCGGGCAACTGGACATGCTCAGGTACATCGCCGATCCGCACTATGTGTCCCCGCCGTGGCCGGCAGGATACTGGCCGGACCATCATGCGACCGCCGATGAATCGGCCTGGAAGAAGACGATTGCCGCCTACTACGCCGATCTGGATGAACTGGTAGCTCTCATCGAGGATCCGACCTGCAACGTGCTCGCGCCGGTCAGGCACATGGAGGAGCGGAGCATCATGCGCTCAGCGCTCGTTCTCATTGACCATACCGCGTATCACCTCGGTGAGTTCGTCATGGCGCGGCAGATTCTTGGTGAATGGAAGTCGGAGCTTTCCTGATCGCTGCCGGATTCAGGGTGAGATGATGGGTAAGGCAGGACGGCTCTTCGTCCGGATGATGGGTCACGTACAGAAGACTCGTCGGCCCACTCTCACATGCGGCGTCGATAGCTGATAGAACACTCCGGCGGTTCGCTGAGTCGAGACCCTGGCACGGTTCATCAAGGACGAGAAGCTCCGGGCGCTTTACCAGTGCACGCGCGAGGAGAACGATCCGCTGCTGTCCGTAGGAGAGTTGCGTAAACTGCCGCTCGGCAAGCCCGGAGACGCCAAACATCCGGAGCACCGAAAATGCCTCGGCCTGCTGAGCAATCGTCGGCTGCCTGAACAGGCCAATTGAATCAAAGAAACCGGAAATGACTGCCTCGAGAACGGTGACCGGGCGGGTGTAGCTCAGGTGCAGATTCGGAGTCAGAATGCCGATCCTGTTCCGTATATCCCAGATGCTCTCGCCGCTGCCTTTCCGGACGCCGAAGATGCGTATATCGTTCGCATACGCCTGCAGATTGTCGCCGAATATGAGGTTCAGAATCGTGGTCTTTCCGGAGCCGTTCGGGCCGAAGATTCCCCACCGCTCGCCGCGCAGAAGCGTCCATGTGAGTCCATCGAAGAGTGTGTGATCGCCGTATCTGACTGACACTGCGCGAAACTCAATGAGCGGCTCGGCGTTCCCGTCGAGTCGGGGAGGTGTGTACTGCGTCAGGGGCCGTGGCGGCTGTGCGTCGGCCTGCAGCGTCCAGCCGGCAGTTGCGGCCAGGCTTGGTTCCACAGCTTCACGCCTGCCTGTGGCCTCGATTGTGCCGTTGCCGAGAAGCATGATGTGAGTTATGCCTTCGATCAGTTCGTCGGCTCGATGCGTAACCAGGATGAGATGATGTCCGCTCGCGATCAGGGCATCGAGGTGCAAGGCAAATGCTGCACGGGTTTCACTGTCCAGACCGTCGAATGGCTCGTCGAGAATGAGCATGGTAGGTTTCTCGGCGAGCGCCCGAACGATGAGCGCCTTCCGCATCTCCCCGGCGGAGAGAGTGCGAAAGGGGTGGTCAAGGAGCCGTTCAAAGTCGAGCATTCTGGCAGCATCGGCCCCGGGATCACCACCTGTGTCACTCCGAACCGATTCGATAAGCCGGCGGGTCGTCAGCTCGTCGTCTTCAGTCCCCGCAAAACGCCGCGCGAAATCGTTGCCGAGGTCGGCAAGCAGAATCTGCCGCTGGCGTTCAAAGGAGACGAGTGTGAGCCGCTGGCCATCGGCCACGCGGATGGTGCCCGCGGCACCGGGGAGCTCGCCTGCAATCGTGCGGACGAGCGACGATTTCCCGGAACCGTTTGGTCCAAGGACCGCCCACTGCTCGCCACGCCTGATTGTCCAGTTAGTCCCCTCAAGCATTTTGCGATCGCGGATGCGAACGGTGACTCCCTCGAGGGCGAGCAACGGTTCGCCGGTCCAGTCGGAACCTCCCGCATCGCGCATCCTACTTCTTCCAGTTCTCCGGTCGCAGCGAACGGACGGTCTTTCCCGCCTGCCACATCTCCGAATCTCCAAGCTGCTTCAACTCCGCATCCAGCTTCTCGCGATAATCCGGAACGCTGTTCACCCGAAGCACGATCTCAGTCTCCTTACCGGTCTTCACCGAATTGTACAGATCCTTGAATACCGGAAGCGTCGCTGCCTTGAATCGCGGCTTCCAGTCAAGCGCGCCGCGCTGCGCAGTTGTACTGCAGTTCGCATACATCCAGTCCATGCCGTTCTGGCCTACGAGGCGAATCAGGCTCTGGGTAAGCTCCTCTACTGTCTCATTGAACGCTTCGCTCGGCGAGTGTCCGTTCTGTCGGAGCACCTCGTACTGCGCTTCCATGATTCCGGCGAGCGCACCCATCAGCACACCGCGTTCTCCGGTGAGGTCGCTGTGCACTTCATTCGCAAAGGTCGTCGGAAAGAGGTAGCCTGAGCCGATCGCGATTCCGGTTGCAATGGTGCGCTCCTGCGCGCGGCCCGTGAAGTCCTGAAAGACCGCAAAGCTCGAGTTGATACCGCTGCCGTCGAGGAAGTTCGCGCGAACGCTGGTGCCCGAGCCCTTTGGCGCGACAAGAATGACGTCGACATTCGGCGGCGGTATGATGCCGGTCTGCTCCTTGTAGACAATTGAGAAGCCGTGTGAGAAGTAGAGCGCATCACCGTCGTTCAGGCAGGGGAGGATTGTCGGCCACATCGTCTTCTGGCCTGCATCCGATACGAGGTACTGAATGATCGTGCCGCGGCGTGCCGCCTCTTCTACATCGAACAGCGTCTCACCGGGCACCCATCCGTCGGCAATCGCTTTCTGCCAGCTCTTGCCGTTCTTTCGCTGACCGATGATCACCCGGAATCCGTTGTCTCGCATATTCAGAGCCTGCGCCGGCCCCTGAACACCATATCCGAGCACTGCAATAGTTTCGTTCTTCAACACGTCCCGTGCTTTTTCAAGGCTGAACTCACTGCGGGTGACAACTGTCTCTTCAACTCCGCCAAATACCATTTTTGCCATTTCTGTCTCCTTAGGGAATCTCGAACTATAATAGCCTGAGAGTTGCTATTGATTAAAGTGCTATTTCCGTCATAGCGTGTTGCAGAATACGCAATACAGGACGGGCGCTATCCTTGGACAATCATTCGTTGCAGATGTTTCTCCATCTCTCCTCTTCACTCCATTTCGGACGTACGAGCGTAGCTTGCAACATCAGCCCTTCAGCATTGAGCAGGACAATACAGAGGCTGGAGGAGGAGCTTGGCAGCAAACTCTTCATCCGTGACAGACGGTCGGTCACGCTGACCGAGAGCGGCAAGAAGCTCCGCGAGTATGCACGAAAAGTTCTTGACGGGTGGCAGGGTCTGCGCGACGATCTGGAAGCTGAGAGCGGGCGACTCGAGGGTGAGATCGCGCTCTACTGTTCGGTGACTGCGGCGCAGGCTGTGCTTTCCGGCATCTTTCAGGTTTTTCGCGAACGGCATCCTGGAGTCCACATAAGGCTTGAGACCGGTGACTCAGCGCACGCGATCGATCGCATTCTCGACGGCTCTGCCGATCTCACCATTGCTGCCCGTCCGGATGCGCTGCCGGATACTGTTCTTTTTACGCTGCTCGCCACGACACCGCTGGTATTCATTGCACCCCGGGTATCCTGCGATGTTACCCGCAGGCTTGCCGCGAAGTCGGTCGCGTGGGAGTCGGTGCCGATGATACTCGCGGACCGTGCACTCTCACGCAAACGAGCCGAGGCGTGGTTCCGCTCCCGTTCGCTTCGACCCACCGTCTACGCCGAGGTGTCCGGTCACGAGGCCATCCTCGCCATGGTACGACTTGGTTGCGGTGTGGGTGTGGTGCCAAAGCTGGTACTCGAACAGAGCGCGCTCCGTGACGAGGTTCAGATGCTCGATCTGCTGCCGCAGCTCGAACCATACCTGGTGGGGGCCTGCGTCCATCAGCGCAGGCTCGAATCACCGGTTGTCGCAGCGTTCCGGGCAGTGGTGCTCGAGGCGGCTCTGTCGCCGGTCGGCTGAATCGCTGTCAGTGGTCGAAGTTACCGACGACCGAGGAGTCGAGGTACCAGACCGGCTCGAGCGACTTCACCGCCTGTGTGAAGTCTTCGTGAGCGAAGATTCCCTGATAGATGATACTTGCGGCCTTCGGCGCCCACCACGTCCACGGGTTTGTCGCCTCTACCATGATCACGACAACTATCTGAGACGAAGGATCAGTTGCATTGTAGGGCCCGAAGGAGACAAACCACGAGGTAAAGTGGTCCTTGCTTCCCACCTGGCCGGTTCCGGTCTTGGCGGCGATTTCCACCGCCCGGGTGGTGATGACAACGTTTGCGGTTCCATGGGTAATCACACCACGCATATCCGCCTGGACCTTCGTGAATATCTCCTTGCTGATTCCCGAATCGAGCAGCACCTCCGGCTTCACGGTGCGGATCACCTTGCCGTTTATCGGGTTGAGCACTTCCTTCAGTATGTGCGGCCGATACACAATGCCTTTGTTCACGACCATCGCCGCCACGTCAGCCATCTGAATCGGGGTCACCCGGAGGTAGCCCTGACCGATCGACATGTTCATCGTGTCACCGCCGACCCACGGCTGTCCCATTGTCTGCTGCTTCCAGTCCGGTGTCGGCAGAAGGCCTTCGGTCTCACCGGGAAGATCGATACCGGTTTTCTGCCCCAGCCCGAAGATGCGGGCATATTCATCGATCCTATCGATTCCGAGATACTGGGCTCCGATTGTCCAGAAGTACTGGTCTGAGGATTCGGCGAGCGCTCCGGCGAGATCGAGCGGGCCAAAACCGTCGTGTTTCCAGTCATGCCATATTCGGCCGCCGTAGATCATGCTGCCGACTGTATCGATGGTTTTGTCCGGAGGGAAGGCATTGGTTGCAAGATCCGCCGTGGTCATGATGATTTTAAACGTCGAGGCCGGCGCGTAGGCAGACTGTATAGGGCGATCAAGAAACGGGTAACGGGTGTCCAGAAAAAGCTGCCGGGTCACTACCGATGCATCCTTCTTCTGGAAGAGATTCGCGTCGTACCACGGATAGGAGACGAGCGCCAGTACCGCGCCTGTCGAAGGTTTCAGGATTACCACCGAACCCATGCGCGGGCCGAGTGCCTTCTCGGCCAGTGTCTGCATGTGCCGATCGATAGTCAGTACCAGATTGTCGCCGTTGACGGGCGGAATGTTGTGCACGACGTGGTCGACGTCGGTCACCAGCCTGCCGTGCGCATCGACGACCCTGAACTCCCTGCCGCTTTTCCCGCGCAGGATGCTGTCGTACTCCTTTTCGATACCGCTCTTTCCGATTGTGGAGTTCGGCTGGTAGCCCTGATTGTAGAGTACCTGCAGTTCCTGCGGAGTGATGTCTCCCACGTAACCGATAACGTGAGAGAGAGAACTGTCGAATCGGTAGTCTCGAATGGGCTTGCTGTGCCAGGTTACTCCGGGGTAACTGTCGATGTGTTCGGCCAGATAGGAGATGGTGGAGAAGGCGACCCTGCTCTGCACTTCGACCGCGCGGTAGATGTTATCCCAGCCTATCGGTATGTGGCTCCGCAGATTCTGCGGCGTGACGCCGAGCACCTTTGCGAGCCGATCGATGACACCGTTCAGGCCGAGTTTGCCGGTGTCGGCCGGAATAATGTCCACTGCAAATGAGGGTTTGTTCGTCACAAGCGGTACATCGTGGTTTCGATCGAAGATTTCACCGCGCTGAGGAGGCAGATCGACCACCCGCTGCGCTATGGCAGTTGCTCTCTGTTCGTACACTACATTGTGAACGACCTGCATGCTGAACAGATAGATCAGGTAGAATCCGATCACAGCGCTGATGATGAAGCCGAGTATGCGAACCCGGCCCTTTGTGTCCGAACCTCCGTCCTGCCGTGTAGAGCTGTACAACATAGGCGACTGCAATTCTCCCTTGATCCCACAATGCAATACGATTATGGTCAGGCAGAAGATTGCCCTATGCTGACACTCCTGTCCACCCCGGGATCAGGTTCCTGAGACTGCTATTCGTCGAACTTCACCCAGGCGGCACCCTCTTTCGAGCTTGCCACACACTTTTCGATGAATCGCACGCCCTGCGCGCCGTCCATCACATTGGGAAAGTCCATCTGCTCTGCTGTGAGTTTTTCGCCGTTCTTCAGGCGAATGAGCGATTCACAGAATGAACGGTACACGTTGGCGAACGCTTCGAAGTAACCCTCCGGGTGGCCTGCCGGTATGCGCGAAAATGCCTGGGCGCTTGGCACAAATGCATCACGTCCACGGGAAACCAGGCGACTCGGTCCTTCGAGATTCGACACTCGCAGATAGTTGGGACTCTCCTGAGCCCACTCGATCGAGCCTTTGGAGCCGTAGACGCGAATCCGCAACGAATTGTCGTTTCCGATCGCGATCTGCGACACCCACATCACTCCGCGCGCTCCGCCGCGGTAGTTCACGAGGATGGTCGCGTTGTCGTCGAGTTTTCGTCCTTTCACGAACGTGTCGAGCCGTGCACACAGAGAGTCTATCTTCAGACCGGTCATGTAGGAGACCATGTTTTCTGCATGCGTTCCGATGTCGCCCACGGAGTTTGCTATGCCGGTGAGTTTCGGATCGGTTCGCCAGGCGGCCTGTTTGTTACCCGACTTCTCGGCCGGTGTTGCGAGCCACTCCTGTGCGTATTCAACATTCACGTAGCGCAGATCGCCGATTTCGCCGGAGGCAATCAGTGCGCGCGCCTGCTTCACCGCCGGATAACCGGTGTAGGTGTAGGTGACGCCGAACAGCAACTTGCGCTTCTTTGCGAGCGCCGCGAGCTCCTGCGCCTGTGCCGTCGTGAAGACCAGCGGTTTGTCACAGACTACGTGAATGCCGTGCTCGAGGAACGCCTTTGCAATTTCGTAATGAGTCGAGTTCGGTGTGACGATGACGACGAAATCGATGCAGTCTTTTCGCTTTGCTTCGGCTTCGGCCATCTCAGTGTAGCTCTTGTAGAGCCGTCCCCGATCGAGGCCGAGTGATTTTCCAGTTGCCAGTGTGTTATCGAATGATCGGGAAAAGCTTCCCGCAACCAGGACAGCCTTCTGGTCAAAGTTCACGGCCTTCCGGTGAACATCGCCAATGAATGCACCCTCTCCGCCGCCTACCATTCCGTACTGAAGCCGCATCGCGAGCGAACCTGTCTTGCTTCCTTCGATCATCTGTCTGGTCTCCTATTTGAAATCAGTCGGGCTTGTGTGATTGTACGTCGGGTCGGCTGAGGACGCAAGTGGGGCGAGTTCATCGAATCCTTCTTCGCCCGGCGTAACTCTTCATTCCCGATTCGACGCTGCGGATCACGTAGGGTCGCAACTCCTCAGCACTGATGATTTCATCTATCGAACCGACCCGAAGAGCTCGCTCAACGGAGTGAATCCGGTCGAACTCCTGACCGAGCGCCGTCTGTTTTTCGTTATTCACCTTGTGGAACAGGTCGTCGAACTCCTTCTGGGAGCACTCCTCCCGGTTCAGCCTCTCCTGCGCCTCGATGATGCGCGGATCGCCGTATGTCTGGTTCAGCACTGCTTTCGGGAAGACAACCGCCGCGGCAGGAGCGCCGCCGATGACCGATGCGAAAGAACCTTCGAGCGCGGCAGCCTTCAGGTTCGAATTCAGTGTCCGGGAGAAGACTACGTAGGCGCCTCCATGGTACCGGGCAATCACAACGAACACTATGGGGCCTTTGAAGTTCACCACCGCGCGTCCGATCTCAGCTCCGTACTCGAGCTGAAGGTTTCGCAGCGACTCAGGCGAACCGTCGAACCCCGAGAGATTTGCCAGTATGACCACCGGCAGATGACCCGAACAGGCATTGATGCCGCGGGCGACCTTTTTTGATGAAAGCGGGAAGAGAGTTCCGCCGCTCCAGGTCTCCGGCCCGTCGATGGGCACCGATCCGATGCGCTGTATGTTGCGGCTTTCGATACCGATCATTCCGACCGAGTATCCGCCGACGCGGGTTTCCCACACAATTGCGGTGTCCGCATCCTGCATGGAACGCCATCGCTCAAAGAAACCTGCATCGGTGTCGATGACAGCCTTCATGACCTGTCTGACATCGAATGGCTTCTTGCGCTCGGGGTTCTTCTCGCGGTCGAAGATGTCGCCGATCGTCTTGAACCCCTGGTCCAGATGGTCTTCGTAGGGCGTGGGGCTGATGCTTCGGTTGACCGGATCGTCGGTTTTCCGCGCCGCGGGAAAGACGGATCCCTTCTGCACGTAGGTGTACCGATAGTGGCGGAACAGCACCTTGTAGGCTGCCGCGAGGTTTGGTACCCGGACCTGGGCCTGTCCGTTCGGCCCCATGATCTTCTCGACACCGCCGATGTCCAGGTTCGTCTCTCCGGAAACGCCGCCTGAAAACTCGAGCGCCTTCTTGCCGGTCAGGAGCATCGCTCCATCTTCAGTCATGACGAGCAGCCCGCGGGTATGCATGAGCATTGTAGCTTCCGCGTTCCAGTAGGATTGCGCACCGACGTTCACGCCGGGGACGACTATGTTGATCTCCCCGCCGTTCTGCGTGAACTGGATTATGCGTTTGAGTGTTGCCGCGGTCCAGTCGAGGTTCTCGGTGCCGCTGTCCATCGTGATCTTGGCGCCCGATGAGATAGGAACCCATTCGACCGGCAGGGATTCACGTTCGGCCAGATCAAGTGCCGCGTTTATTCTTCTGCACTCGGGTTCCGCGAGACTTCCCAGGTCGGTGGTCGGATCCGAGAGGATGATTACTCGTTTGAGCGGGAACGGGAAGAACTGATCGTAGTTGGTGATGATGCCGAACACAATGTTCGACTGGTTTTCGCCCGGTTGCCTGCTCTTTGCCGAAACAAGCGACTGACCCCCGTCCCTGTTCACCTTGATGTCGTATTCTTCGAACTCACCGCGCGGAAGCTCGTCAAAGAGCGGGAAACCCGAGTAGGTGAGCATCTTGATGAACTCATACGGATAGACGGTCTTTCGCTGTCTGGCTCTCACGACCTTGGTTACGTACCTGTCCTGGGTGGTGAGCGGTTCCTGGGACGGTCTCCTGCTTCGCAGGCTGAACTGGTCCTCGGACACGTTCATGAACATGAGCTCAAGCTCCCGCTCAATGTCCTCGTTCCAGCGCTTGCGCCGCGAGTAGACTACCAGCCGCTCTATGCCCAGGTCCCGAGTACGGTTTACGAGTCGCAAGCCGTAGTCCCGCAGTTGCAGCAGCCGTATGGCAAGCAGAGAGCGGTTGTGGACGATGATGCGGTTCCACTGCAACCGGTATTTCAGGCGAGCCTGTGCCGCCCGCATCGCGTGGATCGCTTCGGTAAAGACTGCTTCGAGCATGATCATCCGGGTAATGCCCCGGTTGGTGGTGTATTCGGGTTCGTGTTCGGAAACCGAACAGAGGGCGAACAGTCGTTCGTCCCGTGGATTCTGCCGCGCTTTGCCCTGCAGCAGCACCACGTTTTCGCTCCGGTAGAGGATCTGGAGTTCGAAATCGCGAAGGCGATAGACCCGGAGCTCACGGAACAGGCGCGGACTGAATGCGCGGCGCAGGACTATTTCATTCCAGCTGCCTTCCGCGGGTTCGAAGGTACGGTACGCGGCGGTTCCGATGGTCGGGTAGATGCCGATACACATCCAGGTGATGTTGCCGGAGTCTGCCGGAAGCAGTTCCGCGGGCGGCACTACTTCCTCGAGTTCGATCTGCGGCGCCTCACGGTAGGCAAGGCAGAGCAGCTCGAATGCGTTGTCCTTCACCCCCGTCCATTCGAGGAACGGTTTCAGCGAGCGAAGCGCGCGCAGACGCGACTCTTCCATGATGATCACCACGGTATCGAAGCGGTTTCCGCCATCCTTGCTCTGAACCCAGGAGACGGGGAATCCGTCAACAAACCGGAAGCGTTCGCTTACAATTTCGCGGTCGCGATTCATGCGTCTGCCGATCAGTTCGATGGCAACCCGCTTTGCATTTTCATCTTCGGTCACTGCGCGGCGAACCAGGTCCCTGACAATGGCGGGCCCTGCGTCCACGACCTCCTTGCGAAGGAGTTCAGGATCGTCGCTCGAACTGGTTTTGCCGACAATCTGGTCGATCAGCCGCTCAATCGCCCGATGCTGGCGCTCCTTCAGGAGCCGCAGCCTTATCTGATCGATGATCTGGTAGCGCACATGAAGCGCCGCATCCGACACCGATGCGTCGATTGACTGCGAAAGCTCGACCAGCTCGTCGATAGCCTGCGAAAGGCGGGCGTGCATCGTGCGCGGCACACCGAGGTCCTCGAGGCTGAACAGGAGCCGCCTGAGGATATCGTGCTTCTGATTCACGCGCCCGTGCGAGCGGTACATGTAGAAGAGCGCGCGGCTCTGCCAGTCATCCGCCGAGGAGAATCCCACCTGGGGATACATATCGAAGGCGCGGTTCAGCAGCGTCAGGAACTCCTGGGGCAGTCCCTTCTCCCGATCGGTGCCCCGTCTGAAATAGTGGCTCAAGAGCTCCTGGTGACTCATCGGCCGGGCAAACAGAGTCGACTCGATTTCAACCTGTGCGAAGAGCGCCTCGACCGCAACGTGAGCCTCGAGTGCGCGGAGAAGCATCTCCACCGAGGCTTCCTTCAACTGGCTGTTCTCAGCGGCAATACTAAGCGCACGGTCGAGCTGCGTCGCAACTTCCTTGCCGCAATCGTAGCCGTAGAAAAGCGCGAGAAACTCCAGGCGGCAGAGTTCCCACTCGGTTTCAACCGTGGGCGCTCCGGAGGAGAGCACGACCGGCTCCCGTCCGGGAGTGGCATCGGCCGCCGCAGGTTCGTCCTCACTTCCGGCATCAAGCTGCACGAGCGGCTGCCCGGCGGCAACCTGTTCGCCGGCGGTAACGACAACTTCGCGAACGAGCCCATCCGATGGAGCTTCGACTATCATCTCCATCTTCATGGCTTCGAGCACCACCAGCACCTGCCCTTTGATGACCCGCTGATCCGGCTGCACATTCACCGAAAGAACGATTGCCGGGGACGGTGAACGTACGTGTCCACCGCTATCGCTTGCGAGCGGTATCGGTATGCCGTCCACCTCGCACTGCAGCACGTCACCGCGCGGCACCATGAGTACATTGTGGCGCACTCCGTCTATCATGAGCACCCGCTCTTCGTCTCGCAGCAGATACTTGCACGCGACCACGAGCTCGCCGATTCCGACGTGATAGACATCGTTACCGACGGCTTTGACCGTGAGGGCGTAGGTCTGTCCGAACGCTGCGATATTGACTTCGTACCCCGCCGACTTCGGCAGGTTCCGTGGCCGTCCCGATTTTGAAAGCTGGTCACGGAAGTTCAGGAAGTCTTCGCTGTACTGGGAGAAGGAGAGCTCTATTGCCCCGGCGAGCAGTGCCACGCGGACCGCTTCGTCGTCAGGCTCGCGCCTCCGCTGCTTCAGAAATCGCTCGACGAATGCCGTATCGACCCCGCCGTCACGCACTTCCTGATTCGCAAGCAGCTCGAGCAGGAATGCCTTGTTTGTCGTTCCGTTGTCGATCCGGATCCGCAGCTCGAGCAACGCCCGTCGGAGTCTGGCAATCGTCTCTGCCCGGTTCGGTGAAAAGGCGATGACTTTGGCGATCATGGAGTCGAACTCGGAGGGGATGGTACTGCCCTGTTCGATTCCTGAATCGACACGGATGCCCGGACCCGCCGGGATCTTCAACAGACTGACCCGGCCGGGGGAGGGGCTGAACTCCCTGTCAGGATCCTCTGCGTTCAGTCGCACTTCGATGACTGAACCGTTCGGTTTCCTGTCCGAGAGATCCACGACGAGGCCCCGCGCCACATCGATCTGCCCTTTCACCAGATCGATCTGGTAGAGCGTTTCGGTAATCGGGTGCTCGACCTGGAGCCGGGTGTTCACTTCCATGAAGTAGAACTGCCTGCGGTTCAGATCGTACAGATACTCGACAGTACCCGCGCCCACATATTCTGCTCGCCTGATGAGCCGGGCCGCGGATGCTTCCATCTCGGCGATGGTTTCCTGCGCAAAGTTCGGCGGTGGCGTCTCTTCGATGATTTTCTGATTGCGTCGCTGCACCGAGCAGTCGCGCACCCCGAAGGTGTTCACGTTTCCGCGGCTGTCAGCGAGGACCTGCACTTCGAGGTGACGACCCCGCTCGACGAGCAGCTCCATGAAAACCACATCGTTGCCGGTAATGCGAACCGTCTCGTCACGAGCCGATTTGAACTGTGAAGCAAGCTCCTCTTTCGTACGGACGAAACGGATGCCGCGACCGCCACCTGCGTTCGCCGCCTTAATGATGACCGGATAGCCGAGCTTGTCTGCCATTGCATAAGCCGCGTCGACATCGGCGAGCGCGCCCCTGCTCCACGGCAGAATCGGCACCTCGGCGCTTTCCGCGAGCTCTTTTGCCTCGATCTTGTCGCCGAGCTGGGACATCGCCTTGCTCGATGGACCGAGAAAGAGGATTCCCTCTTCCTCCAGCTTCGCTACAAAATCCGCGTCCTCCGAAAGGAAACCCCACCCCGGCCAGGCTGCGCTG
>DATKUC010000073.1:0-14610 GCA_035530835.1 Spirochaetia bacterium
ATGAGTCACTTCGGACACCCGTTCAACGAGATGGCGAGTGCAGTGCTGTTCGGTGTGCTCGCAGGCTGGCTTGTGGTCAGGACGCGCTCGATCATACCCGGTCTGCTGATCCATGCGGCCGTGGGAATGACGCTTGATACGGCGCTCCTCCTGCGGGCGGCGGGAATCCTGCCCGGCGGTACACTCCCCGGGACCTGAGGAGAGCGGATTGTGAGTGATTCTACCTATTCCCGAATAGTGGTTACCGGTGCATCCGGGTTCATCGGGGGGCACCTGGCCGAGGCGCTGTTCAAACGGGGATATCACGTGCGTGCGGTCTACCGCCGTGCGAATCCTCCGGAAGGGCTCGCGCGGCTCGCCTGCGACCGGTTCGAGCTTTTTCAAGCCGATCTTGCGCAGGAGGAGCGTCTGGCGCAGATGGTCGCAGGTATGGACGCGGTGATACATGTAGCCGCGCGCGCGAGCGACTGGGGCCCCTACGCGGACTATGAACGAGACAACTACACGGCCACGGTTCGGCTGCTTGAGGCTGCCCGGAACGCCGGATGCCGAAAGATGGTGGTAACAAGCTCGATCGCGGTACATGGGTTCGGTCCTCACGTTGATACGACAGAAGAGGGGCCCTACTATCGGCACATCGCTCCCTACCAGATCACGAAAAAAATGGCGGAAGACTATGCGCTTTCCCAGGATGGAAAGGGAATTGCAGTCACCGCGATCCGTCCAGGCAACGTACTGGGTCCGGGAGACACGACTGTGACCTTCCCGATCCTCGATGGAATGGAACGGGGTCTCATGGGCTACATTTCAGGCGGTCGCAGTCTGACCTGCCCGGTCTATGTTGGCGACCTGGTAAACGCGCACATTCTCGCACTCGAGACCCCGGCCGCGAACGGGCTCGTGTTCAACATCACCGGCGGAGAGCGGGTGACGTGGAGAGAGTATATCGAAGAGGCGGCCCGATGCCTGGGAATGCGTGCGCCGCGCAAGAGCGTTCCCGGACCGCTTGCATACGGACTTGCCGCGCTTCTTGAAGCGGTGTATCATGCGGTATCCGCCAAAAAAGCGCCCCTTCTTACCCGTTACCGGGTGGCACAACTCATGTATGACTTCCACTTTGCAGTTCACCGGGCCGAAACCGTGCTCGGTTACCGACCGCAAACAACATGGCGGGATGCGCTGCGCCTCACGGTTGAGGATTATCGCAGGTTGACTGGAACGCAGGGAAAATAGACGATCGACAACGCGGCGATGGCGCCCGGCAATTTGCTCACCGGAAGGGTTTTGCGATGTTTACTCAGGTAGATAAGGAACATGGGCCGAGTGTCCGCTCAATACTGAAGATCATCCTGCTGGTCATCCTGATCGGCATGGCGATGAATATTCTCATCGCCTTCATCATGGACAAAACTACTGTCCTGAAATCACTCTACAGAGTAAAGATTGTCTACCTGTTGATCCCATTCGGCTGCTTTCTGATGGTAAACATCATCGATTCCTTCAGGACAGTGCTCATCGCGCGTCAGTTCGAGGCGCGGGTTCCGCTGGTCCAGGCGTTCTACAACAGCGTAATCGGTGTCCTGATCAGCAATCTTACGCCGATGGCAGCCGGCGGTCAGCCGTTTCAGATCTATCATCTGCAGCAACAAGGTTTGAACACGCGGGTAGCCACAAACATCATTCTGTCCCGGTTTGTCGAGAACGCCATGGTTCTCATGCTGATCCTGGTGATCTCAACGCCGTTCATAATTCAAATATCCCAGTCGCTTGCCGTAGGCGGTGTGGTGATGTACGTGGGTCTTGCGGCAACGTTCATATTTGCATTCTTCTTCCTCATGGCGCTTGTCAAACCGGATATGATCGGCCGGGTTGCTCTGTTCCTTCGCAAAAGTTTCGTCGGCCGCATAGTGACCCGTGTTACGCGGAAAGATGACTGGGCGGACAGGCTCGTCGAATGGTCGACTCAACTGCGCGAAGAGGTCCGCTTTCTCTGGACCGAGAAACTGTGGATCATGGCGTTCGACACGTTTCTGGGTATCGTTGATCTCCTGCTTCAAGTGGTCAGCCTCTATTATGTCATCATTATGGTGGTCGGCTCGGGGCCGAACTTCTTCGACGTGCTCATGGCCTACGTTGTGGTCTGGCAGGTGGTCTTCTATATTCCGACGCCGGGAGCGAGCGGCAGCATTGAGGGCGCGTTCGCGGTAGTCTATAGCGAGCTGACGCACAACCCGGCATTGACGCTAGTTTCCATCGTCGTGTGGCGGTTTGCCACCTACTACCTGCACATCTTTTTTGGAACAGTGATTCTCTCTATTTACCTGCGATCGAGAAAGAACTCAGTGCCCGTTGTCTCTGAATGACCACCCATCGCAGTCAAGCGTGAAACTGGTGATCCGGGGCGAAGGGAAAACGGTACACAGAGAGCCCAGGTAGCCGGGGCCGACAGCAAATTCAGTCAGATAGAGCTCCGGAACCCCTTCCTGAAGAATCGGCGCGCCAGGATTGTGACTCGCTACCTGAAGCACTCCTATCCATTCGGCAAGGCTACCTCCCATGCACTTCACTGCAGCCTCTTTCCTTGTCCAGATGGAACAGAATAACCCGGCACGGTGCTCCGGAGAGGCTGCCTCGAGGGCAGCTACCTCTTCACTGCAGAAAAATTGCCGCGTGAGCGAGGAGAGGTCCCGTGGAAGGCGAATCCGCTCTACGTCGACCCCCAACTCAGTTTCACGGCCAATCGCAAGCACGCTGTATTCGTGAGAATGGGTGAGATTGAATGATATACCGGAGGCCACATGGTCCGGACGCGCCTGGTCTTTGCCAGTCGGCATCACCCGGTGGCTCGGCTTGCCGTGCCGTCCGCGGGAAAATGCGATGTTCTCCGTCCTGCACCCTTCGTACCATGAAAGGACGCGGCGAAAGCCTCCCCGGTAGAGAGAGAAACGGCGGCGTTCAGTCTCGGTTACGATGCGGTCCGACTCCTCCTGTTCAGGAACCGACAGATCCTCATGCAGACTCTCGAAACAGGCCTGCAGCTGAGTAGCTTCGAAAAACCAGAGATGTACATCCCCGGGTGCAAGCAGTGGCGGTGAGTTCGACGGTTCGATCATCAACTTTACTATCCTTTATCTCCCGCGCGATGTAAAGCAGAAAGTGCGACGGGCGGGATGCCACCGGCACAGCCCCTCCGCTTACGACTTGACAACCCGCTTTGATCTCTATTCTATAGAGCGTGTTCGCTTTGAATCGACCCGGACGGTCGGAAAACCTTCAAAAAGGATCGCATGTGGCTGAAAAAAAGATCGAATATCGTCGACCGGGCGGTGATCGCAGGGTCGTCATAACGGGACTTGGAACGATAAACCCGACAGGCAATACCGTAGAAGAGTTCTGGAAGAGCCTTGAAGAGGGTCGCAACGGGGTACGTCGTGTACAGCACTTCGAACTCGGCGACTACTCCGTTCAGATTGCGGCTGAGGTCGATCTTCCGGCTAACGCATCTGAATACTTCCGGTCGAAGAAAATGTTCAAGCGACTCGACCGCTATGTCATCCTCTCCCATATTGCCGGATCTCAGGCGGTCAAAGACAGCGGCATCGACGTACAGAAGAACCCTTTCCGCTACGGGACACTCATCGGTACCGGTGCGGGCGGCATGGACGCCCACTCGGAAAACATACCGCGCATGTTGAACACTCAGCTGTCCAATGGATCACCGTTCTACGTAGTGAATGCAATACCGAATATTGGAAGCGCATTCGTAGCACAGGAATGGGGACTGATGGGACCGTCTTTCGGAATAAGCTCGGCCTGCGCAAGTGGAAACCACGCCATCGGTGTTGCCGCAATGATGGTGCGTAGCGGCATGGTAGATGCCATGTTCGCGGGCGGCGCGGAAGCGGTTGTCAGCAAAATCGGCATCGGCGCGTTCGGCAACATCTACGCGCTCTCTACCCGCAATGACTCACCTGAGACCGCAAGTCGTCCCTTCGACAAGGATCGCAACGGTTTCGTAATCGGCGAAGGCGCTTCAGTACTCTGTCTGGAAGCACTTGATCATGCGGTGGCACGTGGCGCACACATCTACGCCGAATTGACGGGTTTCGGGTTCACCAGCGATGCATACGATCTGGTTGCGCCACACCCGGAGGCGGCGGGCGCGGTTCAGTGTATCAAGATCGCGCTTGAAGATGCACGGCTGAACGCCGATCAGATCGACCTCATCAACTGTCACGGCACATCGACTGCGATGGGTGATTACATCGAGAGCATAGCACTGACCAGGGCATTCGGAGAGCGGTCGAACAAGATTATGGCTCACAGCACCAAATCGATGATAGGGCATCTGCTCGGCGGCGCAAGTGCAACCGAGGCGGTCGCCGACATTCAGGCGATAACCCGCGGCATTGTGCACCCCTCACTGAACCTGTTCGAAATGGACCCGAAGATCGACCTCAACATAGTTCGGGAAACACGGGAGGTTCCGGGGATTCAACATGTGCTCTCTGATGCATTCGGGTTCGGTGGTCAGAACGCGGTGATTATCCTGTCCCGGTTCGACGGTTAGTCTGCGAACTATACGAAGAGAACTTCGCCCGCGCTCACACTCGTGACGCGGTCGCCTGAAAGGCATTGTCCGATCATTGATGCGAAGTATCCGTCGAACGAGAGTATTTCGGCAAGCAGCGTGAGCTCGGTCCCGGGTTCGGCAGGCTCACCGTAGTATGCGCCAAGCACACGGGTAGCCCGGACGTTCAGTCCGAATTGTGACGTGGGCGCCTCGACGCTCCCTGTCGAGTCAAAGTACCGCAGGCAGAGGCCAAGCTGGCCGGTCGCTTCCACCTGCAGAGTTCCTGGATAGAGCGGAAAATCGGGGAAATGCCCCGAGAAGACAGGGTCGGCCGGATCGAGATATCTCCTGCCGGCGATCCGGCGAGCGCCGAGATCGATCCCGGTGATCCGGTCAACCAGCAGCAGTGGCGGACGGTGCGGCAACAGCAGCCGCACGATGTCCGGTCCGTACGCAACCACAGACGACAGCCCGGCTTCGGCAAACAACGGCTTGCGCCGGAAACGCCGGAGCAGCGCGTCCGCCTGGCTTGCGTCGATTCGTTCCTGACCCGCCATCTCAAGTCCGCCTATGTATGGAGCCCTTTCGCCACTACATCGTCGATGATGTTAAGCGTCCGGTCCATCTCATCACGGGTCAACTGCGACGAGACTGAAATCCTGAATCGGCGCGCATGAGCGGGAACTGCAGGGAAATCCACCGGCTGAAGGAACAGGCCGCGCTTCTGCATCTGCTCGGCGAGCGTCATGAGCTTCTCGCCCGACGGACCGATGATAATCGGGATCACCTGGCTTTCGCTGCCGCCAAGGTCAAGATTCATCGAAATCAGTCCCTTCTTCAGATATGCAACATTCTCCCACATCCTGTCGCGAAGCGAACTGTCCCGCGTCGCCACTTCGAGTGCCTTGATAAGGCCGGCTACTACTCCCGGGGACGGCGCGCATGAGAAGTTCCACGGTGACGAGTAACCTTTCAGATAGCGGATCGTGTCCGCGCTCGAACAGACGAATCCGCCCACTCCACCGAATGATTTGCTGAGTGTGCCGAACGAAATGCCGATCTTGTCTTCGAGATTGAAATGCTCGGCAACTCCGCGCCCGTGTTTGCCGAACATCAGCGTTGAATGCGCTTCGTCTATGTAGATCGGTGCGTCGTACGCCTCGCAGACGCGGGTGATGTTCGGCAGATCCACCAGATCGCCGTCCATCGAATAGACGCCTTCGACCACGACGAGTACGCGTTTGTCCTTGTTCTTTTCGAGCATCTGCTCGAGGCTGGCCACGTTGTTGTGTTCGAAGAAGAGCATCTTTACCTGCGCGAGGGTACCGCCGTCGATAAGGCTCTTGTGGCACTTCTCGTCAAGGATGAGCACGTCACCCTTTCGCATCAATCCCTGAATCGCCCCGACGTTTCCCCCGAATCCGGAAGAGTACAGCAGACAGTCTTCCTTTTGCTTGAACTCTGCAAGCATGCGTGAAAACTTCACGTGCAGGTCGAAGGTTCCCGACAGCAGCGGCGCACCGGAGGCACCAAGACCGTACTTGTCGAGCCCCTCTTTCGCGGCAGCAATAACCTCTGGATGTGTTGAGAGACCAAGATAGTTATAGGAGGTGAGGTTGATGATGCTGCGCTTCTTGTGGTCGAGATTGCTGAGAATTTCTGTTGCAACCCGCGGCGCAGAGAGAAGTTGCTGCTCGAAGAAGCTGTAACCGTGCTTGACCTTCGGGTTCTCGATCCAATTCGTGAAATCCGTCGGCGGCCGAAGCACGTTCCGATTGTCGTTGAAGAAAAAGTCCGCAAGACTGTAATTCAGAATATCATGCATGCTCGCTCCCGCTCTTCTACTTGCCCATGTACTGCATGAACTTGTCTGCAAGCTCTTCGATTGTTGCAATGTCGGCAAGCTCTGCACGAGGAATTTTGATGTTCAGTTCGCGCATCGAAGTGGAGACCACTTCAATCATATCCAGACTGTTCGCACCGTAGTCCTTCATCGACTTCTTCGGATCAATAGTCTCGTTTTCCAGGTCGTCCAGGTTATCCACAATGTTCCGCGTAATTACTTGAATCACTTCATCCTTTGTCATCGATCACTCCTCCCGTAAGTTGATTGTACCTGCAAAAAAGCGCACCAGCGAACTGTCCACTGAACCTTCATAATGGTTACTGGTCGTTTCGAGAAGCAAGGTAACGCATCATGGTATTATCCTGAAACGGCAAACCGTAGTCAACCGAAATGATTTGCCCGTTCACCGCATCAAGAAGCCCGCTGCAGAGAGCGAGAATCGTCTTGCCACAACTTTCTGTGTCCAGGACCATCCGCTCATCGGCGCCGATTGAACGTATGTATTCGAAATATTGCTCGCCAAAGATCGCGTCGAAGGAGTCGGTACGAACTGTGCCGAATCGGACAACATTCACCCGCGAGCCACTCTTCAGCAGATGAACCGACAGGTACTTCGAAAAGAACTCGAGCAGCGCCTTGGAAGCGGCGACATAGTCGTAGCCCTGGTAGAAGTGATCCGGACCATCCGATGAAATACCAATAATCTTCTCAGGATAACGATCGAAGCGCTCGTGCAATTTCTGCGTATATGCGATGAGCGGCCAGGTCGAGTATTCGAGAGTCTTGAACAACGACCTCTTCTTGTAGTCCGCGAGAGATTTGATTGTTGCCGCGAAACCGACATTACTTATGAAGATGTCGATGCCTGTTTCGGTTTCGGCGATCCGATCGATGACCGCATCGGTGTCTTCATCGACGGAGACATCTGCGTGTATCAGGACTGGCCGCGGTGCGCCGGCTGAGTCAAACTGGGCCATGATCTCCGCCTCGTCTGCACTGCCCCACTTGTAGGTCAGGTAGGACCGTGCGCCCGCCTTGCCAAGCTCGAGCGCCGAGGCAAGTCCGATGCCCCGGGTACCACCGGTAATGAGAACTGATTTCCCGCTCAGGTCAATCGCAACCATGAGTAAGCCTCCTGTAAGTTGGGCGCGTACACTAGTGTGCGTATGCGTCGAGAATGGTGTTGCGGGTCTCGGGAAAACCGAAACTGATCCGGTGCATCATATCTTCCTGCACGCGCGCGTCGATAAGAAGCTTTCGTTTACCCGCGGCAAGCGCATACTTGAGCAGCGCAACTGATTTCGGATTCTTGTCGCCGATCTGCCGGGCGACGTCCGCAGCACGGCGGATTACTTCCGCGCGCGGCACGATGTAGTTGATGTTCGTCCCTTTCAATTCGAGTTCGCTGCCGCGGAATCTCTTGCCGGTGTACATCATCTCAGCAGCAACGTAGGGGCCCATGAGCTCAGGCAGAAGCGTCGTAATGCCCATGCCGGGCGTGAACCCCATGGACATGAAGACAGCGCCGTAGCGGCTCTCACGGGCAGCTATCACAACGTCGCAGCACACTGCCACTGCGAGACCGCCGCCGATCGCGTGCCCTTCCATTGCCGCAATCACGGGAAACGGCGTTGATACGAGCCGTTCGCTGATGACCAGATCCTTGACTACAGTCTTTCCGTCGCACAGATCCAGCAGCGCCTCCTTCTCAGCACCTCCGCAAAATACATCAGGCAGCCCTTGAATCAGGCAGACGCGAACATCTCCCCGGGCCTCAAGCTTGTCGAGATTGAAGACGAACTCTTCAATGAAGGAATCGGTGAAGGTATTCTTTCCCTCTTCATCGTGCATGGAAATAGTCGCAATGCCGTTTTCATCGACGTGCGAGCTCACTCGCATATTATCCTCGCTCATTCGCTACTCCTTCGAAAGCGGCACAGACGGTTTGTAGGACACAAACCAGGGCGGAAGCTCACCCTGGCCAAACGCCGCGATACTCGCGCGGGTTTTCGGGTCGGTCACAAGGCCTTCGAGCACGGTAACTGCCGCACCCATAGCCTGTTTCCGGGAAACCTCGGCCCACTCCGCGGTGTAGCGCTTTGCAAGCCCGAGCGCATCAGGACTGGACCGCAGCAGTCCCTTGACTGATGCACGAACCGCCCTCTCCAGATCGTCGGCCGATTGCACATATTCATCGGCGAGTCCGTACGATGCTGCCTCGGTTCCCGTCAGTTTCCGGGCCGTCAGGACGAGATAGCGGGTCCGTTGCGGTGAAAGACGCCAGCCGAGCAGATAAGGGAGCACGTTCGCCGGAATGAGGCCGAAACGCACCTCCGAGAGCTCGAAGGTGGCACCTTCGGCCGCGATGACAATGTCGCAGGCGGCAACCAGGCCGACACCTCCGGCACGCACGGGGGCGTTCACCGCCGCAATGAACGGTATGCGGGAATCGGACAACTGCCTCAGTATGTTCGAATACGCTTCGATTGCCCTGCGTGCCGCCGCTGTATGCGCATCAGCGGCATCGCCTGATGTCGCCGCTCCCAGGTCCATCCCGTTGCAGAATACCTCGCCATCGGCTCGAAGAATCGCCACGCGAATCTCGGGAAGGCTCAGTATTCGGGAGATTCCCGCGGCGAGTTCCTCAAGCATCCCCGGATCAAGTCTATTCTCTTTTTCGGGGGCCGCGAGAGTAAGAAGCGCGACCGGCCCGTCGATTGACACACGTACGGAGGTTGCCATCCGGTTCAGCTCAGTTCGTAGTGCCGATAGAAGTCCTTGACTTCCCGAAGCACCAGATATCCTTTGCCGCGGTAGTGCCTGTCGTACCAGTTGTCCAGAACTGAGAAGTCCGGCTCAATATCCGGCTGTTCGATCTGTAGCTCGCGCTGGTGTTCGAGCCGCTCGTAGTCGGCGACACTCACCTCACCCCGCTGGTCGAGATGCTCGTCGATATTCATGCTCCGCACGACATCCCGGGCTCCGTCTACCACGGTACCGGAGTAGAACTCACCGATTGCGCCCGAACCGTACGCAAAGAATCCGATCCTGTCGCCCGCTTCGACCGGAGCATCCCCGGCAAGCAGGCTGCAGATGCCCACGAAGTTCGACGCACCGTAGGTGCTTCCGACCCGGCGCGCGAACCTGAGAACCGGAGACACCCGCTTCTCGAAACTTGCGGTTATCTCCGCTTTTGAACGTCGCCCCGAAAGATTTGTCAGGGTGCGATGGGCCTGAAATGCCATTCCCGCAAACGGAGTGTGATAGACGTTGTATTTGAAGTACGTTTCGAAGTCGATCGGACCGCCGCTGTTGCGCTCGTAATCCCGGTAGGCGCCTTCGATCGCGTCCATGTAGGTGTAGAGGCTCACCTCGTTGTTGCCGATTTCATGCATTGCACCGGGCCGGAAGGTATCATACGCATCGGTCGTCCAGGTACCCTTTCGATCCGGTTCGTAGGCAACGACTTTCGGATTCTCGCTGACAATTGCTGCCGCGCTCACCCCGCCAAGGACGAACTCTTCCTTCATGTTCAGGTGCATGCGGCTGAAGTCGGCTGAAATGACGAGCGCTTTCCGTCCACGATTGAGTCCCGACAGGATCCAGTTGACTGCAGTGTCGAGTGCCGCGACGCCGCTGTAGCAGGCGTGCTTGGTCTCGTAGTTGCGGACGTTGTGGGAGAGCTTCAGCGCACCATGGATGTTCGTACTTATCGGCTTACCGAAATCAAGGGAGCTCTCAGTTCCGACCACAAGCAGGCCGATCTGCTCCCGGTCTTCGTCGGTAAGGAGCGGCAGCGCTGCGTTTGCGCCGAGCGTGATAGTGTCTTCCCAGGGCGGGTTGACCGATCTCGTCTCGATCATGAAGTCCGAGACGACCTTTTCCGGATCGTTGCCTCGAGCTTCGGCGAGTCTTCGTTGGTCGAGGTAGAGCGATGATCCATAGATGTTGATCTTCTCAATTCCGACGCGTTTCATGAAATCTCCTCACAAATTATGAATTTAGGGGACGTAACCGAGCCCGCCGGAGACACTGATATTCTCACCGTTCACAAATCCCGCGTCCTCGGTGGTCAGGTAGTAAACCATGCTCGCAATCTCTTCGGCAGTGCCGGGTCTCCGCATAGGGCAGTACTGCATCCAAATCTTCTCGAGCTCGGTGGCAAAGTGCTCGTCGGTCATGTCTGTGGGCACGAATCCGACGGTGACCACATTGCAGGTAATGCCTTTTCGAGCGTATTCACGAGCAACGGTGTTGGAGAGCGCATTGAGCCCCGCCTTGCTCGCAGCATAATTCGCCTGGCCCGAGGAGCCGCCGGCGGAAAGAGACGAGATGTTGATGATTCTTCCTTTCCGGTTTGAAATGAAGTGCATGATGAATCCCCGGATCATGTGAAACGGCCCGGTCAGATTAGCGGCAATCACCTCATTCCAGTCTTCATCGCTCATGAGTGCAAGCGCGTTATCCCGGACGATGGCGGCGTTGTTCACCAGCACATGGATGTTTTCAAAATCCGCGATTGCGGCCTCGATAACAGGTTCGATAGTCGCCGTATTTTTCAGATCAAGCTCGTACGCGCGAATCCTGGCATCCGGGCGCACCTTGAGCGCAAGTTCGACGGTCTCATCGGCGGCATCCTTGCGTGCGGCGTAGGTAAACGCGCAATCATACCCTTCAGCAATGAACTTCAATACTATCGCGCGGCCGATTCCGCGGGAACCGCCTGTCACGAACGCGTTCATATTCCATACCTGCCGATGAGCGTACAGCAGTTTATGCCGCCGAAACCAAACGAGTTCTTCAGCATGTAGTTGACTTCATAATCCACGGCGTTGTTCGCGCAGATGTCCATGTCGATCTCAGGATCGATCTGCCGGATGTTGATTGTAGGATGCAATTTACCATGTTCCATCTGCAGCAGCCCGCCGATCGTTTCGACAATCGGGCTCGCCCAGCAGGTATGACCGAGCATCGACTTGGGCGCATTTATCTTCATCCGGTAAGCGTGTTTGCCGAACGCTCCCTTGATGGCCCGAATCTCCTGCAGGTCACCGGATGGAGTACCGGTAGCATGGCAGTTTGCGTAGTCCACCTGCTCCGGCGCTATTCCGGTTTCCTCGAGCAGCGCCCGCATGATCAGGGTCTGCTTTTCGGCACCAGGTAGCGGAAGGTGGTTCGCGTTTGCACTCGCTTTCACGCCGAGAACTTCGCCGTATATGGTTGCCCCACGGTCCAGCGCCGACTCGAGCGACTCGAGGATGAGCGTACCGGCCCCGTGTGAGTAGACAAATCCGCACCGGTCGATATCGAAGGGCCGCGAGGCAGCTTCAGGGTTGTTCTGGTATTCGGGTTTCACGACAACAGCATTGATGATGACTGAAGCCTGGATATCCGGCGGTGACACATCAAAGAGTGCACCGGTCACGACAACCCGGTCGCTTTCACCGAGCACGATATCGCGGAACCCTTCCCGTATGGCAAGGTTTCCGGATGCACAGGCGCCGCCTATGGTAAAAGAGGCACCCTGCACGCCGAGCACTTCGGAGATCGTCGCGGGAATATTCGGATCAATTCCCTCGACCCCCGCGAGCGGCTCGAGCAGATCCGGATCCTTCATGAACGCCAAACCGTTTCGATGGATGTAGTTGGAGTTCAGATTGTGCCCTGCGACGACAACACTCGTCCTCATCGGGTCAACTTCCACTCCGAGCAGTCCGGCGTGTTTGTATGCCATGAGCGAGGTCAGCACTGCCGTTCGGTTCGAGAACGTCGCCGATCGGAACATCTTCTTCGTTCGTTTGTACCAGTCGGGTCCCATGTCCTGTTCGAAGCGGGCAAGCGATGCGGAGGTGTCGTAGAAGCCGAGGTCCCCGCCGATCTTGCATTCCACACCTGACATGTCCAGCGATTCCCATCGACGAATGCCCGATTTACCGGCAATGAGATTCTGATAGTACTCATCGAGTGAGTCACCCAGCGGGTTTATGGTACCCATACCGGTTATGACAACGCGTCTATTCATAGAGAACAGAATATATGCCCTTCTCAGATTCCGCAAGAAGCGGTCGGGATTCCAACCTCAATGGGTTGGTTCAGATATGGCGTACGCCCTGCTTTGGTCTGCTTTGCTCAACCAGTCGTAATCGACTCGATATCCGAAAGTTTGCCGGCAGGTTTGGATCGGAAACCCCGGTGGAACGACTTCCACAGGCCCGATAACACCGTCCCGGGGCCAACTTCGACGACTGAATCAAAGCCGTCATCGAGTATCGCCTGCTCTTCGTCCACCCATTGTACGGGCGAGAATACCTGCCGAATACACAGTTCACGTGCCTCGGCTCCGCTCGCTATACGAGCTCCGGTCACGTTCGCATAGACAGGTTTCTGCGGATCGGAGAAGGTAACCTCGCGGAGCGCATCGGCGAGCTCTTCACTTGCGGATGCAATAAGGGGTGTGTGAAACGGTCCGGACACTTTCAAAGGTATGATCCGCATTGCGCCGGCATCGGTAAAGTCGCGCTCGGCCGCCGCAAGCCCTGCTTGAGTACCCGCAACAACTATCTGGTTCGGCGATGACCGGTTTGCCAGGTACGCCCTTCCGTCGAGCTTCGCGAGAACTTCCCGCGCGCGGTCAATTTCCAGCCCGATAACTGCAATCATGCCAGGCTTTCCGCTCGGAGTATCAAGCGCGCGACTCGCCTTCTCCATTGCGTCGCCACGGATACGCACCACGCGCATCACGTCAGCGAGCGCGAGGACCGCCGCATCGTGGAGTGCGGAATATTCGCCGAGGCTGAATCCCGCGGCACCTTCGGACTCAATACCGCGCTCGCTCAGCACGAGCCGGGCGGCAAGGTTCACGACGGTGATGGATACCTGCGTCTTGTCGGTCGCCGCAAGCTCCTCATCGGTTCCCTCAAAGAGGAGCTTCTTCAGATCCATCGATGTGGCGTCGGAAGCGGCCTCCACGAGAGTGCGGACCGAGTCGCTCGCCTCGTACAGATCGCGTCCCATTCCGGCGTACTGGGCCCCCTGGCCAGGATAGAGAAAACAGACTTTCATCAGCACATCTCCCGTTCAGTCAGTTCTGCGTGCCGCTACAGGTTCTTCCCGTAGATGCGGTGGGTCTTGTAGTGGCGAACTCCCCAACCTTCGAGAAAGTTGCGCAACGCGAAGTTATCCTCGAGAATCCAGGAGAAGTCAGCCTTCGACACACCCATCTTGATACCGCGATCATAGATCTCCCACAGGAGAAGTGCGTCGATTCCGGCCTTCTGAAACTTCTTGCGAACTCCGAACGCCGCAATTCGAATCGTGTCGATCTTGTTCTTTCCGGCAAGCAGCTTGAAGATACCGGTCGGCAGCAGGCGTCCGTTCATCTTGATCATGATCTGGTTCGCGTCGGGTATTGGAAGGATAAATGCGACCGGATTTCCGTCCACGTAGGCCATGAGAACGAGCTCCGGAAATATGATGAGCTTCAGGTCCTTGCCCAGATGCTCGAACTCTTCCTTGGTCCAGGGAACAAAACCCCAGTTGTCCTGCCACGCGTCGTTGTAGATGCCGCGCATCTCCTCGACAACTTTTGCGAAATCCTTCATCTCCACCGGCCGTACTTCGACTTTTGAGCGCTTACGCGCAAGTTCCGCAACGCGCCGGGTCTTCTCCGACAGATCGACTCCCGCGTCAAGGAAGTAGGACCACAGGTCCTTCTCCTTCGCGTAGCCCGCCGCTTCAATGAGGTGCAGATAGTATTCGGCAGTGTAGGCCATCTGGACAATCGGCGGATTGTCGAAGTCATCCACGAGGAAACCAAGAATGTGGTTTGTGGACGGATTCATCGGCCCGATCACCCGCTCCATGCCCTTCGCCTTCAGCCACGCTTCGGCCTCGGCGGTGAGCGCCTTCGCGGTATCCACATCGTCGATGCTCTCGTAGAAGCCGAAGAATCCTGTCTTGGTGTTCCAGTACTTCGTATACTCATGATCGATAACCGCAGATATTCTTCCGACAACCTCGCCATCCCGGTAAGCCAGAAAATGCTGAGCTTCGGCATGATCCCAGTATGGGTTCTTCTTCGGATCGTACAGGTTCTTTTCGTCCATCAGCAGGGGCGGTACCCAGTTCTTGCGTCTCTGTTCTCCGCGGTAGATGCTCCATGGAAACATGATGAAACTCTTCATGTCGGACG
>DATKUC010000074.1:0-9108 GCA_035530835.1 Spirochaetia bacterium
TTCCATCAACCGCGAATACCCGGCAATCTCGGTAAACACAATTGCTTCAAGTCGCGTCGTGAGCATGGCTACAATCATAACCGAAAACCCGCAGCGGCGCGAGATAGCGCTCAAAGCGGACGCGTTCTTGTCGATGCGCTCCCGCAATGGTGATGAGCGTCGTCACACACATTTCTGTAATTCTTGTCCCCTTCTTTTTTGCTGGACAACAACTCCACAAACCGCGAGAATAGCCATGTAGGGCATTCATGAAGTATCACCTGGACGACCTCTCCCGGGACCCCGCGATAGTGACGGCCAAAGCTGATGCAATGTACGACAGGAGTCGGCCAGGGTTCATTCACGCGCTTCGACGGAAAGAGGATCACGAAGGCTGGACCGAGCTCACATTCCCGGGCGGCTTTGTCTGCACCACCAACAGCAGCCCCATCGAGACCGAGCTCGAATACAACGAAGTCGTGGCAATGAAGGAGTATCTGCGATCCGGCATCTCGGTTAGTGACGGAGATACTGTCATCGATGTCGGTGCGAATGTCGGCATATTCGCAATGCACCTGCTACGCGGCGTTCAGGGTCTCACGATTCATGCAATTGAACCGGTTCCCGATACGTTTGAAGTCCTGAAATCGAATATGGCGCGCTATCCGCATCGGCCAGTGTATCTCCACAACATCGCGATCGGAGCAGGAGTGGATTCGACACTCGAGATTGTGCTCTATCCGCATCTGACGGGAAATGCCACCGCCTGTCCGGAGGTCACGCAGATGCAGCGCGAGTGGCTTTCAGGGCACCTTACCGCTGAGGAAATCACGTACCTGTATACGGAAGAACGGGTAACTGTGCCATGCACGACTCTCTCGTCGTTCTTCAGAACTCACTCAATAGAGCATATCGATCTCCTGAAGATCGATACCGAAGGGAGTGAGATCAACATTCTCTCCGGAGTCGAACCGGGTGACTGGTCAAAGATCGATCAGGTCGCGCTCGAAGTTCATGACGAGGTGCACGCACTCCAACCGGTAATTGCGTTGCTTGAGCACTACGGTATGAAAGTGACTGTCGATGCGGCAAGTAGGGATCCTTCTGGTACTGTGGTAGCTACTGCGACTCGCGGCTGAGGACACGGAAAGGGCGGAGAATCTGGAGGAACACGCACATGGGACGCTTTTCATCACAAATGTGGCTGCTGATTATTGTGGCCGTTATCATCACAGTGACCGGCGCTCCGCTGTGGGCGGGAGGTCAAGCTGAGAGTATGCCGACGGGATTCAGAGCGCCTGCGGTACCACTTGTTGCGTACAATCCGTACTTCAGCATCTGGTCCTTCAATACAACCCTCACCGACGGCCCCACCCGTCACTGGACTGGAGAGAAGCAGGCGCTTACCTCAATGGTTCGGATCGATGGGAAAGCGTATCGCATTATGGGGGACAGACCCGGTAATGTGCCCGCCCTCGAGCAACAGTCGTGCACTGTGTTGCCGACGCGAACCATCTACGAGTTCAGCGGCGAAGGAATCAAGGTCGAACTGACATTCCTTACGCCGCGGATTCCGGACGATCTCGCTCTCTTCTCCAGCCCCGTTACCTACCTCACCTGGAAAGTAGCTGCAACCGACGGGAAGCCACATCAGGTGCAGCTCTATTTTGACGGCTCAGGCTCTCTGGTCATCAATCACGCATGGCAACGGGCGGACGGCAGGATCGAAACGGTTCCTGGCCTCCGGGTAGCACAACTGGGATCGCGATCCCAGAAAGTCCTCGGCACGAAGGGGGATGATGTACGGATAGACTGGGGCTATCTGTATATTGCAAGCCCCGAAAGCGAGTCGATGCAATCGGCCATCGGCATCGTGAACAGGACGCAACGGCAGTTTGTCGATAACGGCAACGTGACATCGGGTGTCGCAGCGGAAGCCGCGCGGGTGGTTCTGACGAGCGACCTTGACGCGGCGTTTACCTTTGAGCTGGGTACAGTCGGAGCAACGCCGGTGTCGCGCCACATCCTGCTCGCTTACGACGAGATTTACTCGATCGCATACTTTGGCAAAAACCTGCCCCCCTACTGGAGAGCGAACGGCGTGGACGCGGCGCAGATGCTGGTGAAATCGGAAGCGGACTACACTGCCACGGTCAAGCGCGCCGAGAGCTTCGATAACGAGCTCATGCAGAAGCTAGACAGGGTCGGCGGTGAACGGTACGCGCAGATCGCGGCACTTGCCTACCGGCAGAGTTTTGCGGCGCAGACAGTTGCAGTCGGCCCGCAGGGGCAGCCGCTCCTCTTTCCGAAAGAAAACTCAAGCAACGGCTGCATCAGCACGGTCGACGTTATCTATCCGTCAGCGCCGGTGCTGCTGCTCCTTTCTCCGCAGCTTCTTGTTGACTCACTCATTCCGGTTTTCGATTACGCAGAGTCCGGTGCATGGAACTTCCCGTTTGCTCCCCACGACCTCGGCACCTACCCGGTGGCTGATGGGCAGGTCTACGGAGGCGGTGCGACTTCGGAACGGGACCAGATGCCGGTAGAGGAGAGTGGCAACATGATCCTGCTCACGGCTGCGGTCTCCCGCGCGATGGCGGGAGGTGCGGATCCGGGAGCGAAACAGTTTGTGAGCAAATACTGGTCACTCCTGAGTCGGTGGGCGGAGTACCTCAAGAAGGCTGGCTTCGACCCCGCAAATCAACTTTCTACTGATGACTTCGCCGGACACCTCGCGCACAACGCGAATCTGTCGCTCAAGGCAATTCTTGCCCTCGGCGCGTACGCCTATCTGGCCGGAGAACTCGGCCACGAACAGGTCGCTGCCGACTACCGGGCGACAGCTGAAGCGTACGCACGACAGTGGGTTGATCGCGCGAAAGATGGCGACCACTACAGGCTCGCATTCGATCTGCCGGGCAGCTGGAGCCAGAAGTACAACCTGATCTGGGACACTGTTCTGGGGCTGCATCTTTTTCCGCCGGAGGTCAGACAGAGGATTGTCCGGTTCGACCTTGCGCACATTGCGCGATACGGATTGCCGCTGGACAGCCGCAAGAGCTACACGAAGCTTGACTGGGAGTTCTGGACGGCGAGCCTTGCCGAATCACGGTCGGACTTTCAAAAACTGACAGATCCGATCTGGAACTGGGCGAACAATTCGATTGACCGGGTTCCGCTGACTGACTGGTATGACACCAAGTCGGGTATGCAGCAGGGATTTCAGGCGCGCTCGGTTGTAGGGGGCGTGTTCATGCCCGTGTTGGCTGACAAACGCTTCTTTCCGCCTGTGGCCGGAAAGTGAGTCGATTGCGGAAAGTCGTGGTGATTGACAAACCAGGCGGCCGAAACGACAATTGGTGAAAATATGAAACTTTCCATTTATCGCGCAGCTTGTATCGGGATCCTGCTTCTCCTTGCGGCGCACGCCGTTACCGCACTTGAGGTTCTGGCTCCGAAGTCAACACTGCCCGGCGATGCGATCTCGATTATCGTGTCGGACGCGCCCTCGCTCTCCGGTGCGCAGGTAACGCTGTTCACCGCCAGCGGCACCTACGTTGCGTCGGCACGCGCATTTCGCTACGCTGCCGCGCAGGATGCGCAGGTCTGGATCGCACTGCTCGGCGTTCCCTCCACGTCGGCGCCGGGTAGCTATCTGCTGAAGGCGATCATCTCGACCGGGAACGGACAGATCGAGCGTGATTCTTCGCTCGATGTCGGCGTGCGCGCGTTCAGGCACGAGAATATCCATCTCGACGCGAGCCTGACAAATCTCCAGACTGAGGACAGCGCAATCAAGACTCAGCAGGCCGAGCAATTGTGGCACATCCTGACGTCCTTTGATCCGAATGTTGTTTTGCAGACCGGCCCTTTCGCCCTACCGGTGGAGAATCCCATCGTGACGTCGCCGTTCGGTGAGCAACGCCTGTTCACATTTGTCGGCGGAGGAAGTCAACCGGATGTCCACCAGGGAATAGACCTCGCGGTCCCTGCAGGTACTCCCATACGCGCAGCTGGAGCGGGGAAGGTAGTGTACGCGGGATCCTGGCTCATTACTGGAAACAGTGTGGTGATCGAGCATCTTCCGGGCGTGTACAGTCTCTATTATCACATGGAGCGAACGTTGGTCACTGAAGGCCAGATTGTGACACAGGGTCAGGAGATAGGTCTGGTCGGAGCAACCGGACTCGCAACCGGGCCGCACCTTCACTGGCAGATCGAAGTATCAGGGGTCGCAGTGGATCCGATGAGTCTGGTTCGTTCCGGGCTCATCGACCCGTCACAGGTAGTTGCGAAGACGTCCCGGCTGCAGCAGGTAACACCGTAGGGAACCGATCTCATCGCTAGATGCTGAACGAGGAAAATCCACCGTCTATCGGTACCACATTTCCGGTCACGAACTTCGACGCATCCGAAAGGAGCCAGATCACCGTACCCAGTAGATCCTCGGCCTCCCCGTACCGGCCCATGGGTGTGTGAGCCACCACCTTCTTCGCTCGCGGTGTGTATTCACCGGTCGTTTCATCGATATGAAGGAAGCGAAGCTGTTCGGTCATGAAAAAGCCGGGTGCAATTGCATTTACGCGAACTCCGGTATGCGAAAGATGCACCGCAAGCCACTTCGTAAAGTTCGCGACCGCGGCCTTCGCCGCAGAATAGGCACCAACCTTGGTCAGCGGTGACAGTGCACTCATCGATGATATGTTGAGAATTGATCCCATCCCGCGTTCTGCCATTCCTCGAGCAAGAATCTTTGTCGAAAGAAAGGTACCGAAGAAGTTCAGATCGAACGTGCTCCTGAAGCCGGACGCTGAAAGGTTGAAGAAGTTCCGTCGGCTCTCCTCGTCCAATCCACCGACTTCGAGAAACTCGACGTCAGTGCTGCCGGCAGGATTGTTGCCGCCGGCGCCGTTGATCAGCAGATCGACGCCACCCCACCGATTGCAGATATCCTGATAGCAGCGCTCGAGGCTCTCCTCGTCGAGAACGTCGCACGCAAACGCGCTGGCGCTACCGTAGGCGTCCGCCCGAGAGGCGGCCGTGTTGATCACCTGCTCGCGGTGACGCGCCGCCTCCAGGTTCAGATCAAGCAACGCGACCTGAACGCCAAGTGCAGCAAGACCCTCCGCAAGAGTTCCGCAGAGCGCGCCTCCTGCGCCGGTGATAGCAGCCCTCTTACCCGCGAGATCAAAAAGTTTCGCTGGATCAATGTTCATCATCTACCCTTTTACCGCACCCATAGTCAAACCCTGAACAATCCATCGCTGGATAAAGAGCGATAGTAACACGACAGGGAGGGTTATGAGCACCGCGGCGGCGGCAAGCCCACCGTAGTTGATCTCTCCGTAGGTTATGAAGTTGAACACTGCGACCGGAACGGTCTGAGTATGCGGTCCGGAAAGAACCAGTGCAAACAGGAATTGGTTCCAGCTGAAGATGAATGCCAGGATTGCGGATGCCACAATTCCCGGCGTGGAAAGCGGCACGACGATCTTGAGAAACGCTTCCGCCTCCCCTGCGCCATCGATCCTCGCTGCCTCCTCGAGGTCCACGGGAACGTCGTCGAAGAAGGTGATCATGAGCCAGATAATGAGCGGCAAGCTCACGATGAGAAAGGTCGACACGAGTGCAGTATAGGTGTCCACCATGTGGAGAAATCGGAATGCCGCAAACCACGGCACCAGAAATGTAATATAGGGGGTAACGCGAGCTGAGAGTATTGCAAAGGCGAGACGCTTCTGTTTATATCGGCTGATCGAATACGCGGCAGGAAGCCCGATAACCAGGCCTATTCCGGTCGCGAGCGCGGCAACGATAAATGAGTGCAGTGTGTAGGAGAGAAAATGATGCTGATCGAGTACTGAACGGTAATTCTCCATCGTCGGTTTGAAAAACCAGACCGGCACCGCACTCGTGTTTTCCACCTGCGTCCGCAATGAGGTTAGTATCATCCAGACAAAGGGAAACAGGAGAATTATCATTACAACCACGAGGACAAAATAGAAGAATGAATTGCGGGTCCACCTTCGCACCCGGGTCCTCTTCCGAGCAGAGGTCCAGGCGTTGTGCAGTTCGTTTCCTATTTTCATCACTTCTCACCTCGTGCCCAGATATTCAAAATGGCGGCCACGCCGACAACGACGAGCGCCAGAATAACCAGCAATGACGCTGAGTAACCTATTCTTAAATAGAGAAAACTACTTTTGAAGGCGTAGACATTGAGCGTCTCCGAAGCGGTCCCCGGACCGCCCTGCGTGATGACGTAGATGATGTCAAATGTCTTCAGCGCATCGATTGTGCGGAGAATGACCGCCACCACCACTGCAGGACGAATCAGCGGCAGTATGATTCGGAACAGTCGCTGCAGCGCGTTTGCCCCGTCGATCTTCGCCGCTTCCATCTGATCCTGACTCAGTGATTGAAGCGCTGCTAGCATGATGAGCGCCATGAAGGGGGTCCATTCCCAGATATCCACCAGCGCTATCGATGGGATCGCGAGAGCCGGAGAGGTGGCCCACAGACTCCTGTGAAGATGAAGGCTCTGAAGAAAATAGTTCAGAACACCGAGCTCTGGATTCATCATGAGCGACCAGATCAGGGCAACAGCAACCGGTGTGGCTATCATGGGCAGCAACACCAGGCTTCTCACCACCCCTTTCAGAAAGAAGTCCCTGTTCAGAAGAAGCGCGAGTGCGAGCCCCAGTATGGCCTCTGCGGGTACCGCGATAATCGTCAGGTAGAACATATTGAGCGCAGAACTCCAGAAGCGCGAGTCCTCGAATGCAGAGACGAAATTTCCCAGGCCGACGAAACTCGGAACCGGAAAGATTCCCCAGCTTCGGTTCTGAACGCTGAAGGCCAGGTTTGCAATAACCGGACCGACTATCAGCAGAAGAACGGCGAGGATCGCCGGCAGGGGGAAAACCCATGACAGGTTTCGATCTATCCAACTACTTCGCATGGTACCTATTCCTTTCATGCGGAATGCTCCCGTCCGGGCGTTCCCGGACAGGAGCCCCAATTAACTATCTGCCAAATTCCTTGACAGCTTGGTCCATACGCTTGACTGAATCCTTGAGCGCAGTGCTCACATCGTTGCCCTGGATGGCGCTGACGATGGCGAGGCCATACGCATTTCTGCCCTGCTGGACGTTCACGATCGGTGGGTTCCAATCCCCTTTTGCGATCGAGTATTGCAGATTCGACACATCGACCCAGGATTTGGAATATCCGTTGCTGCTGAGGAAGTCCGGACTTTCCCATGCGCTTGCGCGGGCTGACGGACCGCCGGCCTGGAGATAGCCGAGCTGGTTCTGCTTGTCGAGCGCCCACTGAATGAAGTCCCAGGCCGCATCTTTGTGCTGGGAAGCGGTGTTTATGCCGAGTCCCCAGGTGAGCACTGTCGGGTGTCTCTTCCCATCAGGTCCGGCGGGAAGCGGAGCATAGCCGACGTTACCGACAACCTTTGAGGATTGCGGATTGGATACGATAGCCTTGAAGACGTTGCTGTCGTACATCATCGCCGCCTGCCCCTGGGCAAAAAGCTGCGTGTCCGCCTGCCAGCTGTTGCTCGTGGCATCCGGTGGTCCGAACTTGCTGAGGAGTCCAGCGTAGTAAGTCAGTGCCTGAACTGAGGCAGGGCTGTCCAGCGCAGAAGATCCGTCGGCGTTGAACCATGTGCCGCCCCAGGAGAAGAGGAAGTTGACCATGGAGCTTGTGGCATCAGGAGTCTTTCCTCTCATCGCAATGGGGTACACGTTTGACTCACCCGCAGCAGCAAGATCCTGCTTGAGCTTTTCGGCCACCGCTTTCAGCTGGTCCATCGTCTGGGGCACTTCGAGTCCGAACTTTTTGAACAGATCGGTGCGATAGAAAAGAATGAATGTCTCGACGTGCAGCGGTATTCCGTAGGTCTTTCCGTTCACATCGTAGCTCGCACGCACACCCTTGAAGAAATCATTCACGTCAAAGTTGGGTGATGTCTTGGACGGATCGTTCAGGTAGCTGTCAATCGGTTGAATCCAGCCATTCTTTCCGTACAGAGCAAGATCCTGTGCCGGCATGAACATGTAGGAATCAACTGAAGTCGATCCGGCCGAAAGGTTCACGAGCAATTTCTGTCGGAACTGATCCTCAGGATATGCCTGCAGGTCCAGATGGATTCCACTCTTCGCTTCGAACTCCGCGGCGAGCGGTTGAATGAACTTCTGCCAGGGATGGCTGTCGAGAACGACGTTGACCGTCTGCCCTGAGTTTGCCTTCCAGTTGAAACCGGCCCCCTGCGTGGTACCGGCCTGCGTAGCCTTGGTAGCTTCCTTCTGTCCGTTTGCGAAGCTTACGCCGACCAGCAAGACTGAAAGGGCGAGTGCAATAAGAATCTTTCGAGTCATTGTGAGCGCCTCCTATAGGTTTTGTGTACCTCAGGTTAACGCAGGGTTCGTGACAGGAGTTTAAATTTCGGGTGAACCGTCGTTTTTGGTGGCTGAGTCGCAGATGTTGTTAACTGCGAGGGGTACCGCGGACAAATCCTGCAGCAGATTTCAACTTCTGCGCGCGGTCTCGGGACACGATGACACGCGTTCCCTCATCCAGCTCGACCGAAAGTTTGCCGTTCGCGGCAGGGAAAATCCGTGATATTCGTTTCAGATTCACAATTGCGTTTCTGTGGACGCGGAGGAACAGACCGGGGTCAAGCCGTTCCTCGAGAGTCTGAAGCGACAGATCAACTATCACGCGCCGCGTTCCGACGTACATGAACACCAGGCCCTCTTCCGCTCGAAAGAGCCGTGCGGAGTTCACCTCGAAAACGCGAAACTCCTGGCCGGCCGGGTGCTCGGTCGACCGAACCGTAATGCGGCTCATCCGGGAAGTTGATTCCCGGTAGCGCTCGAGCACCGAGAGAATCCGCGCTCGTTTGTCGGTGGTTTCGTTCAGCGATCGAACAGCCTTTTCGATCGCTTTCAGAAGCCGGGGTTTCGCGTACGGCTTCAGAAGATAATCGACAGCATCAACTTCGAACGCGCGGATCGCGTACTCATCATAGGCAGTAACGAAGATGACTTCCGGAATGTGGACAAGATGCTCGAGCACGTCGAAGCCGTTCTGAAGCGGCATCTGAATATCGAGCAG
>DATKUC010000075.1:0-34354 GCA_035530835.1 Spirochaetia bacterium
GCTTGAAGGGCAGATCAACCAGAAACAGCAGTTTCTGCAGGAATACCGCCGCATCAAGCAGGACGAGCTCAATCGGCAGGAAAAGGGCCTTCTGCAGTCAAATTCCGCCTTCTACAAGCAGATGTACTCGGCGATAAGCTATGTTGCGCAGAGTAAAGGCTATACGACTGTGTTCGATGCAGGCAACCAGGGGCTCATCTGGTGGGCGCCTTCGGTGGATATCACTCAGCAGGTGATCGACTACCTGCGCTCAACTACCAACTAACACATGTCAGCAGCGGGAGACGAGTGAATGGCCGATGATTCCCCGATGATGCGCCAGTATGCGCGGATCAAGCGGGATCATCGGGATGCAATCCTGTTCTTCCGCCTCGGCGACTTCTACGAAATGTTCGATAGCGACGCTCATGAGGCGTCGCGAATTCTCGGTCTCACACTCACCCAGCGTGCAGGTGCGCCGATGTGCGGGATTCCGTACCACGCTGCCCACAGCTACGTCGGTCGACTGCTGCGCGCCGGGAAGAAGATCGCCATCTGTGAACAGATCAAGCTTCGATCAGGAGTGCCTTCCGCGGAGAAGCTCGCAGAGCGTGAGGTGATCGAGATCATCACCCCCGGAACTGCAACCGAGGAAGACTATCTGGATACAACGGCAAACAACTATCTTCTCACGCTCGGACCGGTTGAATCGCATGAGCGCGGGTCGGTGGCCTTTGCGTGGGCCGATCTATCTACCGGGGAGTTCGCCGCAATGTCGGTGCCGGCTGCCCGGCACGCTGAAGTCATTCGGCGGTTGCTTGCACGGCTTCGCCCACGAGAGGTTCTTGTTGCCGAATCTCTGGTCGACGGTGACCCGGAAATCGGCAGCATCATACTCGAACAGAATGATCTGGTAGTAAACCGTTTTCCGGACTGGAGTTTTGACACCGAAACTGGTTCTATTCGCCTCAAGGAACTGCTCGGCGTAGCAAATCTGAAGGGATTCGGGTTGACTGACCTTTCGCCTCATCTGGCTCCCTGCGGCGTTTTGATTCAATACATTGAAGACACCGCGAAGAGCCTTCTTCCGCACATTCGCTCGATTCACATCGAACACGAAGATGATTCGGTCGGCATTGACGATTCGACTCAGAAGAATCTCGAGCTCATCCAGAACTTGAATGATGGGGCCAAGAAGTTCACCCTTCTTTCAGTGCTCGACCAGACAAAGTCCGCAATGGGCGCACGAGCTCTCAGGCGGTGGATCCTCTCACCGCTGAAGGACCTGAGTTCGATCGCCGAACGGCAATCCGTGGTCGAGACGCTCTACCATGATCAGTTGCGACTGGGCGAGTTGCGCATCATGCTCGGCGGAATACTCGATCTTGAACGGCTGTCGGCGCGTGTTGCAATGGACAAGGCTCATGGCAAGGATTTGGCAGCTATCGGTTCGACGCTCGAACATGTCTCGCGCATTGAAATGCTGATGCGTGATAGCAGCGTGCCGGTAAAACTGCCGACCGATCTCTCCGAAGAGGAGCGGTTGAGGCTGCAATCGATTCAGGAACTGCTCGCACGGGCAATCGCCGAGAATCCATCGGTGGTGCTGACCGAAGGCAATCTCATCAGGCCGGGCTTCGATGAGAAACTGGATGAGCTGAAGGAGCTGCGGAGCAACAGCGAAGCGGTTCTCGAACAATACCTCCAGGAAGAGCGCGACCGGTCCGGCATTCAGAATCTCCGGATTCGGTATAACAAGATCATCGGACACTACATTGAAGTTTCCAAAGGCAACCTGAAATCCGTTCCGGAACATTTCATCCGACGACAGACGCTTGTCGGCGGTGATAGATTCACTACTGAACGGCTCGGGGAGATCGAATCGAAGCTGAACAACGCGTCTGAACTCATCATTGATACAGAACGGGAGCTCTTCATCGATCTCAGAAATCGCGCCAAGGGCGAACTCAGTGCGCTACTCTCGGCGAGCAAACGAATTGCCTCCCTCGATTGCCTGCAGAGTTTTGCCTATTGCGCGACCCTTCATGGATATACAAAACCGACAGTAGTCGCTTCCTCTCTTCTCTCGATTCGGGCCGGGCGTCATCCGGTTGTGGAGGCACATGCGCCGGCTGGTTCCTTCGTCCCGAACGATATTGAATTGAGCGCCGAAGTTGATGAGAAAAGCCCCGGCAGTTTCGCTCTGATCACCGGTCCGAATATGGCCGGTAAGTCTACATATCTGAGGCAGACTGCGCTGATCACGCTCATGGCTCAGATCGGTTCATTCGTTCCTGCGCAGGAGGCAGTGATCGGGCTCGTCGATCGGATCTTCTGCCGGGTCGGAGCTTCCGATAATCTTGCGCGCGGAGAGTCCACCTTTCTCGTGGAGATGAATGAGACTGCACATATCCTGCACTCAGCGACTCCTTCAAGCCTCGTCATAATGGATGAAGTGGGGCGCGGGACCGGTACAAACGATGGTCTTGCTATTGCGTGGGCCGTGAGCGAACACCTGCTTGACGCGGTAGGCTGCAGAACGCTATTCGCAACTCATTATCATGAGCTGACTGCGCTTGCCCACAAAGGGCTCTTCAATCTCTCTCTGTCGGTTCAGGAACACGGCAATGAGATTGTATTCTTGAAACGTGTGGAGAAAGGTCCGTCAAGCAACTCTTACGGCATTCATGTTGCCCGGCTCGCCGGTCTTCCGCACTCTGTTGTGCGTCGCGCGAATGAGCTCCTGTTGGAACTGCAGGCAAGTCGGGAGGGCGGCGGCGCACACTTTGTTCCCGCTCCGGCTTCGCCGAAGGATGATGGACAGCCGGGACTTTTTTCCGGCGATGAACTGGTCATCCAGGACCTTCTGTCCTTCGATGTAACGCGGACCACCCCGCTTGAGGCGCTGAATCGTATCGAACGCTGGCAGAAGGAACTCCGCGGCTGACCATCCCGTCTCGGGCACTCTGCAGCACCGATGAATCAACGCTGAAATCACCCGGTGTAACTCCGCATGGGCATACCGGACATTGTTCGGAACAGGGCCGGTGCGATCGGCAGGGCGCTCGAAAATCTGCTATTGCCATCGTCCTGCGTTTTGTGCGGACGCACCCTTCAATGGACCACCTCGGCGCAACCGCCGCTCTGTCCTGAGTGTTCCATTATTGGGGAAAGCGAGACGGCCGCCCGCTGCAGGGTGTGCAGCCGCTCGCTCATTTCCGAAATCGACATGTGCACCCGATGCCGGGAACGAAAGTTTGCGTTCGATGCGAATGTGTCGGCATTCGCCTACCGCGGAAAGATCAAAGAGCTTATTCGCCTCTATAAGTTCCAGCATTGCCGGGAACTGTCATGGTTCTTCTCACGGGCGCTCGCGATTACCGTCGGTGAAAGATGGAGCGAGCTTCCTCTCGTGCCGGTTCCTCCGCGCGCCAGTTCGATGAGAGCCAGAGGCTTCGATCCTGTGGAAACAATCTCATTCCAAATTGCACACGCCTCAGACCAACCCGTCACTCGGTTGCTCGAACGACATGGCGGCAAGTCCCAGAAGACCCTTGACTACGGACAACGAATCGTGAATCTATCAGGGCAGATATCGCTCAGGGACTGCTACCGCAGGAACGCTTCGAAGGTACCTGACTCAGTTGTGCTGCTGGACGACGTTTTCACCACCGGTGCTACCGCACATGAGTGCGCGCGAGTCCTGAAAGAGGCGGGGGTGACGTCGGTGTTTGTGCTTACCATCGCAATGGACTGAAGCATTTCGTCGCATCGAACTGGTGCAGGGCGTTGACACAAGAATTTCTTGTTGTTAATATATCTCTGCACTGTTTACGAACTTCGCTGGAAGAGTCGTCCGTCGGCTCTTTTTTTATGGGTAGGTAGTACATTGGCTGTAGTTCGGTCAGAGGAGGATCTCCTGGAGGCGCTGGGTCCGCTCGTGCAGGGACTCGGATACTCCATTGTCGAGATTCACTCGACTCGAATACGCGGAACCACCCATGTGAACATGGCGATTCACCGGCCCGACGGTGTGACTGTCGACGGGTGCGCCGAAGTCTCCCGAACTATCCTTCCCCGCATGGAAATCCTCTATGACACGCAGGATATCTATTTGGAAGTTGCGTCACCTGGAATTGACCGCAAACTGAAGCATCCGCGGGAGTACGTAATATTCAAGGGGAAGGGTGTTCAGATCCACTTGAAAGACGGCAAAACGGTTCTGCGCGGTTTGATCGGGGAATCGCACGCGGATGCCGTGACACTTATTGAAGAATCCGGACAGGTGGACGTTTTGTACGAACAAATACAAAAGGCCAGATTGGACGACACACAGGAGGTCAAGTAGGAACATGGCTTCTGGACTGAGCGAGGCGATACGCCTTTTGGTACAGGACAAAGGAATCTCGGAAGAGCTGGTAATGAAAACCATCGAAGAGTTCCTGCTTGCCGCATACAAGAAGAAGTACGGTTCGAACGACAACGCGGTGGTCCGTTTTAGTGAGGAAGGCTCCGACGTCACGCTGTTTGCCCAAAGGCGAATAGTCGAGGATATCGAAGATCCGGTAACCGAAATAACTCTTGACGAAGCGCTGACGTACAACGAAGACTGCGAAGTGGGTGACGAGCTCCTTATCGAGATTAATCCGAAAGAGTTTGACCGGATAGCCGTGCAGAGTGCGAAACAGAAGGCACGCCAGACCATTCGGGAGATACAGAAAGACACACTCTACTCGGAGTTCAAAGACAAAGTCGGTGAGATGATCATTGGCTATTACCAGCGGGAACGAAACGGCAACATTTATGTTGATCTGGGAAAAACCGAAGGGTTGCTTCCGAAGCGGTACCAGTCACCGAGAGAGACTTATCGTCCGAATGACCGAATAAAGACTCTCATTTACGAAGTCAACAAGACACCCTCAGGCTTGCAGATCATTCTGTCCCGTACACATACGGACTTCGTCAAGCGCATCTTCGAACTGGAAGTTCCTGAGATCTATGACAAAACCGTCGAGATCTACAAGATCGTACGTGAACCGGGCTATCGCACCAAGATCGCTGTCTACTCCAACCGCGACGATGTGGATCCGGTCGGTGCCTGTGTCGGTTTGAAGGGTGTTCGCATTCAGGCTGTCGTGCGCGAACTTGAAGGTGAGAAGATTGATATTCTCAAGTTCGAGAATGATCCGCGGACTTTCATCAAGAATGCACTTTCCCCGGCGGAAGTCGCTCAGGTAGTCGTCCTTGATGAGTCGAAACGACAGGCGCTCGCCGTCGTACCCGAAACACAACTCTCACTGGCAATTGGAAAACAGGGTTTGAATGTCCGTCTTGCAAATCGACTGGTCGACTGGAACATCGATGTCAAAACCGAGTCCCAGTTCATGGACATGGATATCTCCGCGGAGTCGAAACGCGCGGTGTCGGCCCTGTTCAGGGACTACGATGAGGAAGAAGAGGAGATCACCCGCGTGGATGAACTCCCCGACGTTCCTGAGCGTCTGGTAAAGGTCCTTGCTGACGATAACATCGAACTGATCGAAGACCTCGTGAATATGACTGACGCCGAACTTGAGGGGCTCGAAGGAGTTACGGCTGAAGACGTCGCAACTCTGAAGCGAATAATTTCGGAGAACATAGAGATTATTGAAGAAGAGGCTCAAACTTTGCCTCCCGAGAGCAGCGAGGAAGATGAGGAGCCTGCCCAGGCAGAACACCGTGTGTTCGAAGAAGAGACCCCGACCGAACAGGCGTTGCCTGAAGGGGACACTGAAGAGGATGAGGAAGAGGAAATCACCCTGATTTCCGAACTGCCGAACATCCCGGCCCACATCGTGACAGCGCTGACCGCGCACGGTATCGATGACATTGTCGAACTCATTTCTCTCACTGATGCCGAGCTTACGCGGATTCCCGGTGTTACCAAGGACGATGTTGAAGTCATAAAGGATATCATTGCTGAAAATGTAGAAATTATAGAGCCAGATGATGAGGACGAATGAGAAGTGAGTGTCTCCGTGACATCCTAAACAAACCTGACGGATTTGGTCCTCTTGCGGGAATGTCTCCGGTTGGGCATTGAAGAATGATGCAAAGCAGGTTAAGGTAATGTAATGGCAGAGGACAATAACAAACCAAAGGCGACTCTGATCAAGCACAAGCGAGAAGACATTCCCAAGTCCAACCCTGCGGAAGAATCGCAGGATAAGAAGCGTGTCCGCGTTGTAGTGAAGAAGAAACCGGTGCCCAGGACAGTTGCAGAAAGCGAAACGGGTACCCGTGTGTCAGAGGAACCGTCACGTACGGCCCCTCAGGAGCAGTCCGTGGCGCAACCGCAGCAAACCGCAGAAGTGGATCGTACGGTTAAGAGCAGTGTTGAGCAGCAATCTGCTGAACCTGTGATAACCGAGCAGTCACATCAGAAAGCTACCGGAAAGGCCGAAACAGCCGATTCCTCCGAGCGTGAAGAACCGCGTGCCCCCGCTCCGGAAGTGCAAGCCGGAGAAACAACGCCAAAAGCGAATGTGCCGCATAAGGCGGAGAAAAAGCAGGAAGAATCTCCCGCGGGCGATCGGCCTGTCTGGACACCCGAAGGGAATCGTGTCGTACGTTCAACGGCAGTTCGACACACACCAGGTGTTCTTCCTCAGTCGATTCGCGAACGGGCGCGCGCCGGCGAGAATGTCGGTCTGCGCAACGGCGGACGCGTCGAGCGGGAAGCTCCGCCACCACCACCGCGCCCTGCAGGCGATTATCGTGGAGGACGTTCTCCAGACGCACCACGAACCGATAGACCGGAAGCTCCCAGAAGTTATCGTACTACTACCGGACCGGCGCGGTCCGACATAGGACAGCGACCGAGTGGCTCACCCTATTCAAGCGGCCCCCGTACCGGAGGCGCTCCATATGGGAACGGACCGCGACCAGCGGGCGGCCCCTACAACTCCGGGCCTCGTACCGGCGGAGCACCCTATGGCGGAGCCCCGCGTACGGGCGGTGCCCCGTACAATTCCGGCCCTCGTACGGGTGGTCGACCGGGAATGCCTCCACGGCCCGGCATGCCGCCGCGTCCCGGTGCTCCACGCTCCGGATCGGAAGGCGGGACAGACGACAAGAAGAGCGTCGGCAAGAAGTTCTTCAAGGCAAAAAAGAAAGAGACCTATCAGAAGAGAGAGCGACACCAGGAAAAGTTCATACAGGTAAAGCAAAAGAAGCTTTCCCCGAAGGCAAATCCCGTTCCGAAGCAGATCGACATAATGGAAGTCATCACCGTTTCTGAGCTCGCCCGAAAGATGAACCTTAAGGCATCTGATTTGATCGGCAAGCTCATGAGCATGGGGATGATGGTTACCATTAACCAGCAGATTGATGCTGAAACCGCCGGTGTTCTTGCCGGAGAGTACGACTGCAAAGTCAATATTGTTTCCCTCTACGACGAAACTCTCATCGAGACACCGACCGATCGCGAAGAGGATCTGGCTTCAAGGCCGCCTATCGTCACCGTCATGGGCCATGTCGATCATGGCAAGACTAAGTTGCTCGATGCAATACGGTCGACGGATGTTGTGAGTGGTGAGTTCGGTGGGATCACGCAGCATATCGGCGCCTACCAGGTTCAGATTCCCAATAGAGGAAAGATCACTTTCCTCGATACTCCGGGTCATGAGGCGTTCTCCCTGATGCGCGCCCGCGGTGCACAGATCACTGACATTGTCATTCTGGTCGTTGCCGCGAATGACGGAGTCATGCCGCAAACGATCGAAGCGATCAACCACGCAAAAGAGGCGAAAGTCCCCATCGTGGTTGCGGTGAACAAGATTGACCTTCCGGAAAGCAACATAGAACGGGTGAAACAACAGCTCTCCGAATACGGGCTCATGCCCGAGGAGTGGGGCGGTCAGACCCTGTTCTGCGAAGTATCGGCCCTGAAGAAACAGGGGATCAGCGAACTTCTGGAGACAATCGCGCTGCAGGCGGAAATACTTGAACTGCGGGCAAATTACGACTGTGCCGCCGAAGGCAAGGTAATAGAGTCACGCATCGATCCAGGACGCGGCACCGTCGCATCGGTCCTGATCCAGCGGGGAACTCTGCACATTGGTGATTCCTATGTTTCGGGAATCTTCCCCGGCAAAGTGCGTGCAATGTTCAATGATCGCGGGGATCGCATCGAAAGCGCTCCACCGTCGACACCGGTTGAAGTGCTCGGCTTTACCGGAATTCCGGATGCCGGAGACCCGTTCCAGGTGACCGAAACCGAACGGGTGGCGCGTCAGATCGGAGACAAACGCCAGGAACTGAAGAAGGTTGAGGAAGCGAAGAACGTCAAGAAGATCACGCTCGACAACCTGTACGACAGCATCAAGGAAGGCGGTATTCAGGAGCTGAAGGTCGTCATAAAGGGCGATGTTCACGGTTCAGTCGAAGCACTGCAATCTTCACTCGAAAAACTTTCGACCAAAGAGATACGACTTTCGGTAATTCACGCGGGAGCCGGCGCAATCAATGAAGGCGATGTGCGGCTTGCAGCTGCATCAAACGCAATCATCATCGGTTTCCATGTGCGCCCAAGCACTGCTGCACAGCAGATTGCCGACCGTGAAAAGGTGGAAATTCGGAAGTACAACATCATCTACGACGTTGTCGAAGATATCCGGTCAGCGATGGAAGGCCTGCTTGCTCCAGTGCTCAAGGAAGAGGTTATCGGCACTGTCGAAGTGCGGGAGACCTTCAAAGTACCAAAGATCGGCCTTATTGCAGGTTGTATGGTAAAGACCGGAAAGGTACGGCGTGGTGCGAGTATCAGAGTAATCCGTGAAAGCGTGGAACTCTTCAGCGGCAACATCTCCTCGCTGAGGAGATTCAAAGATGATGCGAGAGAGGTCGACGCCGGTTACGAGTGCGGCATCGGCATCGAGAACTTCACCGACATCAAAGTCGGTGATGAGTTTGAAATCTACGAAATCCGTCAGACTGCGAGGAAGCTGGAAGAGACGCAGGTGAATGGGAAAGTTTAGGGTAGAACGGATCGAAAGCCTCATGAACGGGATCATCTCCGAAATGATCCTGCGTGAGGAGGTACGTGATCCGCGCATCAATTCCATGGTATCCATAAACGGCGTGAAACTATCGAAAGATATGAGTCACGCCGTGGTTATGGTGTCCGGTTATCTGAAGCCCGAACAGCTGTCGGCGGCGGTCGAAGGACTGAATCATGCGGCCGGTTTTATCCAGGCTCGGATCGGCAAGAGACTGACCATGCGGACAACGCCGCGACTGACATTCAAAGAAGATCATTCGATAAAAGACGGTTTTGAGGTTATCCAGCAGATCAAGGAACTCGACGGCTGATGGCTGAAAGGCCCGGAAATCGAATTGTCCCCGGCACGCCGATAGTTGCCGGCATTGCGCTGCTTGACAAACCTGAGGGAACATCGTCATTTGCGGCGCTCGGTGAACTGAAGCGCGCATTTGGCACACGCCACATCGGTCATACAGGAACGCTCGATCCGTTCGCCTCAGGGCTCCTGATAGCACTTGTCGGCCCCCTCACAAAACTTTCATCCGATTTCACACAACTCGACAAGGTATATCAGGTAACCTGCACATTCGGCACCGAAACCGATACGCTCGATCCGGAAGGATCCGTTGTGGCGGAGGCGCCTGTTCCATCGATCGAGAGGATTGCGGCCTCAGTTCCACCACTCACGGGGAATATAATGCAGCTGCCGCCGGCGTATTCTGCAGTTCATGTCAACGGTCGCCGGGCATACGAAATTGCACGAAGTGGTGGTGTTGTAGAGCTTTCTCCTCGTCCTGTAACGGTTTACTCAATCGAACTCCACGAATATAACCCACCTGCGCTCGATATGACCATAGTCTGTTCGAGCGGCACCTACATTCGGAGCATTGTGCGCGATCTCGGCCGCGCATCCGGCTCGGTTGCCCACGTTTCCCGTTTGCGCAGGACCCGCGTCGGTCCCTTCGCCGTCGAAGAGGCGTTCGATCCGATGTCGACCAATTCGGAACTCGCCTTTTCGGTCGCCATGGAAGGATTCAGAAGAATGCCAGGAATTGAGGTTCGCACGGTCGACGCTGAACTTGAGGCCCGTTTGAGTTCGGGCAAGGACCTTCGGCACAGCGACTTTCGGCCAGCTCTGACGGAAGAGGGGACATATTTGCTTTTTGGCGCCTCGGGTGTGCTCCGGTCGGCCGTCCGGCTGACGAATGGAAGGCTGGAGTACCGCTTTGTAGTGCCGGAGGCAGGATGAAGACATTCGAGTGGGAACTCAGCGAGGTTTCAGCCGTCCCTCAGGGTGTTGCGCTGTCCATCGGAGTGTTTGACGGTGTCCATCTTGGCCATCAGGAACTCATTCGAAGAATTCGGGACAACGGGCATGGCGCACAGTCAATCATCATCACGTTTCGCGATCATCCCCTGAGAGTTCTTCAACCGCAGGCGTTTCCCGGTAACATCATGCCGATGGATTACAAGCTGCATCGATTGGAAGCGCTGGGGATTGACGGTGTGCTTCTCATTGACTTTTCAATGGAATTCAGTAAACTGTCAGGTGCCGAGTTTATAGGCCGGATATACAGGCTTTTTCGTCCGCAACTGGTAGTTCTTGGCAAGGATTTCCGATGTGGACACAAGAATGATACTGACGCGACCGCGGTCGAGGAACTCCTATCGCATCAGCGTGTTCAGGTGGATGTTGTCGAGCCGATTGCCGACGACGGTTATCGTGTGAGCAGTACTCGGATTCGTGCCGCAATTCAGAATGGGGACTTCCATACTGCGCGGCGGCTCCTCGGAGTCGAGTATTTTGTGTCGCTCACCGGGACAAGTGCCGGTTTGACAGCGGATAGTTACGCAGTCTCGGTCGGTTCACTGAAACAGGTTGTACCGCTGCACGGCGAGTTTCAGGTAACCATGTACGATGGTTCCCCATATTCACTGAACGGCACTTCGTCGGGTACCGGTGGAACAGTGGAGAATCCTCGGCGACTCAGCGTTCGCATAAGGATTGCAGACGGCGTGCTCAGCTGGCCGGAGAGTGCCGGTCCAGATTTTACGCATATTCGTTTCGACAGATCTCTCGGCGAACGTGAAAATGCAATTTCCGACAGTTGCGCCGCGACCGAATGAGCGCGGGATGACAACTGGTTATACGATTTGGCTGTGAAATATTTGAAATGAAGGAGATATAGGCAATGGGCCTGACAAAAGAGAAGAAAGAACAGATTATCCTCGAGCACGGTGGGAATGACAAGAACTCCGGCAAGACTGAAGTACAGATTGCGCTTCTCACGAAGCGAATCGAGGAATTGACCGAACACTTCAAAGTCCATTCAAAGGACCATAATTCACGGCGCGGATTGCTGAAGCTTGTCGGCCAGCGACGACGAATGCTCAGCTACCTTTCACGAACCGACCTGCAGCGATATCGGGACCTTATCGCAAAACTTGGTTTGAGAAAGTAAGGCGCGCAGGTCACACTGATGCAACAAATTACGTTACGCCTTGGTGAATTGGATCTCATTCTTGAGACCGGCCGGATGGCCAAGCAGGCAAATGGATCAATCTTTGCTCGCTACGGCGGCTCGGCGGTTATAGCTACGGTCTGCTGTGGTGACAAGACTGTGGACGACCTCGACTACGTTCCGCTTCAGGTGGAATACATCGAAAAGTTCTACGCCGCTGGCAAGATTCCGGGCGGTTTCATAAAGCGTGAAGGTCGTCCGAAAGACAAGGAAATCCTCGTTTCGCGCCTGATTGACCGCCCGATGCGACCACTCTTTGACAAGCGGTTCAAGCGCGAAATCCAGATTGTGCCGACAATCGTTTCCGCTGATCAGGTGAACCCGCCGGATATCGTTGCGATGATCGCTTCTTCGGCCGCTGTTTTGATTTCCGACATTCCATTTGATGGACCTATTGCCGCGGTTCGGATTGCGCGGGTTGGAGGGCAGCTTGTTGTCAATCCAACCTATGAGCAGATTGAACGGGGCGATCTCGAGATAGTTGTTGCCGGCACCGAAGAAGGGATTACGATGGTTGAGGGCGGCGCAAAGGAGGTCCCCGAGGACCTCATGATCGAAGCAATACAGCTTGCCCACGAAAACATCAAAGTCATCTGTCGAGCTCAACTGGAGCTTCAGAAGCTCGCCGGGAAGACGAAACTGACTATCCCGGACGACCCGGTGGTGCTTGAAGCAAAAGACCAGATAAAAGAGTTTGCCTATCCGCTCATGGAAACTGCATGTTTCGTGAAAGGAAAGGAAAACCGGGCAGCTGCGGTAAAGGCAGTCAAGAAGCAGAGTCTGGAGAAGTTCGCCGATCAAATCACCGATGAAAATAAACGACTCTTCTCCGCGCTGATGGAGGATCTCGAGCAGGAGGTCGTCCGCAAGTCCATTATTGAGAAAAAAGTGCGCACCGACGGGCGCGGTCCTGAAGATATCCGGCCAATCGCTTGTGAAGTGGGAGTCCTTTCCCGCACTCATGGCTCGGCGCTCTTTACGCGTGGTGAGACCCAGGCGCTCGCGGTAACAACTCTCGGTACTGTCTTTGACGAGCAGATTTTCGACGACATCGAGGGTGATCGACGAGCCAATTTCATGCTGCATTACAACTTTCCTCCGTACTCGGTCGGCGAGGTCGGAAGAATGGGTACCGGACGGCGTGAGATTGGGCATGGCCACCTTGCCCAGCGCGCACTTCAGGCAGTGCTCCCGGAGAAGAGTGCATTCCCCTACACATTACGAATCGTTTCCGAAGTCCTTGAATCGAACGGCTCCTCATCGATGGCTACTGTCTGCGGTGGAACGCTCTCACTCATGGACGCCGGTGTTCCCATCACTCGTCCGGTTGCAGGAATCGCAATGGGGCTGATTCAGGAAGGCGACCGCGTTGTCGTGCTGAGTGACATCCTCGGAGAAGAGGACCATCTCGGCGATATGGACTTCAAAGTTGCCGGAACCCGCGACGGAATTACCGGATTCCAGATGGACATCAAAATCTCGCGCGTTACGGCAGAGATTCTGAAGACCGCACTTGAGCAGGCGAGAAAGGGCAGGATGCATATTCTTTCCATTATGGAAGATGCGCTGTCGATCCCCCGTCAGGATCTGTCGGAGTTTGCTCCCCGCATCTTGAGCTTCAAAATTGATCCGGAAAAGATCGGACTCTTCATTGGGCCCGGCGGCAAGACGATCAAGGGCATTTCCGAAAAATACGATGTGAACACAAACATCGACAACGACGGAACCGTGACAATCTACTGCAAGGACAAGGTCTCCGGAGAATCTGCAAAGGCCGCCTTCCAGTCGCTGCTTGAGGAACCCGAGGTGGGCAAGACCTATGATGGCGTTGTACGCCGCATAGTGGACTTCGGCGCATTCATCGAGTTCCTTCCGGGAAAAGAGGGATTGTGCCATATCTCGAAAATGGCCGATCACCGGATTAATGCGGTTTCGGACATACTTCAGCTCAATCAGGAAGTGCCTGTCAGAATCATTGAAATCGACAAGATGGGACGTGTAAACCTGAGTCTTATCTACGAAGGATCCGACAGCGGCGAAGGCGGATCGGATCAGAGCCGTCGCAGACCATACTCCGGCAGCCGTCCTCGAAGCGACAATCGTCACGGAGACTCACACGGCGACAGCCGGCGTCACTACGACAACTAGATACGTGCGTTGCCGGTATATACCGGCAACGTTCACTCTTTCGGCGTTGTCATGGACATAGAAGTATTATGTGACTGCGAATCCGGCTTCGAACCCGCCTATGCCACCGAGGGTGCCGCGGGTGCGGATCTGAAGGCGCGCATCGGGGATGAGATCGTTCTTGCACCGGGCGCACGCACACTCGTGCCTACCGGAGTTCGGCTCGCGATACCCGAAGGCTATGAGGGGCAAGTTCGGCCACGTTCCGGACTTGCGTTGCGGAATGGAGTGACCGTGGCAAATGCTCCGGGTACAATCGATTCGGACTATCGTGGTGAACTTTCGGTTATTCTTGTCAATCTCGGTTCCGAGCCGTTTACGATACGAGCGGGAGACCGGATTGCACAACTCGTGATCGCGCCGGTGGCGCACGCGTTATTCTCTCTCAAGGCCGGGCTAAGTGAGACGGTCCGCGGGGCCGGTGGTTTCGGCTCGACCGGGATCCAGCCTCTGCCGTGAGCATGAGAAGCTATCGTCAGCTTACCATCTACGTCGCACGGGAATTCGCACTTTCGTTCTCTGTCGCGTTCCTTTTCTTCTTCTTCATATTCTTCATAAACCAAATGTTGCTCATGGCGGAGCAAGTGCTCACCAAACGCGTTGGTGCGGGCGAAGTGCTCCTGCTTATCCTCTACCAGTTGCCGGCAATAATCGCTCTTTCGTTTCCGTTCGCCTCCCTCGTCGGTGCCCTTATGGCCATTGGAAGATATTCATCCGAGAACGAGGTGATAGCATTCCTTGCTTCCGGTATTCCGCTGCCGCGGATTCTCGCCCCGATACTCGTGCTCGGAATGCTCTTTTCGTCGATTTCATTCGTTATGAATGACTACTTTCTGCCGCTGGGAAACATCAACTTCGCCCGTCTGTATCGGCAGTTGATATTCAGTAACCCGAGTCTGGAGCTTGAACCGTACTCTGTGAAGCGATATCAGAATACCGTCATCGTGACGGGAGCGGTAGAAAACCGAACTATCAGTAATCTTCTCATTATCGACCGTGGCCAGAAGAATGACCGCCGTGTCATAGCCGCATCGCGGGGGAACCTTAGCCAGGGTGGACAGGAATCAAGCGTTATTTCACTGAATCTGGACAATGTGTTGAGTATTTCGGTACCAAATGGAAAACCGGACGAATACGACTACTCGCGGGCCAAACGAATGGTTTACAATATTTTGCTGAAGGATATCAGCCTGAGCGTGCAGAATCCTTCGGCGAGTGAAATGAGCTCGGTAGACCTGTATGGACTGATTCGTAAGGAGCGTACGGAGCTCGATTCACGAATCGCCGAACACAATAGTCTGGTTTCGCGGCTTCGCTTTCGGCTTGAGCAGGATTACGCCGAGTTCGTCGAAGGATTGAGTTCAGGTACGCTGAAATCTGCTGCAGCGAAGCGCGCCCAGCTCGAGAAGGACCTGGCAGACGTGAGACGAACCGAAGCACAAAAAATTACCAGCAGGATCATGCAAATCAATCAGCTTGAACTGAACAAGAAGTTTGCAATTCCGTTTGCGTGTGTGATATTTACGCTCTTTGCGTTTCCGGTGGCGCTGTTCGCGCGGCGCAGCGGAAGGGCTGTCGGATTTGGAATAGGGGTACTTGTTTCGGTGATCTACTGGATGATGCTTCTTGCGGGCATCACTGTCGGTTCTCAGCAGGACGTTTCTCCGGTTCTCGCCATGTGGATGCCTGACATTTTCTTTCTCGTGGCTGGCGGCCTGCTTCTCGTTGTGAGACTTCGTAGATGAAGCACCTTGACTACATGGTGTTCCGTAATTTCATTCCGGTGTTTCTACTCGCACTTTCGCTTTTCACCCTGATAATCGAACTTGCGGATCTCTTTTCCAATATCATCAATTATCTGAATCAGAATGTTACCGCCTCGCAGATCCTGCGCGTTCAGCTGCTTTATCTCCCAAAGTGTCTCTCCTACGCCTTACCCGTCTCCCTGCTCTTTTCTGTATCATTCACGCTCGGAATGTTCTACAGCAACAATGAGCTCGTGGCGGTGTTTGGCGCAGGAATACCACTGTTGCGATTCACGCTGCCACTTCTTCTGATTGGAGTAATCTTTTCGGTAGGCGGTTTCATATTCCAGGAGCGCGTTGTCATTGAGACTCTGCAGGAGAAAGTCGACCTCTCTCATGCCTTGCTTCATATTCAGGAGAGTGCAAGCAACACCGACATCACTGTCCTCGCGGATAATGGGCGGATTGTCTATTACGCAGACTACTACAACGATGCAACGAAGACTTTGAACAACGTGATTATTCTGTTCCGTGACGGGAATGGAAACCTTACTCGCCGAATTGACGCTGATTGGGCGACCTGGGATGGCGCAACCTGGCAACTTCACAGAGTTCGGGATTTTTCGGTTCAGGGGGCCGAGGGCGACGTAGTGCAAACGAGTCATGAACAGCTGACCGATCCATCACTCAGTCTTTCTCCGAACACCTTCAGCAGGATAAACAACAAGCAGGTAGATCAGATGGGCCTTGGTCAGGCGGTAACCTGGATTGCATCTCTGAAAAGGGCAGGCTTGCCCTTCCGCGGTGCATTGACCTCCTATTATGAACGTTTCTCGTTTGCCACCACCCCTTTCATAGTCACGTTGATCTCCGCCGCGGTAGGCGGGCGATTTCGGAAGAATATACTCCTCATGAGTCTCCTGGTATCTCTGGTGCTCTCGGTTATTTACTATGTGACACAGATGCTCAGCGGTCTTTTTGCAAATATCGGCCTCATTCAGCCGCTCCTCGGAGCGTGGGCTGCCGCCGCTATCTTCGGCCTCGTCGGCATTTTTCTGTTTCGGACATCTCGAACTTAGGGGAGACAATGGATCGTTCACGTATCAGATCTGCCGATATCTTTGCAGTTGTCGGCAAGGATCCCGGAAGCCGCGCGCGCACAGGTATACTGCAGCTCCCGAGGGGACCGATAGAGACGCCGGTATTCATGCCTGTGGGAACTGCGGGGACAGTGAAGGCAATCACGCATCACGACGTGTCGCAACTTGGATATAGACTCATTCTGGGCAACACGTACCATCTGTATCTGCGACCGGGAACAGAGGTGATCGGGAAATTCGGCGGTCTTCACGAATTCTCATCCTGGCCGCACAATATTCTGACTGATTCGGGCGGCTACCAGGTGTTTTCGCTCGCACCCTTTCGCAAGATCGAGGAAGAGGGCGTTTTCTTCCGATCTCACCTCGACGGCTCCTCCCACCGACTGACACCAGAAAGCGTTGTTCGTGTGCAGGAAACGCTCGGCAGCGATATTCAGATGGCACTCGATGTATGTACGGCCCCTGGAATCCCACACGCGGAAGCGCTGGTCGCATCAGATCGCACAACCGGATGGGCTCGACGCGCAAAGACGGAGTGGCTCGCAACTGACGGACGGTATCGAGGGCTCCTTTTCGGGATCATTCAGGGTAACTTCTACAAGGACCTCCGGAGAAAGAGTGCAGAGGAGATCATTGCGCTGAATCTTCCGGGAATTGCCATCGGGGGACTGTCGGTGGGCGAGACCTATGACGTGTTTCTTGACTATCTTTCGTCAACCACGGAACTTATTCCCGAAGAATATCCGCGGTATCTCATGGGAATTGGTTCACCGCGCTATATACTGGATGCCGTTATGAACGGAATCGACATGTTTGACTGTGTATTTCCGACACGTATCGCGAGAAACGGGACTGTCTTCACTCGCACAGGGCGTATTGCGCTGAAGAATGAGATTCACACGATGGATACCGGTCCAATTGACCCTGAATGTTCATGTTCAACCTGTCAAACTTACTCAAGGGCATATCTCAGACACCTGTTCAAAGCCGGGGAAATGCTTGGGCCGATGCTGGCGACACAACACAACCTTGCATTCCTGCAGGATCTCATTGTGGACATACGTCTGGCCATTCGCGAAGGGGTCTTCGTGAAGTTTCGCGAACAATTCCTCGAGAACTATCCCGACAAGCAGGGCTGACTGCCGATATTGCCAGTATGGGAGTTCTCGCTATGGAAATGAATCAAGGACACCGCAGCCGAACTGGAACACGCGAACTTTCTTTCTCGTTGATCATTCTACTCACCGCATCAGTCGGTGCATTTGCGCAAAGTCCACCGCAGTCCACGCTTGATCAGTGGAAGGCGACATTGCAGTATGGAATCAACTCGCAGATACTTGATCTGATTGGGACACTGAAAAATCAACAGGATGGACGGCTCAACAAGGAGCTCATCGACGTATTCAACAGCACATATGATGATTCGCTTCGTTCGGCAATTGTCGATCTATTTGTAACTCTGCAATATCAGGGCGCGGAAACTGCTATGCGGGACTTTGTAGGGACAAATCCCGACAATTTAGGACTGCTTGACAGCTGCCTGAGCTATCTTGCGGGAACCATCACGCACCCTGAAAAAAAGACCGTCGATGTCATCGCATCGTTTATCAGCAATCAGAACAGCGGTGTTTCTGCGACTGCGATACGCGGAATCGGAACCATCGCAACCCGCGATGGAACGAAAGCGTACGATTTTACACCCGTGGAAAAAACTCTGCTTGATCTGCTCCAGGCAAACGGGACGTCCCAGGATATCCAGGAGAACATCGTCCTCACGCTGGGGAGTCTGAAGGCGCAACAGGCGGTAAAGGCACTCATTTCGATTCTCGAAGATACGGGTCAACCAATCGTACTCAGGGAGTACGCAGCCAACTCTCTCGGAAAGATCGGTGATATGGCAGCGATAAAGCCTCTGAGCGCGTTGCTGAGGGATAGTAACAGCATGCTGCGCGCCTATGCGGTTGACGCCATGTCCTACTTCAAGACGCCTGAGGTGGACCCGATGTTGATTGCATCCCTGAAGGACTCATTTGCCCGTGTGCGGAGCTCCGCGCTCGCCGGTGTTGCACGAAACAAACTCGTTACTGCTATTCCTGCAGTGATCTTCAAGGCGGAGCACGATCCGGATTCAACAGTTCAGCTTGCAGCCATCAAGACTCTTGGTGAACTCGGAACCAGTGAATGCTGGGACGCTCTACGGTCAATCTACGAAAATACAAATCTGACTGTGACCCGGCGCGGGGCGGCACTTGATCAATTGGTGTCGGGTGATCTTGCCGGGTCGTTACCGAGCATCGAAAAAGTCGTGAAGGAGAACTGGGGAACTGCAGGCGAACGAACGCTCGATATGACAGCAAAGAGACTGTCGACTGTCAAGGCGCCCGAGCTGAAAAGCCTGTTTGCCAGATTTCTCGGACATCCGAATCCGATCATTGAAGTGTATGGCATGCGGGGGATATCTCTCAACGGATTCAGCGATTTGAAGGCTGAGATCGAGAAACTTGGCGGCCAGTACGCACCTGCGTACCTGAAAGAGCAGGTCAAGCGCACGATCGATTCCCTCGGCGGAGGCAGCCCGGCTACCACGCCAGGTGCAAAGTGACGCACTGAGGAAACGCTGGCGCTCTCCTGAACGCAGACATACCGTCCGGAGGTCCGGGGTATGTCTGCGCTTTCTGCCTATACTGTGGTCTGTTTGACTTCGGTCTCTTCCGCGGCTCTGACCTGTTCTGAGATTCCCTCAAAGTCAGCGAGTTCAACGCTATCCACGCGGTAATTGTACTGGTGCTCGTTGATTGTGAACTTTCGTACTTCGCCCTTGGCGGCCCCGTACAGTTCGTTCCCGAACGGAGAGAGATAGGAAATGATCGACTCATTCGGATTTGATTCCCAGGGCCCCATAATGGTAAATTGCTCGCTCTTACCGGTCGTCAGGTTGGTCAGAGCTACGCGTGTGCCATAGGAAACCCGGGAGATATCAACATCTTTCGTGCTGATGACCTGAGCATGCTCGAGTTCGTCATTCAATCGTCCAACTGTCGTGTTCAGTATGTCCTGACGTTCCTTCGCGGCCTTGTACTCTGCATTTTCGCGGAGGTCTCCATATTCCCGTGCGGCGGCGATTTCGCGGGAGTTCGCCGGAACCTCGATTTGCTGGATATGGAGAAGAGATCGCTGTTTGGCCTCGTAGCTCGCAGCGATGACAAAGAAGGAGCCGCGGCTTACCGCTTCCTTTGCTTTCTCGACACCGTAGAACTTGAAGTCCGGGAACCGTTCGAGAATCTTGTGTCTCAATTCAAGCTTGACTGATGGATCGAGCTCCTTCACATCGTCAACGAGTGAATAGATCCGTACCAGCGACTCCTCGTCGGTGAGCGAAACAAATGCCGGCAGGTGATTGTCTTTGAACAGAAATCCCTGAATTTGCTTGTTGATCTTCCGGTTTGGGCTGACATCCTTCCTGTTTCCGATATCGCGGAATGTGATGTCAAGCAGGTGAATCATAGCAATGAGTATCTTTTCGTAATCAACTGTAAGATTCTTGAACCAATCGTCTTCCATGCAGTTGCGCGCCATCCAGACGAACGCTTCGCGAGAATCGCGATAGTTGCCGAAAATGGTGCGGAAGAGCGCCGCAAGCTTGTCCTCGTGCCCTGCTCGGGAGAGCTCTACGACGATGTCCTTGCTGAGATAATGAGGGAAAAGCTGGACGTATACATCCTCCCATCCCTTCACATTCTTTCGCACCTGGACAAGGAACTCACGCTTCAGATCCGAATTGTCTATCCGGGTGAAAATCTCTTCGGGACTCTGTACCTGGGCATAAAGCTCACGGAAATTGAGGTTAACGCCCGGATTCAGGTATGGATATTCGGCGATGATCCGACGCACGAGCAGGTTACTGCTCACTACATATTCATTGACGGCAGTGGACGATCTGAGAAAGCCGACGAAGTAGTCGAACATCTCACGGAAAAAGTCGGTATCAGCTCCCGTGTTATCGTCCCGTCCAACATAGTGAAGAAACTCTTCGAGCGTCTTCACGCGGTCAAAGAAATCCTTCTCCGCCTTAAAGGTGTTGAATGTCTTTTCTTCGAGTGAGATCGGTTGATCCCGTACGACATATTGATCAACTTTGTCGGGGAGATTTCCGAATGACTCGTCGGTCTTGAGCACTTCACGCGCTTTCGTGCTCCAGCTCGACCATTCATTCTGCGTCAGCACCGAGGGTACGAGTTCCGCCTTGATCTTCTTCATATCGGCAACGTTCTCGTAGCTTCGAATAACCGTTCTGAGTGCCCACGCAGGGCTCTCCTTCACCTGTTTCTGAAGCTTCTCCTTCTTCCACGTGCTCTTGAGCACCCAGATATGATCCTTGGTAAGGATGGTAAGGGCATTTACCGCCATCTTCAGCGACATCGTGTGGCCGCGCTTTTTCACAAAGTCGATGAGGATCTCATCATCTTTGATGCCCCGTATGAGGCCGACACCCCAGGTGCGGTGGTAGACGAAGTTGCCGGCGTCGAAGGAGATGTGCTTTTCAAAGTCTGCAATCGCGTCGTGCACGTTGCGCCAGCTCTGGGTCAGGTTGGAGAGCTTGACGTACTCCTCGAGCTGGCTGTGGTGAGGAAATTTCGAGCGGAAACATTCGGTAATCTCTTTTCGCGCCCACGGGTTCTTTGAGTCATAATTCAGAATTCGTTTCAGGATGCCGATCGCGACGTCCCAGGCTCCCTTTTCACGGAAGTAGGGGTAGAGATCGGTCAGAAGCTGAACAGCACGATCCTCACTTATGGATTTTGCAATCTTGCCTTCAGCATGAAAGAAGAACTCGGTCTCTTCTGGCGCGAGCTGCAGTAGCTTGTTCCATATCTCCTTGATGCTGGTGAACAGCTTCTTGTTGATATAGCGGTGAAGCGCTTTCTTGTAGTAATTGACCGCATCATCGGCAGCCCCTTCCTTTTCCTTCTTTTCGGCAAGGTGCTTGACGATGTCTGCCTCTTCATAGTCAACGCGGATCAGCCGTTCCCAGATTTCGTACATCTGTTCCGACTGGTTCTCATTATTGTAGCAGTCGGCGAGAGTTCTCAGCGCGGATTTGTTTTCACCAAACTGGAGGATCCGTTCGCACAGATACTCGACTATGTTCCACTTGTGGTTGTCGGTGAAGATGCTGATGAGCATGATGAGATTTGTGTCGTCGACAGTCTGTCGCGACAAGTTCAGTACTCCGGAAAGATAAAGCGCTATTATGCTGTTCTTCGTGTGCTGCAGATGCTCATCGCAGAGGTTTGCCACATCCTCTTCGACTGATTCCTGAAAAACCTCTTCGAGGATCTTGTCGAGTTCCTTGAAGTTGTTGACCGTGTAGTTGTTGAGAGTGGCTCGTGTCCACTTCTCCTCGTTGAGAAGCTCTCCGATCGAACTCATTAGCTTTTCTGACATGGGCACCTGCTCCCCGGCTCAAACCTGTATTCGCGTACACCCCCAATCTGGGGGTGGTCGCCGCCCGCCGTACGCTACCAAAAGCGCACGGCGATCTGTCCGTAGTTGCCTCGGACAACGATCACGACACGGTGATCGTTAATTCGTGTACTGCTGATAGATCGACGGATTCAGACTTCTCAGTTTCAGAAGAACCTCGTCTATCTTAGCGCGATCTTCACCGGTGCTTACGTAGTGATCGATAAGCCAGAAGTACCGGTTTATGAGCCGCGGCATCAGCACATCTTCAACTTCATTTCGGTCCTGGTGCTCACGCTCCAGGGCATAAATCGACTGTTTCAGCTTACCGTATTCGATTGAACGGAGCTCCCTTTTCACAGTAAGAACTCCGAAAATAACACCGAACACCGGCAGCCATTCTTCGAGCACCGGGCTTTCGTAGCCGAGTTCCCGAACCTTCACAATCAGACGACGAATCATTTCCGATTCGAGTCCCCACACATCAATCTGCTGGGGCCCAAGGAAGAACGCCTCTCGAAAGAACGCTTTCGAAATCTGTACTTCGTTTACCAGCGCGTAGCAATCTGCGAGCTCAGCGAGAATCTGCGGATCTTCGCGCCGCTGCTGAGCAGCTGCTTTCAGATGTTCAAGCGCACGGTCATATTCCCCGATTCCCTTCAGGCACCTTCCGATGCGCGTGAGGATCTCAAGGTCCCGCCCGCCGGCCTCATCCGACAAACGTTCAAAATGTCCGAGAGCCTGACCAAACACGTGCTGACGCACCGCGTAGAGTGCCTGCTCAGAGGGAAATCCCACCCGAACAAGAAAGCCCTGGAACGGCCGCCATTGTGAAAGCAGATATTCACCCTTTTCGAATGGCGTTCCTATTGCCTCGATGGTCTGTTGCCGTTCGCGCCAGAAGTTGGCGATCTTCAGCGAAGCAACCACCTCTACATTGTCAAAATCAAGAGAAAGCGCACGCTCCAGGCACGCAATACTGCGTTCAAGATCATGTTCCTTGATCTTTTCATAGCCGTCGTGCAGCAGTTGCTCAACATTCTCTTCATCCACCAAATGGTTGTCCCGAGCCATACCTTTCATACATCTTGCGCTTTTATTCATTATATCAGTAGGAAATAATTAGTCAACGAAGCTGGAGTGCATTTGTTGGGTACCCAGGGGAGTCTCGCGGTGCCGCTAATTCGGCGCTATTCCGTTTCAGCTAAGCAAATTACCATTCGTGTCGTTTGCGCTTTGGCCGACTTTCGCATATGATGTGGCGTATGAAAACGGAATATGAACGCGATCCTGCTGCCTTTACCCGAGACGCAGCAATGATAGCCCCGTCGGTTCTTTCGGCCAACTTCAGCGATATGGCATCCGGTATTCGCCTGATTGAGCAATCGAAAGCCGACTGGGTGCACCTTGATGTAATGGATGGACATTTCGTACCGAATCTGACCTTTGGTCCGAAGATGGTAAAGGATCTGCGACCGCTCACACGGCTTCCGTTTGATGCTCACCTGATGGTCGAGCAGCCGGAGAAGATGATTAGCTGGTTTGTCGATGCCGGCGCCGATCACATAACGTTTCATATCGAAGCCACCGTGCATGTGCACAGGGTGTTGCAGGAGATCCACTCCATGAAGTGCAAGGCGGGAGTCTCGATTGTACCGTCGACACCCGCATCTGCCCTCACAGAGGTGCTCTCGTCAGTCGATTTGATTCTGGTCATGACCGTAAATCCGGGTTTTGGAGGGCAGGAACTCATTCCTGAATGTGTCTCCAAGGTAAAACGTCTGCGCGAGATGAGAGAGAAGGGCGGCCACAACTATCTGATAGTAGTCGACGGTGGAGTCAACCGGACAACATCGGGACTGCTCAGGCAGGCAGGCGCGGACGTTCTTGTGACCGGGTCTGCCTTCTTTGCCGCCGATGATGCCTCTGATGAGGTTCGGGCTCTGAGAAACGGATAGCATGGGATCAAAAAAGGCGTACAGTTCGGGTGACGCGTGGTCGAAAATGGAAAAGAGGTAGTGGAAAGTGATGAGTACGCGAACCGCCCGTGAGACCAGACATCCTGCGATCCTGTGGGCACTGATGTTCTTTGCGTTTGCCGGTCTGGCTGCGGCCGCACCTGCTGCTTCCGCACAGGCCGCACCCGTAGAGACCGCACAAACACCCGAGCAACTGTTGACCGCGGGCGTAAAGGCATTCAGTCAGAGTGCCTATTCCGCCGCACTCCCGAAGTTTCGCGAACTGACCGCTCACGCCGGTGACACATCATTCGTCCCCTATGCCGCAGATGGCTATTTCTGGTTAGGGAAGACCTCACTTGCACTCAATGATCTGAATGAAGCTCAGCAGAACATCGAGTACTTTCTGATGCACTATCCTCATCATCCTGCCTATCCGGAAGCGGACTACCTGAAAGCGCGTATTCTCTTCCTTCAACAGGACTATCAGCAGGCGATCCAGGCATTTCAGGACTTCATTGCGCGTTTTCCCTCGTCACCATTTATTGCAAGCGCATACTACTGGTCGGCCGAGTCGCTCTACGATCTGGGCCAGCTTGACAGCGCGCGAAAGCTATTCATCGCGGTGGTGCAGCAGTATCCTACAAGTTCCCGCGCCGAGGCGGCGCAATATCGACTCTCTCTCATTGCGCAGAAAGGACGCGAAGAGGAGCTGCTGAAGCTGCTCCAGTGGAGTCACGAAGAGTCGCTGCAGGCAGTTGATGATTTCCAGCAGAAAGAAAAGACGTATCAGGAAGCGATCCTCGCATACCAGAAACAACTTTCCGGTCAGGGCGGCAACGCATTGACGGAGGAGGTTACCCGCTTGAGCGGTCAGATCCAGCAGCTGCAGGCGACCATTTCCGATCGCGACCAGACCATAAAGTCACTCACGCAGAAAATCGCAGATCTGCAGGCTCAGATTTCGGGTACGGGCGCGAGTACGCCGCAGGCGTCCCAGCCGGCAACGGATGCGCAGCGTGAAGAGCTACTTAATCTGCGCCAGCGCGCAACCGCGCTCAAACAGTATTTTCAAAGCGAGCTGAACAAGAGTCAGGGAGGACCGAAATGAGACTTTCCCGCCTTGTTCCGATTCTGCTGCTTGGCGCGGCAACAATGAACCTCTCCGCTCTCGAACTCAAAGCGGGCAGACTGAAACTTGACCTCTTTGAGAACACAGGTCGGTTCTCGCTTTCCTATCTTGAGAATCCCCAGGCGAACCAGTATGTTCCGTTGTTCTTCTCCGATGATCCTCGGACGAGCGGCCTTTCGATACTTCAGGATGACAGTCTTTACCGCATGGGAGATTCATCGAACTTCAAAATGTCTCTAGCGAAGGCGGATAACGGTGCATCCTTCGTTTGGACATCGCCCAAGCTTGCGGTCACGCAGGAGTTCCAGTTCATCCGCTCTCAGGATTCGTCACTGGTGAACGGGCTCCTCATCACCGTTACTATCAAGAATACCGGGACACAACCAACGACAGTTGGTGCGCGATACATCATCGATACGACGCTTGGCGAGCACTCTGCAGCGCATTTCCGAACAAAGGCAGAAGGACCTATCACGCACGAAGCCTCGGTAGTGCCGTCTGCAGCAGACCCGTATGTGCTTTCAGAAGCATCCGCCACCGCTGACATGGGCCTGGAGATAATGCTCTCGGGTGCAGGGCTGACTGTTCCTGACAAAGTGGTACTCGCCAACTGGAAGCGTCTGAACGAGTCGCCATGGCAGTTCGATGTGAACGCCTCCCGCGACTTTAATCTGCTTCCATACTCGATCAATGATTCCGCCATTGCGATCTACTACAATCCGCTATCCCTGCCTGCAGGCGGAGAGCGAACAATTGTCACAGCGATCGGCAACAAGAGCTCAGCAGGATTCACTGCCGGACTTACGGCCACCGCTGCGACTTCTGCGGTGGCGCCGGCTGCAACGACATCGACTGAACCTGCTCTTGCACAGCCGGGCGGCAATGTGGTAAACAACGCGCAGGTCAACGATTCGACACTGCAAGGTAACTACAGGAAGGCGTCGGATCTGCTCGATCAGATCAATCAGTTGCTGACGCTTCCATCGGGAACGGTGACGGCTCAGGAACTGAACTCGCTCAAGGAAAAACTCAACGCGCTCGAGGCTCAGAAGTCGGGTAACGCCCCCTGATGTCTCTTGCCGGAGCCCAACCGAGGGGGGCGGTTCATTCGGCATGAAGTCCGGCGTGCTCAAAAAAGCGTATGCACTCTTTCAAAAGAAGCGATTCGCCCAGGTTATCAGCCTGCTCGAACCCCAGGTGTTCCTGTTTCGAGAGAATACGCGTTTCTACTACATGCTCGGAGTCTCCTGTCTGTACACGGATGACACTGGCGGCGCCTTTTCCTACCTGAAGCGCGCTCATCAGCTCGACTCCGATGACATCCGGGTGATCCACGCGCTTGCGGCAGTTCATCTGAAACGTCGTGAACCGGAAGATTCATTGCGCCTGTGGCTTTCGATCCTCGACCACGATCCGAAGAACCGCATTGCTCAACGTGGCCTGGATTTGATCAAGCGCAATATAGAACCGGGCATGCTCGTTGAAGCGATCGAGGTCGGCCGCGTGAAAGCGCTCTATCCAAAGCCGCCGTTCCGTATGCCACGGTGGATTATCACAGCTGTGGCGGCACTCTTCGTTATTGTTCCGGCGTTTCTCTTCGTTGCACCCATTGTCGAAAAAAGAATACATCCTCCGGCACCGGAACGGAACGGCGCCGCAGTTTTGAAAATTGATCCCTCGGACAAGAACCTCGTCGAATACAGCGGCAATTTCCGCTTCATGCTGACTCCCGCGCAGATTACCGAATCCTTCGTTCAGATCGAGAAATCGTTCAATACCTATCACGATAATCTTGCAATGATGGAATCAAATAGAATACTGCAGTCAAACGCTTCAGCGGTGCTGAAGCAGAAGGCGAGCCTCATTCGCAGTTATCTCAGAAAGCCGGATTTCGTAACATTCACCGACAATTTCACTTTTCAGCAGGTGACTGAAACTCCGGACCTTTACGCCGGATGCTACGTCAAATGGAAGGGGAAAGTCTCGAACCTTCACATCGGCGCATCTGCGATTACCTTCGAGTTCCTGGTCGGATATCAGGATGAGAAGGTCCTTGAGGGAACGGTACCGGTCACTATGAACTTTGCCGCAGACATTCACGACGCCCAGTCGCTCGAGATTATCGCGAAAGTGATACCTCAGGGTGCGCACAACATTGCACTTGAAGCGACCTCCATCCGACCGTTGCTTCCCACCGGTGGTAGCTGATGCGGGCCGTTGTCCAGCGAGTACGGGAGTGTTCGGTATCGGTGGATAGTGAGGAAATATCTTCGATTCGGCTTGGACTGCTTGTCTATCTCGGTGTTACGCATAACGACAACGAAGTAGATGCAGGCTACATCGCGGATAAGGTTGCCAATTTGCGAGTCTTCCCGGATGACGACGGAAGGATGAACCTGAGCGCCGTCGACCTTGGCCGGGAAATCATCGTTGTTTCACAATTTACGCTCTATGGTGACGTGCGCAAGGGACGACGCCCTTCATACGATTCGGCGGCCCGCCCCGAGCACGCCCAGGCGCTGTACAATCTGGTGCTTACAATGATTTCCGAACGAGGTCTGTCGACATACGGTGGAAAGTTTCAGGCCAAAATGGACGTTCGATACGTCAACGAGGGACCGATCACCATACTCATCGACTCACAGAAACAGTTTTAGCGACGACAGGTACTTCCACGCGTCGAACGATTCGAAGAACGGCGAAAGCGACTTTTCCTCGTGCAGCCGCATGACTATTTCTGCCGAAAGCCGGGCAGATGAGACGACATGAAGGAAGGGGAGCTGTCTGCGAACCTCTTCTGTGCAGGTTACCGTGTCGGTCACGAGCACATTTTCAAGGAGACCGTCCTTGTAGAGCAGCATCAGACGTTCGACCGCCGGCTCGGAAAAAACCGCATGGACCGCGGCAATATTCACTTTGCCGACACCACGCTTTCGCAGCTCCTTCACGAGCGCAAAGACCGATCCTGCGGTGTCGATCATATCGTCGATAATCCAGATCTCCTTGTCTTCGATCGGAGTGTCGGAGAGTATGTTGACTGATTCGACAGTGTTCGCCTTGTTATAGTCACGCTGCTTGTGGGCGACCAGCAGATTTGCGCCGAACGCACGTGAGTACTTTTTTGCAGCACCTTCGCCACCGGCGTCCACCGAACAGAATGCCCAGTCGTTGTGCACATGCTGAGAAAGGTAATCCGATGTTCTGATGAAATTATCGGTGATGTACTCACTGAGCAGCCCTTCGGCCGGTAAGTCGTCAATCGCGCACAGTGTCGGATCGACAACAGTTTTACTTTTGTCCGAGTGCAGCTGATAGGTGATGATATGATCTACACCGAGGCTGACGAGCGTCTTGTAATGTACCCAGAAGCCGACGGAGTTCCGACGCGTGGTGCGATCCGAACGCGAGGAGCTGCAGTACGGCTCGAACAGCGTAATGCGGCCCGCCTGTGCACGTCGCAGGGCATCAATTGCATGATACAATTCGAGCTTGTTTTCCTCGACGCTCAGATTGCGCTCATTTCTGCCGGCACCGCCGAAAAGGAACACATCCTTCCCGCGAAGCGACGTGTGTACCTCGACTTCCATCTCGCCGTCGGCGAACTTCATGGTCTCCAGTCGACCGACGAAATCATTACTGTTTGACGACGCCGTATAGAAGTCCGGGAACGTCTTCAGCTGGTAGGCAACCCGAGACGCATACTCCTGCATGGAGCGAGTCGAGACAAGAAGCAGATCTCCCCTCATGGCGACATCTTACATGGTCATGATAAGAAATTCCACACATGCAGGGGCAGAACAAGCCGATTCCTTCATCACTTTTTTGCACGTGAGTAGAACGCCCTCGCGAGCGATCTTGCAGCCATGGCGGTGCTCCCAAGTTGTGAGTATCGTGCAATATCTCCCACAATGGCAGCCAGGCTGGCGGTCATTCGTCCCTTGCAAACCTGAAGATAGGCGAGTGCTTCCTCTTCCAGAGCGCGATCCATCCCTCGGCCAAACCGGTGGGCAAGGGATGCGGTCAGTCGTTCCCCCTCAAGTATAAGCGGCTTCGGGTCGAGCGTGATCGTACCTGAGGCTGCCCGGAGAACCGCGGCGCGCAGTGCAGGATCATTCAGGTTAAGGATGTTGTTGTACATCGATAGCACGATCCGGGGCGTTTCGGCTCCGGGCCACTCTACAGTTTTTCCGGGGACTTTCGTAGCAAGCAGCCCATCGAGAAGGCGAAGCTCTATCGTTTCCTGTTCCCAGTATTGCACAGCGATACGACCGTGATATGCTGCACTCAGCGCCTCAACGCCTTCCCCCGTATTTCCATCCGAAATCGCGCTCGCGATCTGATCGACAAGACTCCAGATTTCCGAACCGTCCGCTTGCTCCAGCAGAAGTACGTTTGTCGATGTTTGCGCTACGACGGTGTAGGGGATGAATAGTGCGAGTGTCGCAATGAGGAGAACGAGGAGGTGTCGGCGGTTCGTATCGCAATAGTCATCCACACTCAACATATCGGCAAGTGCAGGCTCTATTGACTGTACAAATGTGTGCCTATAAGATGCTTCTAAGTTCGAAGCGCCACGGAGAAAGAGCCTGTGGTATCCATATAGGAGCGAACATGGCCAAGAAAGATCTGAACGTCATCTCACGGGACAACGAAAATCAGGACGAACGCGAACGAGCACTCGAAGCGGCGCGTTTGCAGATCGAAAAGCAGTTCGGCAAGGGCTCCCTCATGCAGCTTGGGGCCGGCGTTGCGGACATCGCCATTGAAACAATACCGAGCGGGTCAATCCTGCTCGATGAGGCACTTGGTGTTGGCGGCTATCCGCGCGGACGCATCATTGAAATTTACGGTCCGGAATCCTCAGGCAAAACAACGCTCGCGCTTCATGCAATTGCCGAAGCCCAGAAGCGAAAAGGAATCGCCGCATTCATCGACGCTGAACACGCACTCGATCCTTCGTACGCACGCGCCCTCGGTGTCAACATCGATGAATTGTGGGTCTCGCAGCCGGACAACGGTGAGCAGGCACTGGAGATCGCCGAGTCACTCGTTCGTTCTGGTGCAGTTGATATCATAGTTGTCGATTCGGTTGCGGCCCTGACTCCCCAGGCAGAAATTGAAGGGGATATGGGTGATTCACATATGGGGCTCCAGGCACGCCTGATGAGCCAGGCATTGCGAAAGCTTACCGGAACCATCTCCAAGTCAGGAACCTGTCTCGTCTTTATAAATCAAATCCGCATGAAGATCGGCGTAATGTTCGGCAATCCGGAGACAACCACCGGCGGAAAAGCGTTGAAGTTCTATGCATCGGTCCGACTGGAAGTTCGAAAGATCGAAACCATCAACAAGGGCGCGGACGAAGCAATCGGAAACAAGGTGCGCGTGAAGGTCGTGAAGAACAAGGTTGCGTCACCGTTCCGTAAAGCGGAGCTCGAGATCATGTTTGGGAAAGGAATTTCATGGTCCGGCAGCCTCCTCGATGCCGCGCTCAAGTACGAGATTATTCAGAAGAGCGGTAGCTGGTACTCCTACGGTGAAGAACGGATTGGCCAGGGGCGGGACAACGCTAAACAGTTCATCGAAAGCAACGCCGACGTTGCGGCAAGTATGGAAGCGAAAGTGCGAGTGATCGCCTTTCCCCCCAAAGGCGGAGCCCCTGCTTCAGATTCAGCACCTGCCGGGGCAGCGACCTCAGCGGAACCGCAGAACACAGCATCAACAGGCGGTTCGGCGCAGCGTTCAGGTCAGGCCCTCGACGGCGGAGCTGGAGCTGCGGTCGCAGCCTCAGCCAGAGCGAGCGTGGTAGCCGAACCGCGCAGACCCATCACCCCGCAGCCGAAAACGCAGCCGCGAAAATCCGGTGGCGACCGATCTCCGAAGCCGTCTGGCGATGGGGCAGACGAAGAGCTCTTCTAGAACGTATGCGGGTTGTATATCTTGGACTCGGTTCGAACATGGGAGATCGCGCGGACTACCTGTTCCGTGCGATTTCGTCGCTGGTCCGGATCATATCCAACCTGAAGTCATCCAGCGTCTACGAAACGGATCCGCGGGATGTACTGGACCAGCCGAGATTCCTCAACATGGTGGTATGCGGCTCCACTGAACTCTCCCCTGAGCACTTGCTTGCACAACTCCACTCCATTGAGTCGGCCTGCGGCCGGAATCGCCAGGTCGAACGGCCGAAAGGGCCGCGGACTCTGGACATCGATCTCCTGCTGTACGGCGATCTGGTTCGCACGGAACATCCGCCTATTCTGCCGCACCCGCGAATGCACGAGAGGCAGTTCGTCCTGCTCCCGCTCAGCGAACTTTCCCCCGAGCTGCGTGACCCGCAGAGCGGCACCAGCTACCGTTCGATTCTTGATTCACTTCCCGATCAGGGTGTTTACGCGGCCCCCGCGGCCAGGTATAATGTGTGGCCTTAGCCGCGATACTCAAATGTCGACAAAAGGACACACAACCACTCTATGGATGGGCCCACCACCGAGAATAAGCAACATTTTCACCTGGGAGATTTCGAAGGACCCCTTGATCTACTACTGTTCCTGATCAAGCGTTCAGAAATCAACATTTACGACATCCCCATTGCACAGATCACCGAACAGTACATACAGTATCTCGAATATGCCACTCGAGTTGACCTTGAGAATATTACCGATTTTTACTTGATGGCAGCCACTCTTCTGTACATCAAGTCCCGAACGCTGCTTCCCGTTGAGTTCAACATTGACGATGAACTCGAGGATCCTCGGAAGGAACTGGTCGACCGTCTGATTGAGTATCAGAAGTTCAAGAAACTGTCCGATGTAATGGCAGACCGCGAAGAGGAAGCCGAGTGGGTAATCGAGCGGCAAAAGAAGCAGCGGACGCTCGAGTTTGCCGGTGACGACGAGCTGTGGGATGAAATTGAGGTGTGGGACCTGCTTCGCACGTTTACCACTATCATGTCGTCACTGACTCCCGAACGGATCATAGATCTCTACGAAGAGGTGACCATCAACGAGAAGGTTGCCCTTATTTCAGAGCTTCTGGAGACGCGCGGCGAGTTCCAGTTCGCGGATCTTGTCGTGCGGCATGAGTCAATTATGGACGTTGTGTGCGCGTTCCTTGCCGTTCTCGAATCGGTTAAGGCCAAACGCATAAAAGTTTACCAGAACCGACTCTTCGGCGACATCCGAATACGGGCCGCGGAACCCCAGCCACAGGAGGTCGAAGATGGAACTGCAGAATGAAGCCGCCATAATTGAAGCGATACTTTTCCTCGAAGCCGACCCCGTTGACGTTGCCGGTCTTGCCAGGATCAGTGGCCTGTCAAAAGACGTGGTGGTCGGAGCACTCGATGTTCTTCGACAGGATTATGGCGAGCAGATCAGAGGCATAGAACTCGTTGAAATCGGAGAAGGTTTCCAGCTCATTCCGAAGCAGACTCTGTGGCCTGCTCTGCGCGATCGTTACGGCAAAAAGAACGACAAGAGATTGAGCCGCGCGGCGATGGAAACCCTTTCGATAATTGCCTATTCACAGCCGATTACTCGTGGCGAAATTGAGAACATTCGCGGCGTTGCCGCGGACAGCATGATAAAGCTTCTTCTCTCCCGAGACTTCATTCGTGAAGTCGGGAAGAAAGACGCTCCCGGAAAGCCGGTTCAATACGGTACTACGCGGGAGTTTCTCCATTTCTTTCGGCTTTCGAGTATCTCCGATTTGCCGAAACTCGATGAAACCGAATTGGACAGGTTCGAATTGAATGGATAACGGGAGAGGCTTGAGACTCCAGGTCTATCTGGCCCGCTCGGGGGTCGCATCACGACGCAAGAGTGAAGAGATCATTCTTGAAGGGCGCGTATCGGTCAACGGCACCGTGGTCAGAGAGCTCGGGTCGACCGTGAAGCATGGTGACCGGGTCACCCTGGACGGTCGACCAATCTTCCCGCAGCGACGGCTCATCTACGTTGCAGTGCACAAGCCGCGGCGCTTTCTCTGCGCAGCATCTGACCCCGAAGGCAGACCGCTCGCTCTTGATCTGGTGAAGGATGCCTTTCGAGAACGCCTATTTACCGTAGGTCGCCTCGACTATCTCTCGTCCGGTCTCATCTTCTTTTCCAACGACGGACAGTTCGCCAAAGCTGTCGCACATCCCAGTTCGAACGTCGAAAAAGAGTACCTCGTTGAGACCTCGCAACCGATATCCGCAGAGTTTTTGAAACGGTATCAGGAAGGCATTGAAGTTGCCGGCGTGACCTTTCATCTCAAGAACTACACCCAGCAAAACACGCGAAGCGTTCACCTGGTGCTCATAGAGGGAAAGAATCGAGAGATACGTACTGTTTTCGAATCTGAAAAGCTCGGTATAAAGCGACTGCACCGGGTCAGAATTGGCCCCGTTACCATCTCCGGTATACAGGCCGGCCACTATCGCACACTGACTCGCACCGAAATCGGCTGGTTCTACCGAAACGCAGGACTTCCGGCTCCCGGGAAGGAGGAGCGCGAACGATGGTAGTGGCAATCGACGGCCCGGCAGGGACGGGCAAGAGTACCGTGGCACGACTTGTCGCAAAGCGAACCGGCATGTTCTATCTGAACTCCGGAAGCTTCTATCGAGCAATCACCTGGAGAGTGCTGCGAGGAGGCGATCCTGAGGACTCCGACGCAGTCATGCGCGTCGCACGTGACATCGATATATCGATCAGTGAAGGGCGCATGGTTGTAGATGGACGCGATGTCGAGCACGAGTTGAGATCCGACAGTGTGGACCAGTGGGTTGCGCGTCATTCCGCGCTGCCGGCGGTTCGCGAGCAGGTGAACAAACGGCTGAAAATGTTCGCAAATACGATGGACGTCGTTGTTGAAGGGCGCGATATGGCAACAGTGGTATTTCCCGATGCAGATCTGAAAATATTCCTCGATGCCTCCATTGAAACCCGGGCAAAACGACGCTACGAACAGGGAACCAGTGAATTATCACTTCACGAAATTGAACAAAGCATCAGTCGACGCGATAATATCGATAAAAACAAGGAGTATGGACGACTCCGAGTGGCAGACGGAGCCCTTTACCTGGACACCTCTCACTTGACCATCGAGGAAGTTTGTGACAAAGTAGTAGCGAACATCCACGGACACGACAAAACTTCAGGAGTCACAAGGCAGTTATGAGCGATAGATCAACGAAAAACGCCGAAGTATCTGATCTTTCAAGTCTACAGGAGGAGCTGCAAGAACAATATCTCAAGTCTC
>DATKUC010000076.1:0-3607 GCA_035530835.1 Spirochaetia bacterium
CAGAAGATAATCGACAGCATCAACTTCGAACGCGCGGATCGCGTACTCATCATAGGCAGTAACGAAGATGACTTCCGGAATGTGGACAAGATGCTCGAGCACGTCGAAGCCGTTCTGAAGCGGCATCTGAATATCGAGCAGGACCAGATCGGGGCGCAGACGATTTATCATCTCGATTGCCACTGAACCGTTTTCAGCTTCACCGACTATCTCGAGTTCCGGAACGTCAGATAGCATCGACAGGAGCCGCTTCCGTGCTCGCGTCTCATCGTCGGCAATGATGGTTCTTACTGCCATGCGCCCGCCGGTATTGAGAGTGTCACAATCGTTCCGGCAGGACTGTTCGGCCGGATGACGATCGACTTTCCGTAGTATGTCCGCAATCTGTTCTCAACATTCTTCAGCCCAATTCCGCGGCTGCCAAAGAAGTCGCTCCCTGCGCTGAGAGTTCCATGATCCTCGACACCGAACACCACTTCGTTCTCCCGCAGATCCGCACGAATGAAAATTTCGACGCGGCCCGCCTCGTCGCCGCCGTGACGGAGTGCATTCTCCACGATAGGCTGAAGCAGCATTGGCGGCATTGACAGCGACTCGATCGAACTGTCGATCTGAAAGGTGATGCTGAGGCTGTCCTCGAACCGCAGCTGTTCGATTTCGAGAAAATCCCGCAGGTGGCCGAGCTCTTCGGAGACCGTTACCGTGTCTCGTTCGGTTGTCGACAGCGCATACCGAAACAGGCCGGCAAGTTTTTCGATCGTGTTCACCGCCCGATCCGGACTCGTTTCCGCGAGCTGCGCGATAGTGTTCAAAGTATTGAAGAGAAAGTGTGGATTTATCTGGGCACGCAGCGCGCGAAGTTCAGCGAGAACGGCCTGGGACTTGAGACGGGCCCGCTCACGCTTCATCCGCACTTTCCAGGACTCGTTGGAAATGAACAGCATGATATGGTCCTGCTGGTCAGATACCGGCTCAAGGCGCCTTGCGGCTATTCTCACCGGAATGTGGACGCCGCGCGCGGTGATCATGGTTGCAAAAAAACTTCGGTTGCGCTGCTCTTTGAGTACCTTACCGAGAAAGCGGTCGTATTCGACGACAAACTCAGGAAGACCTCCGCATTGATTCAGCTCTCCAATCGATTCGACGCCGAGAAGCTTCAGGAGTCTGTTGTTCGACTCGACAATCGATCCGTTTTCGTGGATTACCAGCAGCGCTTCTTCGATCGCATCGAACACACGGCTCAGCGTTGTAATTCTCTCCCGGATTTCTCGCGACATGATGTTGAAAGTCTGACCGAGTACGTCCTTGCGGGAGACAACTTCCACCTCCGAGCCGTACCTTCCATCGCGAATCCACGAGCTCACCTGAGCGAGCCTCCGCAGGTACTGGGATATCTCGCCAAGCGCGTTACCGACGATCCCGGCGCTCGGTATTCCCGGAGACTCGCTCTCGATATCTCCCTGCGCCAGGGTCAGTGCCCGCTGCGAAAGATAGGTGTAGTGCTCGATCAGCGTTGTCACCGAATGGTCGAGCAACGCTATTTCGTCCGAATGTACGATACTTGTCGGCTCGATGCTCTGACCGATGAACCGTTTCAGCTTCAGGCTTACATCGACAATAGGACGGGAAATCGATCTCGCGAAGAGAAACGAGAAGGTGAAGTAACCCATGAGAAAGATGGCAAAGAACGAAACTGCGAGAGCGACCTGGATGCGGACCACACTCTCGCGCACTGCCGAGGTTTCATCGAGTATGATATTGAACTGTCGGTTCATCGTACTGCTGAATATGGGAAAGAACTCGATCGCGTCGAGTACCTGCCGTATCGTGTAGGCCGCGGTTCGCTGTTGTGCGGTGCCCCGATAAAACAACTCCACCCACAGGTTGTTGAGCCGTTGAAGTCCTGGTTCGTGGGTGATGGTCTGTACGATTCGCTGAAAATCTGCGGTGTCAATGCCGTCTTCGATCTGCTTTATGTTTCCCTGTGCCATGTGCCAGATGCGGTAGAGTGCGGCCACATGCTCTTTCAGATCCTTCGGATAGTAGAAGCGGCGCACTCCATCCGAGTTCAGATAATCGAGTCCCGTCTGAACCTGTTCGACCCGATGCGCAAACGTGGAAAAACTCCGGCCGTCGTCCCAGTTCTCAACAATGTTGTTCATTGCAATGAGCATATCGCCCCAGGAGTTCTTGACCTCATACAGCCGCGTCAGATCACGGTCGATGGTACCGCGAAGTGTGGTGAGGTACACATAGGATGAGAGAAAGAACAGCGAAAACAGCACAAGAACCACATAGCTGAAAAAGATCCTGTTTCGTATATTCACTGTTCTGCTACCGGCTCTCTTTCAACAGCTCATTCATCTGCGCGGCCGCCCGCGAAAGAGCGTCCGGCACATCGCCGCCAAGAATGGATTCCACTATCGCAGCTCCTACTACTTCCCGACTCTGACTGACCGGAACGGCCGGAGGTTCCCAGTGAGGTGATGCAACGAGGTAACTTGCCAGTGTCGCCTCTGCCCAGCCGCGATCGCCCGCGTTCCTGATGAAAGCGGGACTGTCCCAGGATGAATGACGCGCAACCGGAATTCCGTCGTTCAGCGCTCGCAAGTCCATCTGCTTACTGGTCGCCCACTGGATAAAGAGCCACGCGGCATCCTTGCGTGGCGACGCGGCATTTATCGCCAGGCTCCAGGTCGAAACGTGCGGTATCGATCCTGCGGGGCCGCGCGGGATGATCGCGTAGCCGACTCTGTCGGCGATCTTCGAGATCTTCGGATTCTCATAGTAGGACTTGAACACGTTCGCATCGTAGATCATCGCCGATCGTCCCTGCATGAAACTGGAAATACTCTGATACCAGGAGTTCGTGGCAGCATCCCGCGGGCCGTAGAGACGAAGAAGCTTTCCATACAACTCGGTCGCGGCAATTACGGCTGGTGAAGCCAGTGCGGACTTGCCGTCACTGTCGAGCCAGCTCCCGCCGAAGCTGTGGACAAAATCTATCCACTGCGACGTTGCGGCGACCTTCTCTCCGCGCAGCGTGATGCCGTAGATCTGACCGTGTGACTCCTCGTAGATCGTTCGCGCCGCGTTGAAGAGCTCATCCATGGTCCGGGGAACCGGGACATGATATCGGGACAGGATGTCCTTGTTGTACGCGAGAAGCGAAGTTTCCACCTGGATCGGTACGGTGTAGTTTCTCCCTCCGCTCACGCCGGCATCAAGTGCGGCCGAGAAAAAATCCCTCACGTCGTAGTCCGGTGAACCGTCGGCAGTCATCTTTAGGTAAGGATCAAGCGGCGCGAGCCAACCGGAATGAACGTACTGGGCAAGGGCCTCTGCGGGCATGATCATGAAGACGTCAATGTCGGAGGTGCCGGAGACCATCTCCACCGTACGTTTGGTCCGGAACTGATCTTCCGGATACGCCTGTGTCTCGACGTGCATGCCGGTACTGGCTTCGAACTCATTGATTCGCGGTTGAATGAACTTCTGCCACGGGTGGCTGTCGAGCATGAGATGAATCGTCGTGCCGGAAAACGAGCGCCAGCTGAAGGCGGCATGCGGGGTGGGCGCACCGGAGAGCGCAGCGTGAGGTTCCTGA
>DATKUC010000077.1:0-12583 GCA_035530835.1 Spirochaetia bacterium
TATCACGTCGCCAATCCCGCGATATGGGTGGATGGAAATGTGCCGCGGTTCCGGGTGTCCCTGACAGAAAATCGTGTTGCAAAGCGTCCACCAGAGCGTATAATGAAGCAATCAATTCGGAAGGGTCCGGTTGACCCTGTCTTGTCGAACGAAATAAGTACAAAAAAGGAGTTCCGGTCACTAATGAGCACCTCAGACGATGTGCAACTCCTTCAGCGATCCCGATTCGACTGGGGTCGGGTGGTACTGAACGTCCTGCTGCCAATTGCAGGGGTACTGGTCGCGCTGATCATCGGCGCGGTCCTGCTGCTCCTGTTGAAAGCGGATCCAATTGCGGCGTACGCGGCAATGGTGAGGGGCGCCGTTGGATCGACCTTCGGTCTGACACAGACACTGGTCAAGGCAACGCCGCTGCTTCTTGTCGGGCTGGGCATCTGTATTGCGTTTCGCGCGAACGTCATCAACATCGGTGGCGAAGGCCAGATCATCGCGGGGGCAATAGCGGCAACGTGGTTTCCGCTCACCTTTTCGACTGCGCCCGGCTGGCTGCTTATTCCCTCTACCATGATCGTCGGATTCATGGCAGGAGCGATGTGGGGCTTCGTTCCCGGTATACTCAAAGCACGCCTGAACGTGAACGAGATTCTGAGCACGATCATGATGAACGCAATTGCGCTGCAACTGATGAACCTGCTGCTTCAGGGACCGCTCATGGATCCTGCGGCGGTGAAGGCCGGTACGTTTCTGGCGCAGTCCGCGCAGCTTCCCCACCAGGTGTGGCTCGCGCGGCTTGTACCCCGAACGCTTCTTCACTCCGGTGCGATTGTTGCGCTCGTGCTCGCGTTCGTTGTCTACCTCTTTCTCTGGCGGACAACGATCGGCTATCAGATCCGTGCAGTTGGTCTGAATCCGGATGCGTCGCGTTACTCGGGAATTAACGTGCCGACTGCGCAGGCGCTCTCGCTCACGCTTGCCGGCGGATTCTCCGGACTTGCCGGCGTTGTGGAGGTAATCGGCGTGCAGCACAGGCTGCTGGAAGGTCTTACCAGTGGATACGGTTTTACCGGCATTGTCGCGGCGCTACTCGGCAGCCTGCATCCGCTCGGCCTTATTCCTGCGTCGATCCTCTTCGGCGGCCTGCTCGTCGGCGCCGACACCATGCAGCGTGCAGTTCAGGTGCCTTCGGCCCTTGTCACCGCGATCCTCGGTCTGGTCGTGCTGTTTGTCTCAGGCGCCGCCCTCTGGTCACGCAAATGGGCGGCACGCAGGATGATAGCCGAGCAGCGTGAGGAGCAGGCCTCGCTATGAAGGATGTCTTCTCGCTCAACGTCATTACCGGCATTTTCAATACGATGATGGGACTTGCCGCACCCTTTCTGTATGCCGCGCTCGGAGAGACCTTCGCTCAGACATCGGGTGTGGTCAACCTCGGCGTTGACGGCATCATGCTGCTCAGCGCCTACGCAGCGTTCTACATCACCCTGATAACGGGAAACCTCTGGCTCGGAGTGCTCACCGCCGCGATAGTCGGCCTTCTCATGGGACTGCTCATGTCGTTCGTCAGCGTAACGCTGAAAGCCGAACAGGGGGTGAGCGGCATCGGCCTCTACATGTTCGGACTTGGCATGTCGAGCCTGCTGTTCAAGGTGACTGTCGGTACGGTCAAGACCGTGGTCGGTTTCCAGTCGATCAAGATTCCGATTCTGGGAGATATCCCCTTCCTCGGACCGGTGCTGTTTGACAACAGTATTCCCGTCTACGGAGCATTTCTGCTCGTTCCGGTTGCGTGGTGGGTGCTCGAAAAGACGACTCTTGGGCTGAAGATCAAAGCTGTCGGACAGAACCCGGCAGCTGCCGATTCAGTCGGCATAAGCGTAAACGGCATCCGCTATCTGAGCGTCTGTCTCGGCGCAATCCTTGCCGGACTTGCCGGGGCATCGCTTTCCATTTCTCAGCTCAACCTCTTCCAGGATAATCTGACCGCCGGACAGGGCTTTATTGCGGTAGCGCTCGTCTACTTCGGCGGGTGGAGTCCGATTGGAGTGCTCGCCGGCTCGCTTCTTTTCAGCGTAGTAAACTCGTTTCAGCTCTGGATGCAGGTGCTCGGAGTCAGGATTTCTCCGAGTGTCGCGGTGATGCTTCCCTATCTGCTGACTATCGCCGCACTTACGGTGACGGTAAATCGCGTCAGGCAACCGGCAGCTCTGAATAAACCGTTCGAACGCGGCGAAAACTGAAGTGTAACAATCGAAGTGGTCACACTTCGAAAAAGGAGAGTGCAATGAAAGGAAAGGGGTTATTCCGTTTGTTTGGTCTTGCAATCGCAGTCGCTGCGCTTGCAATCGCCTGCGGTGGCAGCAAGCCGGCAGCGACTGCCGCGCAGAAGCCTGCGGCGTCAACCGCCGCCGTGAAGCAGATCAAGGTCGCGGTAGTCATGCCGAGTGCAACGACCGACGCGGCATTCAGTCAATCGATGTGGACAGCATTGAATGCGGTCCAGGCCGAGATGGGCGGACCGTCGGCAATGGAGATAAAGTACTCGGAAAACATGTACAACGTACCTGATGCGGCCGCCGCAATCCGTGACTATGCAAGCCAGGGATTCGACATCGTCATCGCACATGGTTCGCAGTACGGCTCTTCGGTCCAGGAAATTGCGAAGGACTTCCCGAAGGTTACCTTCGCGTGGGGCACCGACGTGAACACATTCGGACTGCCGAATGTATACGCTTACACCGCTGCCGCCGAACAGGGAGGCTATGTGAATGGTGTGCTTGCGGCCAAACTGACCAAGAGCAAGAAGATTGGGGTAACCGGGCCGGTTGAAGTTGGCGATGCGAAAACCTACATCGACGGTTTCGTCCAGGGCGTGAAGGCCACCGACAGTTCGATATCGGTTTCAAAGACATGGACCGGTTCGTTCTCCGATGTGGCGCTCATGGCGGCTGCGGCAAAGACACAGATCGCGAACGGCGCTGACATCCTGACCGGATCCTCGCAGTCGGTCGTGGGATCCATCGGCGCAGCGAAGGACAAAGGGAATGTGCTCTGGTTCGGCACACAGTCGGATCAGGCATCGCTTGCACCGACGCTCGTTGTCGCAAGTCAGGTGTACGACTGGACCGCGATGTTGAAGGACATCATAGCCAAGCACGAAGCCGGCACACTCGGTGGGATCACCTACACGCTGACTCTGGCAAACGCCGGTCTGAAGATCGCGTACAACCCGGGTTACAATCTTCCCGCAGACGTGAAAGCGGCGGGCGATGCGGCGATCAAGGGAATTACCGACGGCTCAATAAAAGTTCAGCCGTAACAGGCTCATCCGGCAGCCGTTCCGGGCCGTGAAAGTCGGAACGGCTGCCTCTTTTCAGTGGCGGTATCCATGGCCGAGAAACAGACTGAACAGGAATTGCACCATTTGCAGAAGGTCGAACTGTGCAATGTGGTGAAACGCTTCCCCGGAGTGCTCGCGAATGCGGGCGTCTGCTTCGATGTTGTCGCCGGAGAAGTCCACGCGCTGCTTGGCGAGAACGGCGCGGGCAAGAGCACGCTGATGCGGCAACTCTACGGCATGTATCAACCGGATGAAGGTGAGATCATTATCGACAACGCCGTTCATCAGTTCCACTCGCCTGCAGACGCAATCCGGGCGGGAATTGGCATGATTCATCAGCATTTCATGCTTGTTCCCACCCTGACGGTCGCACAGAACGTCGCCCTCGGGCAGCGTTCATCACGCGAACCGCTGCTTGATATGAAACTCGTGTCCGAACGGATCGATCGACTTTCTGCAGAGTACGGTCTGCAGGTCGATCCAAAGGCGTACGTCTGGCAGCTCTCGGTCGGCGAACAGCAGCGGGTCGAAATCGTGAAGGCTCTCTATCGCGGCGCAAGCCTCATCATTCTCGATGAGCCGACTGCGGTACTTACACCGCAGGAGGTTAACGACCTGTTTGCGACCCTCAAACGCATGGTCGGAGAAGGGCATTCGCTCGTGTTCATCTCACATAAGTTGCACGAGGTGCTCTCGATAAGCGACAGGGTCACGGTGTTGCGGGATGGAAGGGTGATCGGTACCAGGAAGACCAGCGAAGTCACCCGCTCGGAGCTCGTGCGGATGATGGTCGGCCGCGAGCTCAAGGAGCTCATCGCACGCCCGGTGAAGCGGGGCGACGTTCGGCTCTCGATACGCGGATTGAACGTGTCCGGAGATCGCGGAACCGAGGCGCTGCGCGGAGTCGATCTGGATATCCACTCCGGTGAAATTGTCGGACTTGCAGGTGTCTCCGGAAATGGACAGCGCGAACTTGCCGAGTGTCTCGCCGGCATCAGAAAGGTCACATCGGGGCAAATCACCGTCGGCGAAACGAACGTTACCTCGGCAACGTTGAATGCGCGCGTTGCAAGCGGCATGGCCTTCATCCCGGAAGAGCGGATGCGCGACGGAGCGATCCGCGACTTTTCGGTTCAGGAGAATCTGTTTCTGCATGATCATCGTTCGGACGCATTTTCGCGCGGCATCTTCCTGAGCTTTGGAAGAATGGCCGCGCACGCGATACGCCTCCTTTCTGAGTTTGCGGTAAAGACGCCGAGCCTGGATACTCCGCTGAAGAATCTCTCCGGCGGTAATATCCAGAAGCTCATCATGGCGCGGGAACTCTCCCGCGGTCCGGATATCCTCATTGCGGCACAGCCAACTCGTGGAGTGGATATCGGCGCGAGCGAATACATTCACCAGAGACTGCTCATGCAGCGCGACACCGGCACCGGTATCCTGCTCATATCCGAGGACCTGGATGAGATTCAGTCACTGTCGGACCGCATTGCGGTGATATATGAGGGCCGCATAGTCGGAATCATTGAGCGCGGACAGGGTACGGTTGATCAGATAGGCCTGATGATGGCTGGCGTATCGATGGATGACGCATTGCAGTCGACCGCTTGACACGCGAGGATGGCACAATGTGGAAAAATGGAGTAGAATAGTCACAATCATTGACCTACCGGTCGGCAGATACCTGTCGGCGTCGGGGAATTGGACCCGTCGAAAAGTGCCGGCGCCGTTTTCCATTACCTGGATTTCGGCGTTGTCCCTTGGAAAGGAGAACCTTTACCGATGAGTATCTGGTCCAATTATGTTCTTGCAGAGACCCTCGATGAGGCAATTGCGGCACTTGGCGCTTCATCCGGAGAGAGCTGCGCAATCGCCGGCGGTACCGATCTGCTGCTTGACCTGCAGCAGGGCCACCAGGCACCGATCAACACACTTGTAGATATTACCCGTATCCCCGAGCTCGGCGCGCTCGAACAGCGCGGAATGGAACTGTTCATCGGCGCTGCCGTGCCGGTGAGAGAGATCACGAGCTCACCTCTGGTTCATGCGCACGCCGCCGCAATCTCGGAAGCGTGCGGCCTTATCGGCGGCCCGCAGGTGCGGAACACGGCAACTCTTGGCGGCAATGTTGCGCACGCGTTGCCTGCGGCCGACGGAATGATCAGTCTTGTTGCACTCGGCGCAACTGCCGAGATAGCGAACGAAGAGGGAATGCGACGCGTACCGATCCTCGAGCTCTTCCTCGGGCCGGGACGTTCGGCGCTGAAACGCAATCGTGACGTGCTTGTCGGCTTTTCAATTCCGCTCCGCAAACCGGGACAGGCGTCGGCGTTCAGCCGGGTCATGCGACCGCAGGGCGTCGCGTTGCCGATCCTGAATGCCGCAGTCTGGATCGAACGCGGGGGAAATGTCATCAGCGATGTGCACGTGGCAGTCGGCCCGTCGGGGCCGGTACCGCAACGAGCAACTGAAATCGAGAATATCATGATCGGTGGCGCGTTCGGAGACGATCTCCTGCTGAGCATTCGCGACGCAATTCCTGCCGCGTTTCATTTCAGAAGCAGCGCACAGCGCGCCGGTGCCGAGTATCGGTATCAACTATGTGAAGTTCTCCTTGAAGAAGTCATTACCACGGCCTGGAAGCGGGCCGAAGCTGCGAGGTAGCCATGAAAACGCAGAACGTTGAATTTACGGTTAACGGAAAGTTGGTGTCTCTCGAAGAAAAACCGGGTGAGATGCTCTCCGATCTTTTGCGATATCGCCTTGGCCTTACGGGCACCAAAATCGGCTGCAACGAGGCCGAGTGCGGCTCCTGTACAGTTCTGATTGACGGAGAGCCGGTGCTCTCGTGCAGCTACCCGGCAGCAAAGGTTCGGGGACACGAGGTTCTTACGATCGAAGGCCTCGGCGTACAGCCTGCCGCGCAGGAGCGCAAGGCTGCGGAAGCCGGTGGTGAAAGAGTGAAGCTTCATCCGCTCCAGGATGCGTTCGTAAAGTACGGTGCGGTGCAATGCGGATTCTGCATTCCCGGTCAGCTCATGACCTCGTACGCGCTCCTGCAGAGAAATCCAAACCCCTCTGACGATGAGATAAAGTACGCTTTGAAGGATACGCTCTGCCGCTGTGCGGGGTACCCGACCATCATCAAGGCGATTCACGCAGCGGCGACTGCAGTCGAAACCGGGAATCCGGTCGAACCTCCAAGCGACATACCGACTTCAGCAGTTGCCCACAAGGCAGTCGGCACCATTCGCGAACGAATGGACGGCGTTGCCAAGGTCACCGGACACGCTCACTACACTGATGATCTCACGTTCGACGGCATGCTCCACGCGCGGGTAAAACGTGCAATGGTCCCCTCGGCAATCGTAAAGTCTCTCGATGTAAGCCGCGCACGGAAATTGCCCGGCGTGGTTTCGGTCCTTACCGCAGAGGACATTCCCGGCAAACACAATCATGGCGTCGTATTCACCGACTGGCCGGTACTCATCGGTGTCGGCGAGAAGATCCGAACGGTTGGAGATCCTGTCGCCATAGTCGCTGCCGACACACGGGAAATCGCCACCGCAGCGCTCGATCTCATCGACGTGCAATTCGAACTTCTGCCCATCGTGAGTGACGCGGTGCAGGCAGCAGCCCCTGGCGCACCGAAGGTTCACGATGGCGGGAACCTGTTGAAGCACATCAAAGTGCGGAAGGGCAACGTCGACGCAGGACTTGCCGAAGCGGATATCGTACTCGAGCACACATTCCATACGCCAAGCCACGACCATGCGTTCCTCGAACCCGAGTGCAGTATTGCCCGGTTGACCGAAGAGGGCCGAGTCGAAGTGTACGTCGGCTCGCAGATACCCTACGAAGACCGGCAGCAGGTTGCGGATGCGCTCGGAATCCCTGAGTCGCAGGTTCGCATTGTCGGCCAGCTTGTTGGCGGCGGCTTCGGCGGAAAAGAAGATATAGCGGGTCAGATCCACGCTGCGCTACTCGCCTGGGTGACGAGGCGGCCGGTGAAGCTCCTGTTCGACCGGCACGAGAGTCTGCTCGTGCATCCGAAGCGCCACGCAACGCAGATCAAGATCACCGTCGGCGCAAAGAGAGATGGAAAGCTCACGGCGTTCAAAACCGAACTCTACGGGGACACCGGCGCCTACGCATCGCTCGGCGACAAGGTCATGACCCGGGCGACGACTCATTCATCGGGACCCTATGAAGTGCCGAATGTCAAGGCGGACTGCTACGCGATGTACACGAACAACCCGCCTGCCGGTGCGTTCCGCGGCTTCGGAGTTGTTCAGGCGGCATTCGCCGTCGAGAGTGCGATGGACATGCTTGCCGAAAGGCTCGACATGGACCCGATTGTGCTTCGCAAATTGAACGCCCTCCGCGAAGGCAGTATTACGAACACCGGGCAACTTCTTTCCACCAGCGTCGGACTGCTCGAATGCATCGACAAAGTCGAAGCGGAAATTGTGCGCATCAGCGGAAACTCACCGTTCAAGCCGCAACCTGTTCCGCATGCGCCGCATCTGGTTACCGCGTGGGGAATTGCTGCAGGCTACAAGAACACCGGACTCGGTGGCGGCGCGCCAGACAAGGCCGCAGCTGAAGTCGAATTGTACGCGGACGGATCACTGGAAGTGCGGAGTTCTTCGGCCGAGCTTGGACAGGGTCTTCCGACCGTGCTGCAACTCATCGCGGCCGAAGAGTTCGGCGTCTCTCCGGATTCGGTACGCGTACTGCTTTCGGATACGGACCTCACACCCGACGGTGGCCCGACCACCGCGTCCCGTCAGTCCTACGTTACCGGTAACGCGGTACGCCAGACCTCGGCAGCGCTGCGCGAAAAGATCAGTGAAGCTCTCGCCGGCCGCCATGGCGTGGAAGCCGACACGGTCCGGTTCAACGACGGTCGCGTCACGGTGAACGGCAAGAATCTTTCGATGGCAGAAGTGGCAACAGAGATTGCGGCCGCAGGAGTGGCACCGCGGCTTACGACAACCTATCATGCACCGGAGACCAAACCGCTTGGCGAGGGCGGCGATATGCACTTCGGCTTCTCGTTTGCAACTCAGGCAGCGCAGGTCGAGGTGAACACACGCACCGGTGAAGTCCGGGTACTGCGACTCGTCACCGCAACCGATGTCGGGGCAGCGATAAATCCACTCGGCCTTCGCGGCCAGATCGAAGGTGGCGCAATGATGGGCGTCGGGCACGCGCTATCCGAAAACTTCCTCGTTGAAGAAGGCCGCGTGTTGAGCGACCGGCTTGCGCGCTACCGGATGGCGCCGATCACCATGACACCTGAGATAATTCCAATAGTTGTCGAGCACGGCGTCCCGACCGGCCCTTACGGCGGGAAGGGAGTCGGAGAGATTGTGACGATACCGACTGCGCCTGCGGTGACCAACGGATTATACAATGCGGTCGGCGTGCGACTGGACAGGATTCCGGTGGACCAGGAACTGGTACTGAAGAAGATTCGGGAACAGAAGAGGGTGGCAATTACTTCACGCTGAGCGTATCGGGCCGGGCACTCCCGCTATCGGCGGATGTGCCCGATCGAATGAAATGCGAAGGAGTTCTTCCCCGACTCTTTGATGTCATACATGGCGCGGTCGGCAAGGCTGATGAGTTTGTCGATATCGTCGCCATGCTCGGGAAACAACGATACGCCGATGCTTACGTGTGCGGAGATCTCCCCGCTCGTAAGCGTGACCGGTTCCCCGAGGACGGCAAGAATCTTCTTTACCACCTCTTCAGTGCTCTTGCGGCTGCTCACGCCATTCAGAAGTACGATGAACTCGTCGCCGCCAAGCCTGGCAACCGTATCCGACATTCGTACGGTCAGGAGAAGTCGGCGCGAGACTTCCTGGAGCATCTGATCTCCCCCTTCGTGACCGAAGGTATCATTAACGCGCTTGAAATCGTCAAGATCGACAAACAGTACGGCAAGTTTCTGGCGATTTCGAACTGCGAGGTTGCGCGCACTCTCCAGCCTGTCCTTGAACAGCGCGCGATTCGGCAATCCTGTCAGAGCATCGTGGCTCGCCATGTGCCGTATTCTTTCCTCGATCTGCTTGCGAACTTCGATCTCGTGGGAAAGCTCAGCGTTGAGCGTCTTCAGTCTCTTCTTGCTGCGCTCGATCTGCATGACTGCCTGAGTCAGAAGCCGCGCTTTGACCTGTAGCTGATGCGCCTGCGCCTGCATGGCAAGTGATCGTTCGATCAACGATCGCTGATAGTTATTCGGGCTCTCACCAATCACAATAGAGCCTCCGGAACTCCCGCTTCTACTCGACCGTCAGGTCGATCCCGCATTGGAGCTCTCTCAGATGAGCAAATGCAACTCTCACATTTTCACCCTCGATGACCGACCCGTGCTGGGGAAGAATCCGGTCAATCTCGAGTTGCTCAATGTTTTTCAGTCCGGCGCGTACTACTGCGTTGCTCGGCATGTACTCGCGATGAAACGAGTCCATGTTGTGAGGGAACCGGGCGTTGTCGAAAAGTGTCCATTCGTCGTCGACTGCGCCGAACAGATCACTGGTAAACAGACTGCGGGTCTTCTGATCGTACACGGTTATTGCACCGGGCGCGTGAAGATAAAGCGTCGGATGAAAGGTAATGACTCGACCGCTCGGAAGTATATAACGGTATTCATTCTTGTCAACCGGGTAGTATTTTGAAGTCAGGCCAAGATGCTGAATGAGTCGGATGGTATTTGAGTGTGCCGCAACCATGAGGTCAGCGCGCCCAACAAGTTCCTCAACGATAGCAAGATTCGCGCACACGTCAGGGTCCTGGTGCGTCGCGACTATCAGCGATATCTTTTCGGGACTGATCAGATCGATTATCTTGCGCATGATAATCGGGAACTCGGTGACCGACCCCGGATCGAACAGCACCGCATCCTCACCATCAATCAGGAGGTAGGGATTGCAGTGCATGTGGGCGAGAGCGTCTGAAAATCCGATCCAGTATATCCCATCCGTGACCTCGATAGGATCGTCGTAGTTATACACCACCATGGTTACCGATGGATGATACTCCATGTCAGGTTGTAGAGCAACCGTCAGAACGGTATCAGACCGGGACAGATTCGGTGTACCCCGTCCGGTGCATGCGCCTCCGTTGACTTTTCTTCCACAATTCCGTAGTGTGCAGAGAGATCTGTTTCTTTTTCGTGTGCGTTTGCGGTTCCCATCGCATCGACGCTCCATTCGTACAATTTCGATTGAAGGTAGCATATTGACATTTAGCGACTTCGCATTGAAGAGCGAGCTCATTCAGGCAGTGAGCGAAATTGGTTTCGAGATAGCAACTCCCATCCAGGAAAAAGTGATTCCCTTTATGATTGAGAATACCGACGACCTGATCGGCCTTGCCCAGACAGGCACCGGGAAGACGGCGGCGTTCGGCCTTCCGATACTCAATTCAATCACCATAGCAGACAGATATCCCCAGGCGCTCGTAATCTGTCCGACCCGGGAGCTCTGCATTCAGATTACCGGTGATTTGCAATCCTACGGCAAATATCTCCGCGGCCTCTCGGTCACCGCCGTCTATGGCGGGGACAGCATGGACCGACAGATGCGTGCGCTGCATTCTGGAACGCATATTGTGGCAGCAACTCCCGGACGGCTTCTTGACCTCATGAAACGCAAGGCAATGGACGCAAGTCACGTGCGATTCCTCGTACTCGACGAAGCTGACATCATGCTGAATATGGGTTTCAAAGAGGAGATGGATGCGATTCTCGCCTCGGTACCGACTGAGCGACAGACGCTTCTGCTTTCGGCAACGATGTCGAGTGAGGTATCGCGAATCGCCTCGGACTACATGCGTTCGCCGGTCGAAATAACTGCCGGAGCACGGAATGCCGGCGCCTCTACGGTGGTACATGGCTACTACATGGTCCATGCAAGGGACAAGTACCTTGCACTCAAGCGCATAGTCGACTTTCATCCGGGGATGTACGGAATCATCTTCTGTCGTACTCGTGCAGCCACTCAGGAAATTGCTGATCGCATGATCAAGGATGGTTACGAAGCGGAATCGCTTCACGGGGATCTCTCACAGCAGCAACGCGACCTTGTGATGCGCAAGTTCCGTCAGCGCAGCCTTCAGTTGCTCGTGGCAACCGATATCGCCGCGCGCGGTCTGGATGTGGATGACCTGACGCATGTTATTCACTACGATTTGCCTGACGATTCGGAAGTCTACACTCATCGCAGCGGCCGAACCGGCCGTGCCGGTAAGTCCGGGGTTTCGCTTGCAATCATAAACCTCCGTGAGAAGTATAAGATCCGACAGGCGGAAATTACCACCCGCGGCAAAATCGCGGAAATGCATGTCCCGACCGGCCAGGAGATTTGTGAACGCCAGCTCATGCATCTGATCGATCGCGTAAAGACCGTCGAGGTCGACAACGATCGTATAGCGCGGTACATGCCGATCGTCGAAGAGAAACTCTCCGGATTGAATCGCGAAGAGCTGCTTGCGCACTTTGTATCCCTCGAGTTCAACCGCTTTCTTGATTACTACAAATCGGTTGACGACCTGGCAAAAGTATCCGAATTGCGCGGGAATGAACGCGGATCTCGATCCGAGTATGGGCGTGACCGGGGCTCGGCGCGGGACCGTGGTCGCGGCCAGGACTTCGAGAACCTTACGTTCAATATCGGAAAGAAGGACCGGGTCCTTCCCGTCGATATCATCGGGATCGTGAATCGATCAATGCGGGGAACCAACGTTCGTATCGGACGAATTGATATCGGCCAGTATGAAACCATGGTTCAGATTGAATCTGACTCTGCGGAAACGGTACTTTCCTCAGTACGGGGGCAGAGTTTCCAGGGAAAGAAGCTCCGCATCGATCGGGCTCAGCCAGGCTACGCGAAGGCCGGGCATCGACCTGCCGAGTATCACAGAAAGAGACCCGGCAAGTAGGCGATTCGCCGCATACTCCAATCTGCATCACGTGGTGCCTTGACGGCATACTGAACTCACCGTATCCTTGTCACCATGAAAAATGTTGAACATCTCACAGATCTCGAAAGCGCAGACGGTTTTCCATTTTTCCGCCTTCGGGTAACGATAAATACGCTTCTGATCGGTGCGTGTGCACTCGTGCTGCAGAACGCGTTTCTTGATGCCGCAGACGGATTCGCGTTCCGGGCATTCTATCTCCCTGCGTTCGCTGAACGGCTCGGACACATAGTTCTTGTGGCAATGATCCCTGCCGTA
>DATKUC010000078.1:0-22614 GCA_035530835.1 Spirochaetia bacterium
CGGTGCACGTGGTGACATTCATAACGACCCCAAGAAGGCGGTACTCGAGATGATCCTAGCCGAGATAGGTCAGCAGAATGCGCCGGGTATTGTCACCTTTGGAGACGGTCCGGTGGAGATACGCGAGACATGGAAACGGGGGGGCACCGGAATTGGTGTCGCAAGTGACGAGATTCGGCGATTTGGTCTGAATCCAGCGAAACGAAAGAGACTGGTCCTGGCGGGAGCCGCAGCAATCGTGCCGGATTTTTCACAACCGGATGCGCTTGATGCGTTCCTGTTCGAGAGACGATAGGAGCCCGAATGAATGAGTGACACGCTGCTGGAAACGAAAGACATATCGAAAGACTTCTCATCGGTCTATGTGCTGAACAACATCAATATCAAGGTGATCCGCGGTGAGATTCTGGGAATCATCGGAGAGAACGGCGCGGGGAAATCAACGCTCATGAAGATACTCGGCGGTGTTTACACCCCGACATCCGGAGAGGTGGTGTTCGAAGGACAGACGGTGACGATCCGGGAACCGATTGATGCAAAGCGACTCGGCATCAGCCTGATTCCTCAGGAGTTCAACCTGATCCGGGAACTTACCGTGTATGACAACGTCTTTCTCGGCTCGGAACTCCGGCAGAAGAACGGACTGCTGGACAAGAAGGCGATGATGGCTCGCACTCGTGAACTGCTCCTTGAGTTGAATGTCGATATCGAACCTGATGCGCGCATTGAAAACCTGAGTACGGCTCAGAAGCAGATGGTCGAGATCTGTAAGGCGGTCTCGATGAATGCGAAACTGCTCATTATGGATGAGCCGACCACTGTGCTCACCCAGTTCGAGATCGATATTCTGTTCCGGCTCATGAAACGCCTTCGTGACCAGGGGGCGACGATTATCTACATCTCCCATAAGCTGAAAGAGGTAAAGGCAATCTGCGACCGGGTGATCATTCTCCGCGACGGAAACGTCATTTCGACTGAACTCATCGAGAACCTGTCGGTCATCGATATGGCGCAGCGGATGGTCGGTCGCGAACTGAGCCAGATCTTCCCGCACAAGCACACTCCCTCGGAGGAGGTGGTGTTTGAGGTCGAGAACCTGACGGTGCCCGGTGTAATAGAGAATGTCAGTTTCAAGCTGCATCGCGGGGAGATACTCGGACTTGCGGGTCTCGTGGGTGCCGGTCGAACCGAAGTAGCCGAAACCATTCTCGGTGTCCGTCGCGCGGAAACGGGCCGCATGCTGATGAACGGCAGGCAGATTTCGATCTCCCGGCCGTCAGATGCGGTGGCGAATGGCATCAGCTATCTGTCCGAGGACAGGCAGGGATCGGGAATCCTGACCGGCTTTTCGGTGGTGAAGAATACCACGCTCGTCTCACTTGGTTCCTACTGCAAGTACATAATCAAACTCATCCAGAGGCAGCGGGAACGCGACTCGGCGGACGAGCACATATCCCGTTTCAACATAAAAACGCAGAGTCTCGACACGCGACTTGAGTTCCTGAGCGGCGGAAATCAGCAGAAGGTGTCGCTCGCAAAGAGCATCGATCCGAAACCTGTCGTGCTGATTGCCGACGAACCAACCCGCGGCGTTGATGTTTCGGCAAAGCAGGAGATCTACCGGCTCATCAGCTCGCTTGCGACCGAAGGGCTCTCCTGCATCTTCATCTCCTCCGAACAGGAAGAGATAATCGGTATGTGTAACAGGGTAATTGTCATGAAGCAGGGCGGAGTGATGGGGACTCTCGAGGGAGAGAGCATAACCGAAGAACAGATCATGTTCCTGGCAACAGGTATCAAAGAAGGAGTGGCGTGATGACTACCGTCGGCATCAGACAGCTCATGAAGAAGTTCGAATATCAGAAGTACGCCTCCTTCATAGCACTCATCGTGCTCTTCGTGCTCTCTTCGTTCCTGAGCCCGTTCTTCCTGCGGCCGGGCAATCTGGTGAACATCCTGAGCCAGGTCTCCTACACCGGAATGATCGCCCTTGGAATGGCATTCGTCATCATTACCGGCGGTATCGACCTTTCGGTCGGATCGCTCGTTGCGTTTGACGCACTGCTCGGCGTCATGTTCATGAACTGGATGCTCGCCGCAGTGCACAACCAGGTTACCGCGGTGCTGCTCGGTATTACGGCGACCATTCTGGTTGGTGGTGTGACGGGACTTCTCAACGGTATTACCATCACGCGAGGACGGCTAGCCCCGTTTATCGTGACACTTGGTACGATGGCCATCTTCCGTTCACTTGCTCTGTTCATCGGGAACGCGGGTGAGGTTCAGTCGCAGAGTAGTCTGTACGGTTCGTTCGGCCTCACGAATATCCTGTTTCTGCCGGTACCGGTGTGGGCAATGCTCTTCCTTGCGCTTGTCCTTGACATTGTACTCAACCGCACCCGCTACGGGCGCTACCTGTGCGCTGTCGGATCAAACACACGCGTTGCTGTCTTTTCTGCGATCAACGTGGATCGGGTAAAGATGATAGCCTATACGATCACCGGCCTTCTGGTTGGTGTCTCTTCGGTGCTGCTGACTTCGCGCTTCAATGCGGTGAGCACCTCGAATACCGGTATGGGATATGAACTTGATGCAATTGCCGCAGTCATCATCGGAGGAACGCCAATGACGGGCGGGCGCGGCACCGTCTGGGGCACGATTATCGGTGCAATCATCCTGGGAATAATCAACAACATGCTCAACATGCTGGGAGTCTCAGCGTACCTTCAGGGGACTGTGAAGGGGCTGGTGATAATCGGGGCAGTCTACATTCAGCGACAGCGGAGCTGAGGGAGCGTTTTTTCAGGGAACTGACCCGGCCGCCCTGCGGTCGGATACAGGGGTTAAACACACCTTTGGGTGTGGGATACATCACGGGGTGTGTGGTGTTTAACTGGATCTCGGTGCATCGGTCGATGTGCCGAATCTGACCGGTTCGCATGAGCCGGTAAGCTTTTCAGGAGGTACAGGCATGAAAAAGACATTAGGTGTCTTTGTTGCCGCGCTCTTTGTACTCGCGATCTTTGTAAGTTGCGGGCAGAAGAGCACAACAGCTGCGGCCGGGGGTCAGGCGCAGCAAGCACAGCAGCCAGCTCAGACTGCTGCGACAGCGCCGGGTAAGGCGATTCGTGTGGGATACACAATGCCGACAGCGGATCATGGATACATTGCCCGGGCGATTTTCTGGGCAAAGAAGGCCATGGCCGATTGGCAGGCGAAGGATCCGAATATCACGTTTGATTTTGTCACCGCGGATACAGTGACGAAGCAGGCGAATGACATTCAGGACATGATGACGAAGGGCATCGATGCACTGGTCGTATTCCCGATCGACGCGTCGATCACCTCGCAGGTGGAAAAAGCGCATGAAGCGGGCATCTATACCGTGGTCATGGACCGTGGTACGACAAAACCGGTGTACGACAGCTACCTGCACAACAATGACCTTGCGTATGCAACTCTTGCGTCAGAGACGCTGGCAAAGCAGTTGAACTACAAGGGGAACGTCGTCATTATTGAAGGCATTCCGACTCCGATCAACACCATTCGTGTGGATGCGGACAAGGCGGTCTTCGCCAAGTACGGCATGAAGGTTCTCGATTCTCAGCCGGGCAACTGGAACCAGCAGAAGGCACACGATGTCATGCAGAACTATCTGCAGAAATATCAGCAGATAGACGGCGTCATCACCAATGACGACGACATGATGATCGGTGCGCAGCTTGCGGTGAAAGAGGCCGGACGTACCATTAAGGCATGGATGGGCGGCGGCGCAGACAAGCGCATTCTGAAGATCATCCTCGACGGTAGCGATCCATCTGTGACCGCTGATGTAACCTATCCGCCGGATCAGTGCGCGGACACGGTCACGCTCGCCATTCTCGGCGCGCGCAACCAGTCCTTCCAGGGTTTCTATCAGAAGAAACCGCCACTTGAGATCGTGCTTGCGGCAGAGTTGATCACGAAGGCGAATGCAGCCGACTATATCAACCCCGACGAACCGTAAGGATAAACGATTCATCTGCGAGAGGCTCGTCGGCACTTCGGTGGTCGACGAGCTGCGGAACTGGTCCGTCTCCTTTCCGGAGGCGGACCTTTTGTTTGTGTCGGGTATGCCGGCAAAGGAGATGATTCTTGGATTTTCGAGAGAGCATTCTGCAGGAAACACTGGCCGTACATCCACGGTTGACCGGTTGTCGACGGGAGATTGATGCTGCGGCGACCATTGTATGCGAATGCTATGCGGCAAAGGGCAAGCTTCTTGCCTGCGGCAACGGAGGCAGCGCCGCCGACGCGGAGCACATAGTAGGTGAGCTCATGAAAGCGTTCCGGATGAAGCGCCCGCTTCCCGAGGATCTCCGTTCGGCTCTCGTCCGCACCGATGCTGCAATGGGGCCGCTGCTTGCCGAACGGCTGCAGGGTGCATTGCCCGCAATCGCGCTTACCGGCCACGCATCGCTGACTACCGCGTTTTCGAATGACGTGGATCCTCTGCTGGTATTCGCGCAGCAGCTCTATGGTTACGGCGTAGCCGGTGATGTGCTTGTAGCGCTGAGTACTTCCGGCAATTCGAAGAATGTGCTTTTTGCGGTTGTCGCGGCACGTTGCCTGGGAATCAGGACGATCGCAATGACCGGCAGCCCAGGAGGTCGGCTCGCCGATCTTTGCGACGTTGCGATACGGGTTCCCGAGAGCGAAACGGCGCTCGTTCAGGAGCTCCATCTTCCCGTCTACCACGCCATCTGCTCGATCGTTGAGCAGGAGTTCTTCGGGACGGAAGGCCGCGGCTACACCTCTTCAGCACCGACAATGTAGCTGACGATCTCATCCGGCGTCGTTTCCGACCGCAGTTTCTCGGCAACCTTCTGGCCGCGGCGCATAACGATGATGCGATCGGCAACTTTGAACACATCGTACATGGTGTGGCTGATGAGTATGATCCCGATGCCGCGATTCTTGAGCGAGTTGACCAGTTCGAGCACCTGGCTCTGCTGCGCAACACCGAGGGCTGCAGTCGGCTCGTCCATGATCAGTATCTTCGCGTTCCAGTAAAGTGAACGGGAGATCGCTACCGCCTGTCGTTGACCGCCTGAAAGGTTCTTGATTCTCGACTTCAGCGATGGGATCTTAATGACGAGGTTATCGAGCACCTTCTGTGCTTCTTCCTGCATGAAATCGTGATCCAGCACGGGAAGAAACCCGGCGAACTTGCGAGTCTTCTCCCGCCCCAGGAAGATGTTGGCGTATACGTTCAGGTTCTCGGCAAGTGCAAGGTCCTGATAGATTGTCTCAATTCCCAGTGACAGCGCGTCCATCGGGGTTGCCATCGTTACAGGCCTGCCTTCAAAGAGTATCTCACCTTCTTCGGGAGTGTGAACGCCTGAAATGACCTTGATGAGCGTCGATTTGCCCGCGCCGTTATCCCCGAGCAGCGCGACAACCTCGCCCGGGTTGACGCCCAGACTCACGTCATTTACTGCAACAAGTCCGCCGAATCTCTTTACGATGTTTCGCACTTCAAGAAGGTAATTCATGCTCACTCCTCGCATCACTTTCGACAATCTCCGGAAAGAACTGATCAATCAGAACGGCGGCAATCAGGATGACTCCTACGATGATATAGATATTGAAGGTAGGAACCCCCAGCACACGGAGACCGGTCTCCAGCACGGATATCAGCAGCGCGCCGATTATAGTCCCGCCGATCGAACCGACGCCGCCATACAGACTTGCGCCGCCGATCACCACCGCAACAATCGAGTCAAGAAGGTAGGTTGCGCCGGCATCCGATTTGCCCTGCGCATATTGAAGCATGTAGATCACCCCGGCGAGCGTTGCCAGGAATGCCGATATCGCATAGACCCGCTCCAGATGGGTCTTCACGTTGATGCCTGAGCGAATTGCAGCGTCGGTATTCCCGCCTATCGCATAGGTATGCGCTCCAAATCTCGTGCTCCGCAGCAGATAGGCAAACACCAGAACAACGATGATCGCCACAACCACGATGATCGGAATCAGTGAAATCACCGTGGTTCCACGGGCAACCCGCTCATGGGTGAAGAAGGAAAGTCCCTTGCCGGGGATGAAGTAGGCGATGTAGCCTGTGCCGATGACACTCGCAAGATAGGGCAGATTGCCCGCCTGCGATCCTTCAACGAGAAGCTCCGATATCCCGTAGGTTACCGAGAGCATTGAGTAGGTGGCAATGAAGGGAGGAACGTTCAACCGGGCCACAAGCATACCGTTGATGTAGCCGGGAATCGTGCCAATTATGAGAGTCGCGAGAACACCAAGAAGAATTGCAGTCGAGTCAGGTAATCCGACAGCCTGGAAGGCCACAACCAGCTTGGCGGAGACGACGCTGGCAAAGCCGAAGATAAACCCTACCGAGAGATCAATTCCGCCGGTGATAATGACGAAGGTTTCGGCAACGCCCAGGAGAAAGAGTGGTATCCCTGCTATAAAGACCAGTTGAAATGTGTTTATGGTGAAGAAACCCGTCGCAATCACGCTGAACAGCACTGTCTCAGCCGCGAGGAAGAGCAACGCCCATCTGCGGCCGACGAATCTCGCCAGTGACCCGGGTCCTTTGGAAATTACGTTTTCATTCATTACTGCCTGCCGTTTTACAAAGTCCTACAAACGATCCGGAAAGAGTTGATCCATCACTACCGCAATAACAAGGATGATTCCGACGGCAACGAAGCGGTAGAATGCCGGAATTCCCGATATGGACAGGCCGTTATTGAGCACGGCGAGAATAATTACTCCCACAACCGAACCGATCAGATTTCCCTTCCCCCCCATGAGACTTGCGCCGCCAATGACAACTGCAGCTATGGCGAACAGCTCGTAGGAGGCGTTGAATGGTGTGTAGTTGCCGACACCGGTCTGGAACACGTTGTAGATTCCTGCAAGCGATGCCAGAAGCGAGGATATGACGTAGAGTGTGACCAGATGACGCTTCACATTGATTCCGGCACGCTTTGCCGCTTCAATGCTGCCGCCTATTGCGAACGTGTGCTGTCCGAACCGTGTTCGTCTCAACACGAACCACAGCACACCGATCACGATAAGCCACAGCAGAAGTCCGTTCGGGAATATTCTGACCAGCTGCCGGACCTGAGACTCCTGCACGCCTTCGGGCCACGCGAAAAATCGCGAACCCAGGCCGTGAAAGCTGTAGAACAGGTAACCATTGCCAAGCTGCACGAGATTACGCGGCAGACCGGCAATCGGGAATCCCTGGCAGATTGAAAGGGTCACACCGTTGGTAATCCCCATCATGCCGAGGGTCGCAATGAACGGCGGCATGTTGTATCGGGCAATCAATATTCCACTTGCGAGACCCGGCAGCACGCCCACCGCGAGCGCAATGACGGTTCCCGTGACTGCCGAAGCAGCCGGGGAGATGTTCGCCGCATACATGCTCTGCATGATCTGCGCCGAAAGAACTGACGAGAGTCCCATGACAAAGCCGACCGAGAGATCGATTCCGCCGGAGATGATGATAAACGTCTCCGCTGCGGCCAGCAGCACGAACGTCGTCGAAAGATAGAGGATGTTCTGAAAGTTGGTCAGACTGAAAAAACCGCGGCCGGTAAAGCTGAATATGACGAACAGCAGGATGAGAAATGCGAGCGCCCAATTGCGGGCAAGCACCGAAATCACCGTATTCCGTTCGAGATTCACGCCCCGGTAGGTATTGTCACTGGACATGCAATGTAGCTCCCACGCGTATTTGAACAGAGGCTGCCGGTCCAGCACAATGCCGACCAGGCAGCCTCATGAATCCTCGTCCTCAGAGACAGTACCTACTTGCTGTAGATGTATTGCTGCATGTCCGGAGAATTGACATTCTCCTTCGTGAACAACTCAAATCCGGTCGGGACTTTCTTCGGCACACTTGCTTTCTGCGTGAAGAACTTATAACCCCATTCAACCGCAAGGTATCCCATGTCTGCCGGCTTCTGGGCCAGTGTCATGTCAATCTGTCCCTGCTTGAGCGCGTTGATCAGATCCTGAGTAGCGTCCCAGGAGGCAATCTTCACCGCTCCGGTGAGTCCGGCATTCACAACTGCCTGATACGCGCCCGAGGCGCTGTAGAGGTTCGTGCCGAATACGCCTGCGAGCTTCGGATACTTCTGCAGTATGGCGGCAGTCTGTTCCTGCGCTTTCTGCTGGACATCGAGGTTGTAGTCTACGCCGACCAGCTGAATGCCGGGGAACTCCGCGATACCCGCTTTGAAGCCTTCTACACGGCCGTTGACCGAGGACACGTCCGGGTTCGTCGAATTGATGTAGACCTGCCCCTTCTGTCCGATGAGCTTTGCAAGATCTTCTCCCATCAGTTTGCCGCCGGCGACGTTATCCGAGCCGATGTAGGAGAGGGGGAAGGAATAGTCACTCGGCGTTGAGTAGTCACCATTTCCAAGGAATGTGTCAACGGTAATGACCTCTATTCCCTGGTCAAACAGCTTCTTGAGAGGAGCAATAAGCGCCGGTCCTGTTGAGGTGGGTGCAATGATAACCATGTCGATATTTCCCCGGGCAACGGTTGCCTGGAGAATCGGAACCTGCACTTCCGGTCCCCATGACTTCGGGTAGTCCGCTACAATGAGATTGACACCATACTTCTTGGCGGCCTCCTGAGCGCCCTTTTCCATGGTGTAGTAGAACGGGTCAACAACGCCGGGAACAAATACGAAATTCAGCTGCTTCTGAGCAGAGCTTGCCGCTGGCTGTTCAGTTGTTCCGTTTGCAAAAACTGACATGCTGCCTACAGACATCATGATCAGACACGCAAGAATAGCGAGATTCTTTTTCATAGACCCCCCTTATTACGGGAATTAACCCGTTTTCATTATCACCTTGAGTCACTCAGCTGTAAAGCAGTTTTTCCGTTTTGACGGTTACCCGGACATCGATCGTCCGGGAGAAGTGATCAACCAAACCGGTTATTGTCGGTTGCGGTTATTTGCTTGACTTTGCGGCGAACTGCGCCTAAAATTCATGAAGTCGCAACCCTCCGTCAATGCAACCATTCATCACTGAATCCCATGCCTTCTGAGCGAAGGAGACTGATATATGGCTAAGAAAGTGGCAATTATCGGCGCAGGCATTGCCGGTCTTGCGGCTGGATGCTACGCCCGGATGAATGGATTCGACGCAGAGATTTTCGAATCCCACACCAAACCGGGCGGTCTGTGTACGGCCTGGAGCCGGAAAGGCTATACCTTCGATGGGTGCATTCACTGGCTCACCGGATCTGCGCCTGCAGATAGCTTCTATGAGATCTGGCATGAGCTCGGAGCACTTGAGGGGCGCACGTTCGTCGATCCGGACATCTTCTGCCGCTTCATCGCAGAAGACGGACAGGTATTTAACACGTACACGGATATCGATCGCCTGCAGGCACATATGCTGCAGCTGTCGCCGGAAGATGTGGATGTCATCGACCACTTCTGCGGGCTGATCCGGAAGTTCACCCGCTTTTCGATGCGGATGAGCAAAGCTCCCGAGCTCTTCAACGCGCTGGATATCGCTTCGCTGCTGGTCCACATCGCTCCCTACATGAAGGATCTCCGCTATTGCGACTCGATCTCCGTCGGCGACTATGCCGCACGGTTCCGCAGCCCGCTGCTCAGGGACTCGATTGCAAGGCTCCTCTCCTGTCCCGATATGACGCTCACCGGTGTAGTCATTACGCTCGCACTGCTGCACAACCGGGCAGGGGGCTTTCCGGTTGGCGGATCGTTTGAGTTCGCTCGCGGAATTGAGCGCCGTTTTCTGGAGCTGGGCGGCAGCGTGCACTATCTGAGCCAGGTTCTTCGTATACCAACTGCAGACGGCAGGGCAATCGGCCTCTCTCTCGCGGACGGGCGGGAAGTTCCCGCAGACTACGTAATATCCGCCGGTGATCTGCGTACCACGCTGTATGGCATGCTCGAAGGTGAGCACATCGACCCGCAGCACAAAGACCTGCTTGAAAACTACCGGCTGTTTCCGAGCATGGTTCAGGTCTCCTTCGGCATCGACATGAAGTTCGAACATGATGTCCACCCGATGTCAGAATCGATACGTCTTGAGAAACCGATCCGCATCGGCAGTGGATCAAGCGACGTGCTGCACATGAAGGACTACGGGTTTGATCAGTCCTTCGCGCCTCCCGGGAAGAGCGTCGTTACCTGCGGGTACATCACCGATGATTACTCCTACTGGGACAGGCTTTCTGAGGATCGGGCAGCCTATAATGCGGAAAAGAAGCGGATTGCCGCAGAGACCGGCGCAATCATCGAGCGGATCCATCCGGGGTTCACGGCAGCGATCGAAGTGGTTGACGTGGTGACACCTTTCACCTATCACCGCTATGCCGGTACCTGGAAGGGCACATTCATGACCTGGTTGTCGACGCCCGAAACTGCCACACGGTTGCGTACCATTCGGAAGACCGTTCCCGGCCTTTCAAACTTCTACCTTGCCGGCATGTGGGTGCAGCCGCCCGGGGGAGTTCCCTCGGGCGCACTGGCCGCACGAAACGTAGTGCAGATGATATGCCGGCAGGAGAAGAAGCGGTTCAGCGTGACAGTTCCGCAGACGCAGCGAGCCGAACAGATATCCGCCTAGCGGGTCTCGATCTTGAGCACGACAATTGCACTTGCCGGCATGTCGTAATTGAACGACGTGCCAGCATTGTCGATTGTGCTTCTGACCGGTTCAACCTTCGTCGGGTCAGTAATCGAGTTCGTCGCTTTCGGAGACGCGGCCATGGTTATTGCCGTGGCCGAATGATTGACGTTCGAGACGCCGGTGATCTCGATTCGCAACTGTTCGGCGGTGGAAGTTGGATTGACGAGTTTCACATCAATCTCCCCTGACGTACTGTCCCGTGTCACCGAACCCTGTATTTTCGTATTCTTCGATGTAAACTTCAGGATCTGGTTTCCAAGGTTCGTGCTGAACATCCGGATGGCATAGTAGCTCGGTGAACCGAAGGAGGTGAGTGCGTTGTACCCGATAAGGTCGGGGCGCCACTGACGTGCACCCGGGTTCACGTTTACCAGAAGCGGAGCGTAGCATTGCATGATGACCAGGTCCGAGTTCCGTTCCATCGCAGCCATCCAGGCGGCGTCACCGAGTGCGGCCGCCATGTCGGGTGTCGGCGGCTGGTCCTGCGACTGCGGATCCCACGGCGGGAAGACTGTCTCATATGAGGCCCATTCACCTACAAAGATCTTTGCCCCGTTGCGTTTGTACCGGTCGAAATGGGTCGGTGAGTCCTCGATGAACGTGTCGGCCGATTGATAGTAGTGTTCATCAAGTATGGCGGGGTCGACGCTGTATACTCGCTGCGCCGCGGGGTGTTCGTTTCCGACTGTTGAAATGATCTCAAGATTCGGGTAGGCGGCCTTGATCGCTTTGTAGAACTGCGTGAAGCGTCCGTCGTAGGACCCTGACTGATCGAACCAGTCTTCGTTACCGATCTCTACATATTTGAGCGGAAATGGGGCGGGGTGTCCGTCCTTCGCGCGGACGGCTCCCCACTTCGAGGTGGCCGGACCGGTGACGTACTGGATCTCATCGAGCGCATCCTTGACGTAGGGCTCAAGGGCGGGGCCGGGCATGACGTAGTCGTGGTTGAGCGAGTAGCCTGCGTAGACCGCAAGGACAGGCTGCGCCTTCATGTCCGTACACCAGTTGAGGAACTCGAGCAATCCCATTCCATCGGTGGAGCGGTACCCCCAGGGACCGTAGTGGCCGGGACGATCTTTGAGCGGGCCGATGGTCTTTTTCCAGTCGAACCGGGTCGCTATGGATTGCCCTTCGAGGAAATTGCCCCCGGGGAAGCGGAGGAACTTCGGATGCAGGTCAACCAGCATCTGCATGAGATCCTTGCGGAATCCATTGGGCTGGTTATCCCATGTCGGCGGGAAGAGCGAGACAAGGCCCAGCCAGATGGTTCCCGGTTCGTCGACCGACAGAACGTACCGTGCCTTGTCGGTCGTGGTGACGCTTCCGGTAGTCAGGGTGAGCTGGTATCTCTTCCAGTCGGATGTGAGCGCGGTCACCACGCCGGTGGCAAAGGTGGTATTTCCGTCACTGCTCTGGATCGAAACGGTTACTGACCCGGTGAATCCCGGGGCGGCCTTCGCGTAGAACGACGCCTGATAGTGCGTATCCGGCCGGACCGGAATCCCCCAGTACCCATCGTTTGCTATCCCGGCCTGCGCATCCTTCGAGGCCTTTGTCACCTGCAGCTCCAGACTGGTGGGAACTTCGGCGCTCAGCGGCACCTTCGTATCAAGTGCCATTTGTGCTGCGCTGTTACCCGTTTGCACTAGAGACCAGTGCACCGGAACATTCACGTTGTCGAGGAATGCGCGGTTCTGTATGAGTTCGGCGTACAGACCGCCGTCGTAGGCATGGTTGATGTCTTCTGTCATGAGTCCGTAGAGCGTGGGACTGACGTTTCCCGCAGACTTTGATCCGTCAATGGTGAGGGTCGCCTCAGGTTTTCCGGAAGCCCACAGCGTGCCGACACAGATCAATGTCATTAATAGAAAAATAGTTCTTCTCATCAAAACTCCCCATTGCTCAATTTACCGGTCGTTTGCGTATCCGGTTTCAATAAGTATCAATATATGCGATATGAAGAATACTGGTAGTTGAAACTCTTCATCCCGATTTGGTCAATTATCGATTCTGACCAGAAGCGTAAGCTTCGAGGGGTGAGTTGTCAACCGCGGAATAACTGATGTGAATCAGAGTTTATGGTGCTTATCGCGGGGAATGACAGCAGCATCGCCCGTATTGTTGCTGTGTCCGCGCGCGTGTACTATGGTCCCATGCAACAAGCAGCGCGGAACCGCGCATCCGATCCGGGCACCGAATTTACGTGCACGGTCACCACATTGAGTGGCATTGAACAGATCCTTTCAGCCGAACTCACGGCGCTCGGTATCCCCGAGCATACGGTCGTCTCCCGCGCCATCACATTTCAGGCGGGACGCGAAGATATCTACCGCTGCCTTCATCAATTGAGGACAGGATTGCGTGTGCTCGTTCACATTGGCTCCTTCGAAGCCCACGATGCCGATGAACTCTATCGGAAGGCCGGAGAGATCCCCTGGAACTCGGTTATATCTGGAGAGAACACATTTGCCGTCTCATGCACAGTCGCCTCGGATCTGTTCCATCACTCAGGCTTTGCCGCGCTGAAACTGAAAGACGCCGTGGTGGATCAGTTTCGTGCACGGACAGGACGCCGGCCGAACGTGGAGCCTGAGCATCCTGATGTCAGGCTTCATCTTCACATCGAGGGGTCGCGGTGCACAGTCTCGCGCGATGCCGCCGGCGACTCGCTTCACAAGCGCGGGTACCGACTGAAGGCGGGCGATGCGCCGTTGACTGAGACGCTTGCCGCCGGACTGCTCGGACTCTCGGGCTTTTCCCCCGGATCGCTCCTTGTCGATCCATTCTGTGGATCCGGGACCATTGTCATCGAGGCCGCTCTCATGGCGCTCGGTATTCCGCCGGGGGAATTGCGCACCCGTTTCGGGCTCTCTTACGGGTGTGAACGATGGCTTGATTTCGACTCCCGACTCTGGAAGAAGGTCACCGGCGCGGAATCGCACGCAAAATCCGGCGATGTGCAGCTGTTTGGATTCGATCTGGACCAGAAGGTGATAGCAATTGCGCAGGAGAACGCACGCCGCGCGGGCGTGGATCATGCTGTTCACTTTCAGCAGGCGGATGTACGAACCCTCGACCTCGACCGGGTGGCCGGAGGCAGAATTGCAGCCGCCCGTTCAGGCGGCGGATCCCGACTTGTCGTTGCGAACCCGCCCTACGGCGAACGGCTTGTCGATCCGGATCTTGGCGACCTGTACCGTGCAACCGGAGACACGCTCAAGCGGCAATTTGCCGGGTTCGACGCGTGGGTTCTCAGCGGCAATTTCGCTGCGCTCAAGCAGGTCGGTCTTCGCTCAGAGCGGCGCATTCCGCTGATGAACGGACCGCTTGAATGCAGATACGTCCACTTCAAGCTTCGTGAAAAGCAACAGGAAGAGGTGAACCGACATGATGATACCTGAGCTAACCGACGACATTGAACAGTTTCGCTCGTTTCTCGATCGATCTCCGACTCCCTATCACGCGGTGAACGAGGCGGCGCTCCGCCTTGCGGCGGCGGGTTTCACCGAGTTGCTGGAAGCGGACGCGTGGAACCTCGATTCTGCCGGTATGTACTTTCTCAGGAGGGGCGGCAGCCTCGTTGCGTTCAGGCTTGGTTACGCGGAACCGTGGTCGTCAGGCGTGCGGGTTGCCGCAGCGCATACCGACAGCCCGGCGCTGAAACTGAAGCTTGATGGTGAGACTCTGTCACACGGTCTGCTCACCATGCCGGTCGAAGTCTACGGCGGCGCCATCGTGTCGACCTGGCTTGACCGCAGCCTCGGCATTGCAGGGCGGGTCTCGGTGCTCAACGGCAACGCGCTGTCGCAACGGCTATTCACTACCGACGGTCCTGTCGCCACCGTTCCGAATCTCGCAATTCACCTGAACCGCACCATCAATGAGGGCTTCGAGTATAACAAACAAACCCATCTGCCGGTGCTGCTCGACAGTGCGAAGGAAGGGGATCAGAAGGGGAAACTGAAGCGTTTCCTGGCCGAAAGGCTTGAAGTAGCCGAGGATACGATTCTCGACGCGGACTTGATCCTCTTTGATGCGGAGCCCGCGCGTCTGCTCGGTATTGGTGCCCAGTTGCTCTCTTCAGGGAGAATCGACAATCTCGCCGCGGCATCCGCGACAGTTGGCGCCCTGTGCAGTGCAGGCGCGACCGAATCAACTGCGCTTGCCGTCCTGTACAACCATGAGGAGATCGGCAGCAGGACGGCGGAGGGTGCCGATTCCGGGCTGCTTCGATCGATCATCGAGCGCATCGTCATCGCGAAAGGCGGCGGACGCGAGGAACTCCATCGTACGCTTGCCCGTTCGTTTCTGATCTCCAACGATGCTGCACACGCCGTTCATCCGAACTACGCCGAAAAGCACGATCCGTCATATATGCCGCATCTGAACGGCGGCCCCGTGCTGAAGTACAACGGGAATCTCCGCTATTCGACAACTGCTGAAACTGCCGCCTATTTCAAGAACCTCTGCGGCGCTGCGGGCGTACCGTTTCAGCAGTTTGTGAATCGTTCCGATATACAGTCAGGTTCCACAGTCGGCCCAATCGCGTCCGCAGCCGCGGAGCTTCGGGCAGTGGACGTCGGCATTCCGATTCTCGCGATGCACAGCATTCGCGAAGTGTGCGGAGCGACCGATCATCTGGCGATGGGAAAGGTGCTCGCGCTGTTCTTCGGTTCCGCCGGAGCCGCCAGTTGAATGTTCTCGTGCTCGGCTCCGGTTTCGCACGTTCGGTTTGTCCGAAGATGCCGACTCTTCACGACCTGACCGACGAGTTGTTCTATCCGAAGGCGGGTAGTGAGCTCCCCGGGAGTCTCGGGAAGCTCATCGACGACTACGTCTCGCTCACCGAAGGTCTGTCTGAGTTTCGCCGTGTCGAGAGCCTGTGCACATTCATGTTTTCGAAGTCGGTGTTTCGCAGCGTGGAGGAGCAGTCGGATTTCCAGCGTTCCCGCGCGGACTTTCTCCGGTGGCTTGGAAGGCGGCTCGGCAACGAAGAGCTTCGCGTGAAGGCCGACAGCGAAGGGGTTCTTCGCCGGCTTCTGGACCGTTCGAGTGTCGAGGCAGGAAGCCGCATGGAGCAGGCTGAGACGCAGCTCGTCACGCTGAATGTGGATCTGCTCATCGAGCGCTTCATGGCCACGAAGCTCAACCGCGACGCAACGTGGGTATGGGACTATCATGTTGATCTGCCACGATACTCGCGGCATCATGCGGCGGGACCGATCCGCGGGCGCAACTGGGTGCTTCCCTATCTGAAACTGCACGGTTCGGTGAACTGGTTTCGAGCACACGGTGCTGACCGAAACGATCTGCAGGCGGTTTACGAAGTGGAGCAGAGAACGAGGGACTCGTGGCTCCACGAAGATGACTACCCGGTGTTCATCCCGATGGCTCACGCGAAGGAGAGCTTCCTTCACGGCACGCTTTTTGCCACACTCTGGTCCACGATGACGGCTTATCTTTCCCGGGCCCAGCACATCTCGTTTGTCGGTTACAGTTTTCCGGAGACCGACCAGATCAATCTGCTGGAGTTCCTCAAGCACAAGGACCGGGTGCGAGATATCGTGATCTATGAGCCGTCCGGCAATACGCTCGAGGACAGGCTGAGCCGGCTGTTTCCGCGGGCGGTAATCCGGAACGAGGACGCACTCGACTACCTCCGTGAAACCTCGGTGTGGTGAGTCGCGCTCCGGCTTCGGAACTGCCCGCGGTCTCCGTCACTTGATCAGGCCGAGCGCTCTTCCTTCCTCGCCGGCAATCTCGAGTACCCGGTCGAGTTCTTCATCGGTGTGCGTTGCCATGTAGGAAGTTCGCAACAGCCCCCGGTTTGGCGGAACAGCAGGTGAGATGACCGGGTTTGTATAGACGCCCCGTTCGAACAAACGCTTCCAGAACAGGAATGTCGTGTCCGAATCACCTATCACAAGCGGCACTATTGGCGTCTCCGCCACTCCGACATCGAAGCCGAGACTCCGGAATCCGTCGATCATCTTGACTGCAATTGTCTGCAGGCGACGAACCCGATCAGGCTCCGCTTCGATGATATCGAGCGCGGCAATGACTGCCGCTGCCTGCGGGGGCGCAATGCTCGCGCTGAAGATAAGCGGTCGGGCAAAGTGCTTTATGTAATCTATTACCTGCCGGTCGCCTGCGACGAATCCTCCGATCGAACCGAAGGACTTGCTGAACGTGCACATGATGAGGTCGGCAAGATCGGTGTCACCGTAGTGTTCGGTCGTACCGCGTCCTGTTGATCCGAGCACTCCGATTGCATGCGCTTCGTCAAGATAGATGCGCGCACCGTAGCGGTTGGCAACCTTCCGCATCTCCGGGAGTTTCACGATGTCTCCCTCCATGCTGAATACGCCGTCGGTTACGATGAGCTTCGCTTCGTCCGCTGGAATGCCGGCAAGAATCTTCTCGAGGTCGGCCATGTTATTGTGCTTGTACCGGTGCACATTGACATTCCTGTTGATGCCGATCGACAGAAAAATGCCGTCCATAATCGAGGCGTGGTTCAATTTGTCGGTGATGATGTGGTCGCCGCGGCCGGTAAGTGCGGATATGGAACCAAGGTTGGTCTGATACCCCGTTGTAAAGCAGAGGGCCGCCGGTTTTCCGACGAACTGTGCAAGTCGCTGCTCAAGCTCTTCATGCAGCTGCAGCGTTCCATTCATGAACCGTGAACCCGAGCAGCTGGTGCCGTAGTGATCTATCGCAGCCTTGCTCGCCTCGCGCAAACGCGCATCGAGCGCCAGGCCGAGATAGTTGTTCGATCCTGCCATTATGAGCTCACGCCCGTCGATGACTACCTTCGTGCCATGGCTTTCGGTAATTGGCCGGAAATAGGGATACCAGCCCTCCTGGCGAGCTCGCTCGGCTTCAGTGAACGCAAAACACTTCGAGAAGATGTCGTTTTCAGTACTTATCATATCGATATTCCAGTGGTAATAGCCGATTTTCCCATCTTCGTCTACCTCCCGGTGCTCAATTATCGGTCGTCTGACCGATCGCGCATTGCAGACCTCGCCGATCGGCGTTGTTACGGCGAAGTGGTGTCCCAGTAGAATATACCCAAACGGAAGAAAAACGGTCTATCTTGGCAAATCGTCATTTCTGACGTAGGATGACACAGTTTACCCACAAACTTCCCAAAGGAGGGAGAACGCATGAAGAAGTATCTCATTGGCTTCGCGGTTCTCTTTGTTGCTACGTTCGCGTTCGCGGGCGGGAGCAAAGAGTCGGCCCAGCCGTCTGCCAGCAGTTCAAGTCAAACTGCTCAGACTGCGGTCACTACTATCAAGAACCCCGATACGTTCATCTACGCAAGCTACGGCGACGCAGCATCGATGGATCCGGCGACCGAATATGACCAGGTGTCGGCCTCGGTCATTCACAGCATCTATCAGGGGCTGATCTCCTACGCAAAGAACAGCGCAGCAAGTTACGTTCCGACTCTCGCAACTGAGGTTCCGACTGTCGCGAACGGCGGTATTTCGAGCGACGGACTGAGCTACACCTTTACCATCCGAAAGGGTGTCACCTTCCAGAACGGTGATCCGCTTACCCCCGAGGACGTGGCGTACAGCTTCAAGCGTGACCTGGTGATTGACCAGAACGCCGGGCCAACCTGGATGCTCTACACTGCGTTACTTGCCACCGGCGGATCCCGCGGCGATAACGGCAAAATAGACGTAACCTGGAACCAGATCAATAACGCGATTACCGTGAACGGCGACAAGGTGACCCTCCACCTCGTAAAGCCCTATGCCGCCTTCATGAGCATCATGGCAAGCCAGTACGCGTACATCGTTGACAAGAAGTTTGTCATTGCAAACGGTGGATGGGATGGAACCGAAGCGACCTGGCAGAAGTTCAACAATCCTGCCCAGGGAAAAGAGACACTGGCGAATGTTGCGAATGGAACAGGTCCCTACAAGCTTACCCGCTGGGTCAAGGGTACTGAACTGGTTCTGGACCGGTACGATGGATACTGGGGCCCCAAGCCCGCAATGAAAGAGGGTATCTACAAGGTCGTGAGCGAATGGTCAACCCGGAAGCTCATGCTGATCCAGGGTGACGCGGACGCGGTCCAGGTGGATCCTCCATACTTTGCGGAGATGAACAAAGAGGCGGGACTGTCGGTTCAGAAGCAGATGCCGACGCTGAATAACACCGCCATGTTCTTCACCTACAAAATAGCTTCGGAGAGCAATCCCTACATCGGGTCAGGCAAGCTTGACGGTAACGGAGTTCCTCCGGACTTCTTCTCGGACAAGAACGTACGCCTCGGCTTCCTTGCCGCGTGGGATGAGAACACCTTCATCGAGCAGGGACTTGCCGGAAATGGTATCGATACTCCCACTCCCGTCGTAATGGGACTGCCCTATTTCGATGCAAGCGTAAAGCGCTCACCGACATTCAGTCTGCAGAAGGCAGCTGACTATTTCAAGCAGGCGTGGGGCGGCAAGCTCTGGGCCAACGGCTTCAAGATGCAGATCTTCTACAACACCGGTAACGTAGTGCGTCAGACCGCGGCAAACATGCTTGCTCAGAATCTGGCCGAGGTAAATCCGAAGTTCCAGATTCAGGTAAGCTCAATGGAGTGGCCGCAGTACCTGAACGCATACAAGAACAAGACACTTCCCATCTACATCATTGGCTGGGGCGTCGACTATCCGGACCCGGACGACTACGTGGTACCGTTCATGGCGTCCTGGGGCGCTTATGCGGGTCCCCAGTCGTACAAGAATCCTGAGGTCGATAGTCTGATCAAAGCGGCGGCGTTCGAAGTTGACCCTGCAAAGCGGCAGGCCGACTACTACAAGCTGCAGCAGCTCTACGTCCAGGATGCTCCCGGCACGGTTCTCTATCAGCAGACACTGAACCTCTACTGGAAGAACTGGGTACACGGCTACGATTACAATCCGATGCAGAACACGCAGTTTGACTGGCTTCCCTACATAACGAAGACCGCGAACTAGAGAGTTCCTGCGAGATTTCGAGTCGATTTCGCCCTGTTCACGACGCCCTGGCGCGACGTGAACAGGGCGCTGTTTTTTGTTGTCAGAGTTGAACTGTTCGTGTAAGATGAGAGCCACCTTTCCACTTCTTGCGGAGACTTCACCATGAACTTACTTTCCTACATTATCAGAAGACTGCTTCTGATGATCCTCGTACTCTTTGGCGTGACGTTTATCGTATTCGGCGTCATGCTGCTCCTGCCGCCGGGAATGAGGGTCGCGGCATTCGTAAAGTCGGAGAAAATCACTCCCGATCAGATGAACGCCATGATCAAGCAGTACGGCATGGATCAACCGGCGCCCGTTCAGTACGTGCACTGGCTCGAGAATATGCTGCAGGGGAACTTCGGTTACTCTTCAACAGCGTCTGCCCCGGTCCTCGACGCATTCAAACAGTATCTTCCGGTTACACTGGAGCTGGTTCTGTACACAATGCCGCTCATGATAATTGTGGGAATTGTTCTCGGTACCATTGGAGCCGTACGCAAGGATGAGCCAGCAGACCATTTTACCCGTGTTTTCGCCATCGTCGGGTACTCCCTGCCCACGTTCTGGCTCGGGTTGCTGCTGCTCATGCTTCTGTATGGTCTCCTGGGGATCTTTCCACCAGGTCTTCTGAGCAACAAGCTCACAAATGTGATCAATAGTCCCGGCTACCATCAATACACCGGAATTCTCACCCTGGACGCGATTCTCAACTGGCGGTGGCCTATCTTTCTAGATGCGCTGTACCACCTGTTCCTGCCGGTAGTGAATCTTGTCATCATCCAGAGCGCAACAATCGTACGGCTTACCCGATCGAGCATGCTCGAGTCGCTCGGTCAGGACTATATTCGAACCGCGACGGCAAAGGGTGTGGACAGAAAGACCATAATCCGCCGCCATGCGCGACGGAATGCTCTGCTTCCGGTGGTCACGATATCCGGTGTTCTGTTCGCCACTCTCATGGGTGGCGCGGTCATTACGGAGACCATATTCAATCGTCCAGGTATCGGTCTATGGACCGCACGGGCGGCGGTACTGCTCGACGTGCCGGCAGTCATGTTCAATGCACTCTTCCTCGGGGTCGTGTTTGTCGTGATCAACCTGGTTGTCGATCTCATCTATGCGTACGTCGATCCTCGCGTACGCCTTACCTGAATCAAGGAGAGTTTCGACAGATGGAAACAGAAATCATGGTTGAACAGCCAGAAGCAGCCGCAGGACACAAAGGCCACCGGGACATGCATCCGCGCCTTCGGGAATTGCTGTTCGGTCTCAAGCGTTTCATTTCGAGTCCGCTGTCGGTGATCGGACTGACGATCATCGTCATCTTCGGCCTGATGGCTCTGTTCGCTCCCATCATAGAACCGCCGAAAACGCCGAACAATCCCTACATGATTCCGCACACAGGCTGGGAAATGCAGCCCTCACCGCCATCGATGACCCACCCGCTGGGTACTCTTCCGCAGCAGTACGACATACTGTACGGCATTGTATGGGGCACGCGCAGCGCGTTCGTCATTGGAGTTGCGGTAGTACTTGCGAATCTCATTGTAGGTGTGTTTCTCGGCGTGCTTGCAGGCTACTTCGGCGGCGCGTTCGACGAGATCATCATGCGCATCACCGACATCTTCTTCGCCATACCGTTCCTCATCATGGCGATGGCGCTCGTGGTGGTCATCGGTCGCGGACTCGGTGCCATAATCCTCGTACTCGTCGTGCTGAACTGGCCGCAGTACACCCGGATCATACGGAGCGAGATACTCATTATCCGCGACCGTGAGTTCGTGCAGGCCGCCCGGGCCAGCGGTGCGTCCCACCTGCGGATTATGTTCAAGCATATTCTCCCGAATACCATCTATTCGGTTCTCATTCTCGCTTCGCTCTCAGTTGGAGCAACCATCCTGAACGCGGCGGCGCTGTCGTTCCTCGGACTCGGTTCCGACCTTGGCTACGCCGACTGGGGCCAGATGGTGGCATCCGCGCGCAACTGGATAGTCGGTCCCACCGGTCAACCGCTTGCATTCTGGTATCTCGTGTTCATTCCCGGATTCGCAATTGCTTTGTTCGTCCTGGGCTGGAATCTTCTGGGCGATGCGGCACGCGACGTATTCGACCCGAAGCAACGGAGAAAATAGTGAAACCTCTCGTCAAAACAGAAAATCTCCACACAAACTTCTACACCTTCGAAGGGGCGGTCAAAGCGCTTAACGGGGTGAGCATTGTCGTGAACCAGGGGGAGACCTACGCGCTTGTCGGCGAGTCAGGGTGCGGCAAGAGCGTCACCGTACGCTCAATGATGCGAATTGTGCAGAGTCCCGGCAAGATCGAAGACGGCCGCATTCTCATCTTTTTCAATGAGAAGGATAGGGAGCAGGGAATCGATATTCTGAGCCGCAGCGAAGCATTCATGGAATCGATGCGCGGCAATCAGATCTCGATGATATTCCAGGAGGCGAGTGCAGCGCTCAATCCGGTGCTCAACATCAGCGCTCAGGTTGGTGAAAGTTTCTTCGCCCACCGCTCATCCGAGATGCTCGCACTCACTGAAACTGCAATTCGCGCCGAGCTTTCGAATACCCGTTTTCCGCTCGCCCGCGCCTGGAAGAAGTTTCAGATTGCGATGTATGAGCGGGAACGTGCGGACCTGGAAGCCTATCACGCGGCAACGACCGGATTCGACGACAGACTCTACGCAATCGAGGATTCACTCGACAGTGATACGGTCAGGGAAGGTTCCGGCATACGCCGGCGGCGGGAACGACTGCACAAGACCAGTCTGCTGGTTCGCTTCGTCAAGAGGCTGCCGATTCTGAGCCACTACTACCGTCGGGTCGGCAGGACGGTTCACAACGAAGTAGTTGAGCTCCTCACAAAACTGGGTATTCCGAATCCGCAGAACATCGCGGAGCGGTAT
>DATKUC010000079.1:0-27336 GCA_035530835.1 Spirochaetia bacterium
TTCGAGTGGTTCCTGATCCATTCTCGGGGGAGTCCGCTTGCGATCTGCCGGAACTTCGATCGCGGAAGAGACAGCAAATCGGTCACCCGAACGCACGACAATCCAGTAGATCCCCTCATCGTCAAGATGAACAGTCGCTGCCGAACGCTCGCCGCCACCTTCGAGCCGCGCAATGTGCGACCGACCGCAGTAAACGTCGACCTGCGGAATAACATCAGTTCCGGAGTCGCGCGCTGAGACGTAGAGCGTGTGGCCGGCAGAATCGCCGGTGAGCTCCCAGGTCAGCATCATGCCGGAATCGCTCGCGGCAAAAGTTCGGCGTCCGACTATTGCGTCAACCACTTCGGCCACCGCAGGCACACCCTTCGCCGCATCTCCGGCAATCCAGAAGCCGGTAGCGCCGTGGCCGAGCTCGCTCAGAGCGTGTGCGTCACTTGAGCCGATTGCAGCCACCGGAATGCCCGCCTCAATGTAGCGCACGAAGACATCGATAGCCGGTACGCCGAGCGGAAAACCGACGCCGTCGAGCGTGAACCCTTCTGCTGCCGCCTCCCGCTGCACGCCGCCGTTCACGACCTCCACGGCGTTCGCATGGGGAAGCAGGTAATCCTTCCATTGGTCGGACGGGAGCCCGGGATGGTTTATCATGATGACACCGGCTCGATCGCCGAAGAGAAAATCGTGGGCTTCATCTATCGTTCCATCGATCAGTTCCGGCTGGATTACCAGGAAGTGACCGATAAGAAATGTCATCTCGCAATTGTTCAGGAGAACAATGTCGGGATTTGTCAGCTGAACCTGCCCTGACTCGTCGCACTCAGCGACCCAGTCGGCCGCCGTCACATTGTGGTTGTGGTCGCCGGTTCCGAGGATGGTGTAGCCAAATCGCTTCGCAGCCTGAACCATCGCCTCTACTGTAGCGCGGTCGCGGTTATCCGAATAGTGAGTGTGCCAGTGCAGGTCACCGTAGTGCAGTGTGTAGTCGCGCAACGCTCCTCCTTACAATAAGCTGCGGATCAAGAATCGTCTGGATGGGAGCGGGAAACGGCGCATCCAGGTGGCGTAATACAATGTCGACTGCGAACAGTCCAATATTCTCAAGTTGCTGCCGAACGCAGGTAATGAATCCTTCGTATCGGTCAGCGAAGCTGTGGTCATCGAACGAGCAGAGCGAGAGATCTTCAGGAACTCGTATACCTTCCGCCTCCGCGACGTCACACACGTTTCGGGCAATCGCATTTTCAAAGCAGAAGATGACAGTGACTCCCTGATTCATCAGCGAACGCACAAGATCACTTCCGCGGCGGGGAATCTCGTCGAACGGAATCAGAATCTGACGCTCCCTCGGCAGTTCAAGTCCATGCTGTGAGAATGTCTCCTTCAGCGCCTCAAGCCGCATCGCCGTCGAGGTATTCTCCGGATGTTCGTAGAGAACAGCAACTTCACGGTGCCCCGCCCGATACAGATATTCGATCATCATCAATACGCCTTTCCGATGGTCTGTCATCACGAGATTACCTTCATATTCGGGTACCGTCCGGTCCAGCTGCACAACGGTGAAGTTCGGCCTCTCCAGAGATCTCAGCGTCGCACCAAGCGTTCTGTTCACTGCTCGATCGGCATGCAGGACCGGAAGAAAGAGCACGCCGCCGGGCCCCGTCGGACGGAGCGACGAAAGCATCTCGATCTGTTCCTGCGTGCTCGTGCCCGGATGCTGGAGAATGAGCCGGATGTTCCTGTCCGAATGGCGGCCGGGAACGAGACGAGCCCCCTGAATAATCTCGGTCTCGAATCTGCGGTGCTCGGTTGAGAGGAACACGTAGATATCGATCTCTTCGGACTTCTGTGAACTTCTGACAAAACTCCCGCTGCCGCGAAGAGTGTAGATCCAGCCTTCGTGGACGAGTTCGGAGATTGCCCGTCGGACCGGATTGCGGCTTACCACAAGTTCGCGGATGAGCTCATCCTCAGTCGGGATCTGATCGGACGACTTCAGTTTGCCAGAGTTTATCTGTCCAAGTATGTACCGTTTTACCTTTTCGTATTTTGTTTCGCCTCGCCTCATTCCTTCACGGCTCCAAGCGTTACACCCTTGATAAAATAACGCTGCGCAAAGATATAGCACATCACCAGCGGGATGACCGACACCACGATTCCTGCCATCCGCGTGTTGTTGGCGACCTGCTGGGTGGAACTCGTAGTCTCCTGGCTTACCACGAGGCTTCTAAGTGCGACCTGAAGGGTGTAGTGGCTTGGCGAATTGATGAAGAGCACGGCCGGCAGAAACTGGTTCCACCTGTCGACAAAATCGAATATCCCTATCGTAGCGAGCCCCGGCAGAGCGAGCGGCAGATAGACGCGAATGAAGATCAGAAAGTGGTTTGCTCCGTCCATAAACGCCGACTCCTGCAGAGACCGGGGCACACTTTCGAAATAGTTCTTCATGAGGACGATACTGAACGTTGAAACTATCGCGGTGAGAATGAGAGCCATGAGGGTGTCGATAAGTCCGAGCGTGCGCATTGTCACGTAGACCGGAATCATGATCATCTCAAATGGAATCATCATCGGTATGGTCACGAGCGCGACAATGAGATTCCTGCCGGGGAACCGCGGTTGAACCAGAACGTAGCCCGCCATTGCGCAAAGGAGTACGTGAAACAGCGTGCCGAAGACGGTAACTATGGTGTTGTTCAACAGCGGTGTCGCTATGTTCACGAACTTGAAGAGCGTTATGTAACCGGCAATACTCGGATGATTCGGCCAGAGCTTTATTGCATTTTCGTGCGACTCGAGATCGGTGGTAAAGGATACGGCGAGAACATTGAGAAATGGGATGACCATAGTCGCGGCAAGCGCTATCAGGAATAGCGCGTTGATTGCTGAGAATATTCTGCGTTGCGGGGTACTTGCGTTGATCATGCTTCGGTTATCCTGTACCGGATGGTGGAGCGGACGATAAGGGTGAGACCGAGCGTCATGAGAAATATGAACACCGAAACTGCGGCCGCGTACCCGAGCTGGAATCGCTGCAGGCCCTGGACATAGACGTAGTACATGAGGACATCGATTTTCGGTGCAATCACTTCGTTGCGCATGACGTACACCTGATCGAAAATGCGCAGCGCACCCATGACGTTCAGGAGTAACACGACCTGGAATGTCCTGCCGATGCTGGGAATGGTGATGAAGAGTGTCCGCCGAAATGCGCCGGCGCCGTCTATCATTGCAGCCTCATACAACTGCGGGTTTATTCCGGAGAGCGCGGCCAGATAGAGAATGCAGACATATCCCGCCTGCTTCCAGAGGTTGATTCCGATGAACAGTGCTCGCGCATAGTCGGGTTGAACCAGGAAGTAGATCGACTTCAGTCCGAACATTTCGCGCACGGCGTTGATGAATCCGCCGCTCGGAGAGAGCAGGAATATCCATATTCCACCGACAACAACCCAGGAAAAGAGCGAAGGTGTGTAGATGATGGTCTGCACAAATCGTTTGCCGGCACGAAACGTGACCTCATTCAACGAGAGCGCTATTACCAGCGGAACCGCGGCGGTAAGAGTGACGTTACCGACGCCGAGCAGTAACGTGTTTGCAAATGATTGCCAGAATCCCGGGGTCGTAAACACCTTCACATAATTACTGAAACCGACAAACTCGCTCCGCCCGACAAAGCGGAAATTCTGGAAACTGATAATGGTCCCTTGAATGACGGGGAAGTAGGCAAACAGCAGGAAGTATGCAACCGCGGGAAGTGCCATTAGGTAGAGGAGCGAGGAGCGTCGGATATCTCGTATGGTTCGAGAGGCAACCGTTCGATTCGTCGGTATCATCGTTTGTGATTCTCCAATGCAGAGACTTCGGTGAGGTGACTCCCGAAGTCTCTGCTTCCGGCGTTATCGATTCAGTTGAAAATCCCCGCTTCTTTAAATTTCTGATTCATATTCTGGATACCCTCGGATGCACTTTCCTGACCAAGAATGATTTTGGCAGCTTCGGCGCGGGTGATCTGCTCCCACTGGCTGTCGTACTTCGTGATCATCTGCGGGCGTCCATATTTCAGGATGATCTGGGCGGCGTTCTCATACCCCTGAGGTTCGCCAAAGGGATTCTTCCACTCGAGTGACTTCGGGTACGGGGCGCCGTGATCCATGGCGTGCTGTTTGCCGATATCGGTCAATGCCCACTTGCCGTCGGTAATGGTGTAGTCGTGGCCTTCAATACCAATCGAACTCAACACATTTCCCTGATGCGTATGCCAGAACTCGAGCACCTTGAATGCGTCCTCTTTGTGCTTCGATACCGACGGAATAACCATGAGGCCATCGTCTCCCGAACGCAGGATCCGTCCTCCCGGTCCCTCCGGTGGGGGTATGCCTTCGGCGTCGAACGCCGCGCCGGGGTTCTTGGCATGAACCATCTGGTTGAACAGACCTACCCAGGCTCCCCAATAAAAAGTCATTCCCGCCTTTCCGCTCATGAACAGATCGCGGAAATTGGAAGACTGATTGGTTACGAAGTTCGGCTCAAGAATACCTTCCTTGTAGAGTCGCGCCAGAAACTGATAGACGGGAATGGCCTTGTCGGTGGCGAACGGAGAGTACAGTTTGCCGCTTGCGTCCTTCTGGAATCCGCGCATGAGGCCCTGGGATCCGAAAAGACCGCTCATGTCGTACAGCGTGTACCCAACCGCAAGCCCGTAGGTGTCGTGCTTTCCGTTTCCGTCCGGATCATCCTTCGTGAACGCCTTCAGCACGTTGTAGTAATCATCGAGCGTCTGGGGTACCGGCAGATTGAGTTTCTTGAGCCAGTCCATACGAATGATCGGCATCGTTCCACCTTCGAATTTGTTGAAGACGGCATAGATTTCCCCGTTTGATCGGCGAATGCGGTTCCATTCGGATGCGGGAATGATCTTCGGATCGCTCAGGACCTTTGACTGCTCGATCCATTTTGTCAACGGAGTGAAGATCTGCGGATTCTGCGCGTAGAGCTGCTCGAAGATGCCGGCATCCATGTACGCGATATCCAGCGGTTCACCGGTGGCAAGCATGGTAGTCAGCTTGCTGTCATACTCACTCGATGGCGGTTTGATCATATTCACCTTGACCCCGGTGTACTTTTCGATAGCGTTGTCGAACAACGTTATCTCCTGAGGGTCGCGACCACCCTGAACCGCGGTGAGCCAGATAAGCGTCGGCTTCTCGGCTCCGGCTTTTTCCGTGCTTCCGGCTGCGAATACCGTCGGTGCGGCCACACACGCGGACAGGATTACTCCAACCAAAATCCGGGCGATGCGACTGTCCTGCAATTTCTGCATTCTTTTGCCTCCTCCTGGCAGATCTTGTGTCTCCATTACAGCCTACGCCCTGTCTCAAAGTTCCGTCAATATATAATTATAACTTTTTAGTGCTGGATATTTACTTACATTGATTATACTTAAACACTATCCTGGTGGATTCCTAACGGAGATATAATATTAACTTTCCATTCGACTGCGCTCAACTTCGGCGGTCCGGCAGGAGCGGCCGAATCAGGACCAGCGAATGACACCCTTTACGTATCCGTCAGTCTTCCCAAGGCCCTTCTCAAAGAGCGACTGGGCACCCTCGGCTGCATCCACGTGGGTGACGAGCGGCGCGAGATCGATCCTGCCGGCAGCAATCAGCTCACGGGCCTGATAGAAACAGTCCTGGAAATGGGGATTCGCTGCGGGAGAGGTGTTCAGGACGGTAATACCGCGGACATGCCAGTCACCGAAATCGAAGGTGATCTCATGGTGGTGCCACGAAAAGATTCCGATGGTTCCCCCTGTCCTGACCAGAGCGTTTGCGAGGCGGAAGGCAGGTTCTGCCGCTGCCGCCTCGAATACGAGGTCATACGTACCTGCGCGATCACCTGAGAGCGGATCTTCACTCTTCAAGTCGACAACCTCCACGGCTGCCCCGCCGTTCAGAGAGCGTGCATATGCAATGCTTTCAGGACGCAGGTCGAATGCGGTGAGCTTCGACACCGGTGACATGGCGAGAAGTTGGAGAAGGATACTGCCCATGAATCCGCTGCCGACCAGCGCGACTCGAGCCCCCGCCCGGATGTGAGCAAGGTCGATGGCGTTCACACAGCAGGCTGCAGGTTCAATCATCCAGTGTTCAGCGGGGATACGGTCTTCCGGAATCGGCACGAGCACATCCTGCTTCTGCAGCGCATATTCGGCCATATGTCCACCGCCGATCGAGCCGATGTCGGCAGTTGATAGAAGTGCAACCCGGTCACCGACCCGAATGCGCGTTACCCCGGGGCCAACGGCGGCAACGTGGCCGATCCCCTCGTGGCCGAAGTAGAACGGAAACGGTTTCGTGTGTGAAAAGCCGCCACTGAAAATGAAGAGATCCCAGGTACACACGCCGCACGCATCGACGCGCACCAGTGCCTCGCCCGGACCGGGCGACGGAATCTCGATCTCTCGCACTTCTACCCTCTTCGCAGTCGTATACCAGAGACTCTTCGATTTCATTGCGTCCTCCTGAACCTGCCATCCATTCTACGCTCGACGGTGTGGTCAGTACAGTCTGCTGACAAAGCACCTGATGCTTTCCGCTGTGTGAAAGTTGTGACATGATCAGCGGATGGGTGATTCGCCGATAAAACGGATCGCGAACAATATCGCCGAGCGGGTCGCTACTGCATGGACTTTGCTTTCGGAGACCACGAACTTCCTCAGCAGGACTCCTGAGTTTCCTCAATACGAGAAGACACTCAGGGAGTGGCGATACGAGCTGCAGCACAACGCGAACAACACGGATCTGGTCCACCGGATTCGGCAGGAGATCATTGAGCTCAGGAGACAATTACGAAGCAGAGGGTACGATCTTGCTCTCGGTTCACGCGACCTGCAGGTGCAGGGATTCAGAAATGACAGCGCGCTTCAGTACGGATTTGCCCGACTCGTCCTGTTCATAAGTGACACCGACGTCTTTTACGAATACGGACAGGACAATCACATCGAACTCGCGCGCTTTCTTGACGAACTGGTACGAAAAGCCGAAATACGCGGCATCCGGCAGCGCCACTATCTGTGGTACCTCTGGCACAACCACGTACTCATACTTTCAGGCTCAGACACGGAAACGCAGGAGGACTTTGAAGCATTCAGAGTGTACGCCGAAGCGAACAAGCTCTTCCTGCTTCAAAGACTCCGCAAACTCCCCTGAGATCAGCGCTTCGGCTCCTTCTGGAATAGTGATCTCACCCGATTCATGTCGAATTTCTCCTTCCGGTCGTAGGTGTAGATTCCATTGCGCTCCTGCTCAACATCAGTAAGCTGCGTGTAGCAGTATCCCGAAATGTAGGGCTGGGCAAGAACGGCGTCAATCAAGCCTTCGAGACGGGAATAGAATTCAGCAATCGTTTTCGGCCCTTCGCCGTAGCCCCATACGCCCTTGTCAGCGGGGTCACGCAATGCCTCAGGTACCCAGAGTATGCCGCCAAACTCATCCACGAGGTATGGCTGGCCTGCGTAATCGGCTTCCCACTGCGGATAGTTGCGGTACACGTGTCCATTCTTCTCCTGATCGAGCATTGAACCGAGCATTGCCGGGTCCTGCGCATAGTTGTGCGATGTCCACAGGTCGGTTTTCACGTGTACGTAGCCACTTGCATCGTTGACCGGACGCATCGGATCGAGCGCCTTGGTGAGGTCATACAGGTCCTCATGAAATCGTCCGTGCTGCGCCGGATCAGGCTCGACATCCCTGGTCTCATTCAGCGGAGTCCAGGCGATGACGGAAGGGTGATTCCGCTGCGTGACGACGATCGAACGCCATTCTGCAAGAAAGTTGCGGGCGCTTTCAATCTTCTTCGAATCCATGCCCCAGCTTGGCGCCTCGGCCCACGTAAGGTAACCAAGTCGGTCGGCCCAGTAGTGAAACCGTTCATCGAATACTTTCTGGTGAAGACGTGCGCCGTTGAAGCCGGCGGCCATCGACAGCTCGATGTCCCTCTTGAGGTCCGCGTCGGTCGGGGCGGTCCAGAGGCTGTCCGGATAGAAACCCTGATCGAGCACGAGCCGCTGGTAGATCGGTTTGTTGTTCAGGAGAACCTTGTTGCCTTCAACACGTACCGAGCGCAAGCCGGTGTAGCTCCGCACGGTGTCGACGGCGGTTCCACTGCCGTCAAGAAGGTCGAACTTCAGCTCATACAGTTGCGGATTCCCCGGTTCCCAGGCGCGTGCGTCCGCAAGTTCGACCATGATCGGCACGCCTGCCGCAGCCCGAGCGGAGACGACAACCGGGGCATTGTCACCCAGAGAGGCGCTGACACGCAATGTCACTCCTCGTTCGCCCTCTCCCCATGAGGTGAAGGTCGGAATGACAATCAATCTGCTTTCATCCAGGTCGGGAATAATCTGTACACGCTTCAGTGACTCCCGATTGACGGCTTCAAGCCACACCGTGCTCCATATGCCGGTTGTGCGCGTGTAGTGAGCACGCAATTCGCGCAAGTCATACTCAGGACGTTGCTTGCCCGCAGGTTGCGTCAGTGATCGCAGAAGGTCCCGTACCCGCACAACCAGATGGTTCACGGTCCCGGTCCCGGCGAATTGCGTAACATCGTAGGAGAATGGCGTAGCGCCACCCCAGTGCCTGCCAACCCGGTGTCCGTTTACAAAAACCTCGCTTGCAAAGTCCACGCCTCCGAAGTGCAGCAACACACGCTTTCCTCGCCATGTGTCCGGAACAGTGAACGTCCGGTGATACCACATGGTTTCGATGAAGTCGATGTGCTGAACTCCCGAAAGCTTGCTCTCGGGGCAGAACGGCACCAGGATCTGATCACCAAATCCCTTGCTGTCGTACAGTGCGCGCTCAAGCCCCGAATTGCCGGGGTCAAACGCGAATGTCCAGTCGCCGTTGAGATTCAGCCATGAATCACGCTCGAACTGAGGTAGTGGATGGTCCGGTCTCGGAATGTCCATAGTTTTGAGGCTCCTTTATCGATCTATATAGATTGTTGATATGGGCAATATACGAATGGGTTGAACGGTACTCGTCAGCCTTTCAGTCCGGAAGTTGCCATGACTCCGAGGGTAACCCGCCGCTGGAATATCAGGTACACAACGACGATCGGTAATGCCGCGAGTACTGCTACCGCCATCTGCTGAGCATAGTATACACCATAGGCGCTCTGCACCTGGGTTATGCCGACAGGAATGGTCATCATGTCCGTCGAGGTTGCGACGATGAACGGCCAGAAAAAGTTGTTCCATCCGCCGATAAACGTCACGATGACTATTGCCCATGTAATGCTCCAGTTGAGCGGAACATAGAGATTGAACAATATCCGAAACTCACCTGCTCCATCAAGATTCATTGAATCACGATAGGCATGGGGGACCTGGTCGTAAAATTGTTTCAGAATGATTATCCCGAGCACCGACACGAGCTGAGGAAGAATAATTCCCCCGTAGGTGTTCACCATATTCAACGAGTTCATCTGCAGAAAAAGCGGAATGATCAGCGCCTCAGGCGGGACCATGAACGCAGCAAGAAACAGCCAGTAGAGCAGGTTCTTTCCCGGAAACTTGAGCTGTGACAGTGCGTAGGCTGCGAGCATCGAAAGCAGTACCACCGAAACGGTGATGATGACAGTCGTGACAACGCTGTTCAGATACCATTGCGAAAGCTGTCCAATAGCGAGAACCGCGGCATACGCGTGCAGGCTGACCGGGTTCGGCAGCCACACCGGAGGAACCGCAAGCGTCTGTGTCTCCTGCTTCAGTGACGTGGTCAGTCCCCACAGAACGGGAAGAAGCCAGACAACGAGCATACAGACTGTGATGACGTTCAGGATGATGCGCAGCGTGCGGTGTCTGTTCATTCGGTATCTCCGGTACGAAGCAGTCTGTACTGCAGGAACGAGGTAACAAGGATCACAACAAATACGACCATCGATATCGCGGCGCCGTAACCGATACGGTATTGCTCGAACGCCTGACGGTACATGTAGACGAGAAGCACAATCGTCGAGTTGAAGGGCCCCCCGCCGGTCAGGAGATACACCTGCGCAAAGATCTTCAGCTGTGCAATAAGCTGCAGCGTCAGAACGAGCGCAGTTACCGGCCACAGCAGTGGCCATGTGATATGCGTAAATACCTGCCCGGGGGTTGCGCCGTCAAGCGACGCCGCCTCATAGTACTCCTTTGATATGTTCTGCAGCCCTGAGATGAACAGGAGCATTGAGAATCCGACAGTCCACCAGAGAGTGACCAGAGCGACTGCGGGCATTGCGGAGCCGGGTGCCCCGAAGGCGTCCTGGGAACCTCCGAGCAGAAAGTGAACGAGCCCGAGTTTCGGGTTCATGAACCATTGCCACAGAAGAATTACGACACTGACAGGAAGCACCTGCGGCAGGAAAAAAACCGAGAGTGCGGTCCCCTTGAGACTCTTCAGCCGGGTCACTATCAGCGCCATGCCAAGTCCGACAGCAGTAATCGGGATTACCGTCAGCGCAACGAAGTAGAACGTGTGCGCGATCGAACCCCAGAATAGCGGTGCATGTATCAACTTCACATAGTTCTCGAATCCTACGAACTTGCCGGCTGCCGAAATCGTAGAATCGGTGAGGCTGAGCTGTACGACGCGCAACGTCGGGTACAGGAAGAACATGAGATACAGAAGTGTAAACGGTGCGATGAGCAGGAATGCGTTCTTCCAGTTTCGGAGGCGGAACCGCCGGGCGTTTGTCATGTTGCACGCTCCCAGTTTATAGAATGCCTGCCGGGAAATCCCGGCAGGCTGCTTCACACGAGATCAATTTATTTCGACAGGTCCTGAGTCAGTTGCTGAGTGAACTGAGCTATCGCCTGATCTACAGTGAGCTGACCATTCAGCATCGGATTTGCAAACTGCACGAAATCCGCCTCAAGCGTCCCCGCCGCCCCGCCGATCGGCACCGCGGGATCATAGACAACGTGCTTTGCGGCCGCGACATAATCGACGTTCGGCTTCAGGTTCTGATAGGCAGCGCTGTTGATGACCGGCAGATAGGCGGGAATATGTCCGCCGCCGGCCCAGATCAGCGCATTCTTCTCGACGAAAGCTATGAACTGCATATCTGCCTGCTTAACGGTGCTGGAAAGAGGGTTCTTCTTGCTGTTCGGGATGACCAGAGAGTGGGAATCGGCCCAGGTATCGTCGTTCTGGTAGAACTGCGGTACCGGCATTTCACCATACTGGAAGCTAAGCTTACCCTTCTTCTGCGCATCGACCAGTGTCGGAGTCTCCCACACGCCGTTGAGCATGAATGCTGCTTTACCCGAGACAAACTCGGCGACCATGGTCTGGTAATCCAGATTCTGCGGAAGGAGGCCGTTCTTCGCCCAGGAAGCCATCACCTCGAGAGCAGCCTTTCCTTTCTGCCCGATCGACACCTTGCCGTTCGAAATGACACTTCCGCCCTGCTGCTTGAGCAGCGTGTACCATACCCGCCACGGAGTGTAGGCAGAACTGTTGTTCTCCATGACCAGTGGCTCAGCACTCGTTGACGACTTAATCGTCTCCAGCGCTTTCGTGAAATTGTCGATACCGGAGATGCCGGTCGGCATTCCATCGGCGCCGAGCAGTCCCGCCTTCTTCAGGATGTCCTTGTTGTAGTAGAGAATGAGCGGATGCGTATCAAGTGGAACGCCGTAGAGCGTGCCGTCCACCGTCGCCTTCTCGACGAGCCTCGGAAAGAAGTCGCTTTTCGCAAGTCCCACGCTCGATAGCATCGTATCAGTGATCGGTGTCAGAAGCCCCGCAGGGACCGCGCTTGGATAGCGGGAAAGATGGTACGTCATTACATCCGGTTCCTGCCCCGCAACAATCGAAGTCTGCACCTTGGTGTAGAATGGGATACCCCACTGGAGAGTTGTCCGCTTCACCTGGATCTTTGACTGGCTGGCGTTGAACTTGTCGACTATCTCCCCCATTCTGACGCCGTCCCCGCCGCTGAGGAAATCCCACATAGTGAGCGTGAGCGGACCGCTGGACGTTGAAGACGCGGCGCTCTCCTTGTTTCCGTTAGCGAATACCAGCGCAGATACCAGCGCGAGGGCTCCCGCGAGCAAAAGTATTTTACGCATTGACATGGTTGCCTCCTTGGAGAATTGCGAACTGCTGGTTCGACGCGAATCAGCAGCTGTTGGTCTTGCCGAATCGGAGAACCGGAAGCTGTTCGGCAGAGTGAATATATATATCCGTAAAATCGAATACATACCCGGTAAAAATCATTCTAACATGGTACGTATGAACTGTCAAATATTTGTTGACTAAATATAATTGCTCTTATCAACTATTAAGGTTAGGCTAAGTTTATCTAATAAAGATGTTTACCGCCGTCAAATTGCAAATTGCCCTGAACTCGGGATCAGAAGTGCCCAGAAGAGCATTTGGTGAACTATTTCTAAATCCGTTCACTCGGATACACAAGTGCGCTAAAGTGTGGTATTGTTGGCACGTGGACAACGGAATACTGGTTCTCGACCCGACAATGACAGCGGAGGTCATCAGAGCGTTGAACTCAACGCTCCGACGACGGATTCTGACGCTGCTGTTCGAACGCGAAATGAACATCAATCAGATCTCGGACCAACTCGCGATACCACAATCGACCTGCGCGGTGAACGTTCAGTTACTCGAGAAGGCAGGGCTTGTTCGCACGTTCCAGAAGCCCGCGAGCAAGGGACTGCAAAAGATGTGTACAACTACATGCCGGCAGATCGTGCTTACTCTGAACGATTCCGAGGATCGCGGCGCCCGAAACACAATTGTGCGGGAGATGCCGGTCGGTCTCTTCTTCGACTTTGACGTGAAACCTTCGTGCGGACTTGCATCGACTGAAGGGCTCATCGGCTACAACGACCAGCCGGAATCATTTCTTGATACTCACCGCGCAAAGGCGTCACTTGCCTGGTTTGCAGACGGATACATCGAGTACCGATTTCCGTTCGAACGTCACCTCAATTCGCGAATGCTCTCAATTTCATTTTCTGCTGAAATCTGCTCGGAGTTCCCGCAACACAACGACAGCTGGCCGTCGGATATAACACTCTGGGTGAACGGGCAGGATGTGGGCACCTGGACATCACCGGGAGATATGGGCGACAGGCGCGGTCACTACACGCCAAAGTGGTGGGAAGACTACTCCACGCAATATGGTTTCCTGAAAACGTGGACGATCACCGAACAGGGTTGCATGATTGACGGCGTGGCCGTCAAGAACACCACAGTGCGATTGACCAACCTGAAAATCGGGGAACCAGGTGGCTTCATCACCGTACGTTTCGGGATCAAGAAAGATGCCGAGTACCATGGCGGGATCAATATTTTCGGCCGAGGATTCGGCAATTACGACCAGGACATCCGGATGGTGATAGAACTCGCCATCTGAATCGACAGTCTGCAGGGAGGTGTAATTCACCATGATTGACCCACGCTACCCGGCCGGAACAGCTTCGGGCGCGCGCCCGGGCGCAAAAGAGCTTGCACGAAACCGCCTCTATGATCTGCTCGGCGATCTCCCGCATGAGACTGACAGTCCGGTCGCGAAATTGCTGCGGACCGAAGAACGGTCGAGTTACGACCTGGAACACCTGAGCCTTGCGTTGAACGGGATGGAGGAGGTTCCCGCCCTCTTCGTCAAACCTCACCACGACAGGGCAGACGCCGGCGGGAAGTTTCCGGCGGTGCTCTACTTCCACAGCCATGGCGGATATTACGACCTCGGCAAGCGGGAACTCACCGACGGCGTCGGCTATCTTTCGGATCCTCCCTACGCTGAGGTGTTCGCCTCACTGGGTATTGCGGCGCTCTGTATCGACCAGTGGGGATTCGGCGAACGGCACCGAGAGACTGAAAGTGCACTGTTCAAGCGTTTTCTCTGGGAAGGCAGGGTGCTGTTCGGCATGATGATGTACGACAGTCTTCGCGCGCTCGACTATCTGTGCTCACGCGAAGATACAGTGACGAACCGCATTGCGACCCTCGGCATGTCGATGGGCAGTACCCACGCATTCTGGACGGCCGCTTTCGATGAGCGAGTATCGCTCTGCGTTGACATATGCTGCCTTACCGATTATCAGAGCCTCATCGCAGCGGGCAACATAGACCGGCACGGTTTGTACTACTATGTCCCGGGACTTCTGAAGTACTTCTCGACCGCATCGATCAACAGCCTCATTGCGCCGCGCAGACATCTCGGACTTGCGGGAATGGAGGACGCACTCACACCGGCGGAGGGGCTCGACATCATCGACGCCGAATTGCGCTCAGTGTACGCTGCCGAAGGGGCGCCGGCAAACTGGACACTCGCCCGCTTTCCCTGCGGTCACCAGGAGATCGCGCCGATGCGCAAACTCATCGTTGACGAACTTCGCGGCTGGGCGGGAAGCTGAAGTAATCACGTCCCAACGCGACAGTCTATGTTGTACGGCCGCATGGGATAGGAACATGTTGCGGGAATATAAGCCTGCGGCGACCGAAATCGCCGCAGGCGTTGTCTACGTGTCGGCTGTAGCCTTCGCGAGGTTGCCGGAGAACACCAGCATCGCGAGCAGATAGAGCACGATCACCGCAATCAATACAACCGAGAAACCCCAGGTTATCGACACGAGGCGCGCGAGCGCGGTACCGGTAACTGAAAGCGCTCCATTCATGCCCCATGCCCATGGTATAAGGCCACTGCGATTTTCCGAGAGCGATGACAATCCGGTCGGGAACGGCATACCCAGAAAGAACGCGCCGGGTGCGACGAACAGGATTGCAAGCAGCATTTTCACGAACAGCGGCAGTCCGAGCAGGTTATCGAGAATGCCCGGAAGAAGGGTCATGTAGAAAATCATCGAAAGCGCAATACCCGCCGCAGCGTATATGAGGAGCCGGCGCTTGTCTCCCCTGTAGCGGCCCGCGACGAGCGCGCCTATGCCCGACAGCACCAGCATTGCGGTGATTACGATTGAGTTCGAGAATATCGGATCCGCAAGGAAGAAAACGAGCCGCTGGATGAGATATATCTCAACCATCATGTAGCCGACGCCGAGCGCGGCGTAGTAGACGATTACGCGAACCGTTCCCTTCTGCCGCTTGAAAAGCTCTCCCCAGCGACCTATGAGAGGAATCAGAATGATAAGAAGTCCGAACAGGATGGAAAGCGCAAGCGTCCCGAGCTGGAGCACGTACCCCCACTCCTCGGACAGATCCTTCATGTTGTTCAATACCGCGGGAATGGTCGACGGCTTCACGTATCCGGTGTAGTACGGCCTGTTGTCGGTAGCCGGGCGGATATTGAAGAAGTACATGTTGTACAGGTCCTGCGCTTTTCCGCTCAGAAGCCACTTCATCGTGAAGTAGTACATGTCCTCCGGTATGAGCTCGTTGACAGTGTTCGCCGAATCCTTCGTGGCAGCAGCCGCCTTGAGCGCGGCAAGCAGGCTACCGCCCCCCGCTGCGGGTGCGGCGTTTGCGGAAGCCGAATCGGCCTTTGCACCACCAGTTGATGCTGCGACCGGTGGCGGCATGAACTGCTCGGTGTAGGTGTTCAGGATTGCGTCGAAGTTCTTTTTCGGGGCAGGCATTCCTTTGTAGTAGGCCGGTTCGAACGAAGTCTTGTGCAGGAATCCAAGAAGCGTCGCCTGGTCCGCGGCCGTGAACGGCGAGTTCTTCACGAGTATTGTCGCCGTGGAAAGCAGGTAGTCGAAAACGAACATATGGGCGCCGGGGTCCTTCACGCCGCGCATCTCGAGCGCCTTCGTGACGGTAGTCAGCAGCTTCGGCACATTCCGGGGAGGATTGAGACGATTCCACACTGTTATCGAAAGGATACCGTTCGGTTTCAGGCTGCGCATGTAGCTGTCTATGCCCTCGGCCGTATAGGTGTAGTTCTCCACCAGCGGATAGCCGCCTGTCTGCGACAATCCGACCGAATCGATGAGTCCAATTTCGACAAGATCAAAACGCTGTTTGGTGCTTGCGGTAAACGCCCGCGGTTCGGTGTTGTAGACATGCACCCGGGGATCGCGCAGGAGGTTGTCGTTATATGTTCTGAAGAACGGAACATCCCGCAGCATGTGAATGAGCGTCGGGTCAGGTTCCGCCACCGACACTTCACGGGCGTGATGATAGAGCGCGTCGAACACGCCGATTGCACCACCAAGGCGAAGCAGCAGTACATCCGGATTCTTCAGCAACGTGTAGGGCGCGGCCATCGGCAGGTAGTCGATGTACGCCTCCTCGGCCGGCTTGAGCTTCCGCATCACTCCGATGGGGCCGTCGCCGTCGATATAGAGGCCGAGGAATGCGTTCTTCGGCATCTCCTTCACGTTCAGACTCGCATTGTCACTGAGCCCGGGAGCGAAGTGAAAATATGAGCTGCGATACGCATAGTATTCGCCGGTCGGGCCGTACGAATGGTAGACGACCTGAGCGTCAGGAAACTGGCGAGCGTAGCTGATCGGTTTGAACTGGGAGACGGCGATGCGGCCGTCAATCGCGATGAGTCCGATCGAAAGCACCATAACCAGTGCGGCAATCATCGACCTGCCTACCGGTAATCGCAGCTGTCTCCCCTCGGGGTCTACCTGCACGAAACAGAGCAGCGAAACCGCGGTTGCCAGAATGACGAGCGGGCCGATGAGTCGCGACGGCGGCAGCAGATACATCAGCCCGAGAATGACGAATCCGCCGAGTCCGGAGCCCACCATGTTCCAGAAGTAGAGCTGATGGATGCGTTCCTGCATTCCGATGAATATCGCGCCGATGAACACTGCGCCGATGAAGAAGGGCACGGCGTATATCAGGTAGTAGACTCCGATCCACACCAGCTGCGTCCAGTCAACCGCGATCATGACCGGATTGAACGGAACGTACTGGGCAACAACGTGTGCACCGGCCATGGCCGGGCCAAGAAGCACGGCGGTAATAGAGAGCCACCGGTCGGAGTTGAGGCGAATGCGCTCGTTGAAGAAGGTGAGCAACGTGCCCGCCAGGCCATTGCCGAGCAGCGCGATGCTGATCACCATCGAGCCGAAGTTCGACCAGCTGCCGACCGCAAACGTGCGCATTACCGCGAGCTCGTAGGCTATGAGCGTAATGGACAGAATGAAGAGTGCCGCGAGCTTGAAGCCTGACGGATTTTTACTCACGGATTCCCCTGTGCTGCGTCGGTCGCTGTCGAATGGATACCATTTTTCGAGGTGAACGGAACAAAGATGACTTTACGCAAACCATGGTAGATGTCTTCGCGTTTGAAGGTGACGCTCCCGTCCGCGGCAACTTCCTTCGTGATCTTCAGCACCGTCTGCCCTGAAGGAGGTCCGACGGGAATGACCATGATACCACCGGGGGCCAGCTGCTTCAGGAGATCAGGCGGTATGTGGTCGATGCCGGCAGTTACGATAATGCGGTCAAACGGCGCGTACTTCGCCCAGCCGTAGTAGCCGTCGGCATTTTCGCGCTTAATGTTGGCGTATTCGGGATAGTCTTTCGTCCATTTATCGTAGATTGCGTTCGTCTCCTCGTACAGCTGCTTGACGATCTCAATCGTGTAAACGTGGTTTGAAAGCTCGGAAAGGAACGAGGATTGATAGCCTGATCCGGTACCGACTTCCAGTACCTTCTGATCCGGCTGCGGATCGAGTGCCTGCGTCATGTGGGAGACGAGATGCGGACCGGAGATGGTCTGTCCGAATCCGATCGGCATGGCGGCATCCGCATACGCATTCGGCATGTTGTAGGTCCGGCAGAAAAACTCCCGCGGTGCACGCAGGAACGCCTCTATAATGCGGGGATCCGTCGCATCCTTGCGCGCGACAATCGCCTGCGCTCGCGCCCACTTTGCCTTGAGGTAGCTCTCCTTCTCCGGTGTATGCGCGAGCATCCATTTCAGATAGTCAGCCTCGCTGTCGAGCGGCGGTTGAGCTGTTCGAGTTGTGATGTCAAAGGCGGGGGGCGACAGGGTGTCTGCGGATGTTGCCTGCACGGTTTGCGCTGTAGCGGTCCCGGACGTTGATGAAGCAGCCGGTGCGGCCGTCTGTGCTGTTGTCTTAGTCGTTGCTGCGGTGCTCTTTGCGCTTCCTGCCGAACGGGATGAGTTCCCGGGCAGCACCAGAAAGATACCTACAATAAGGAGGGCAACGATGAGCGCAATTGCTCCCGGAACGAGAATCCGGACAAGCCCACTTTTCGTCTGAGAAGGTTCATTCATGAAACGGATGGTCTCCTTTTGTGACGTGATGATAAATGGTCTCCGACGACAGTGTCTATACCCGCCGGATTTCCGAAGCGTGAGTGACGGTGAGCAGGAAAACTGCTAAGTCAGTCGGTCACGATACTGTACGACCGAAATGTGAATCCGGATCACGTGCTACCGGGATCATCCTTTCCCAGGCTCTCCCGCGCTCGATAGCTCTCAACTTCCCAGTTTCTGATGAAGCTGATCTGGTCCTGAGGCAGAAACCGGTAGCCACCGAAGCTTTCCGCGTAGGTCGCGACTTTCAGAGCGTCGATGAAGAGCGCCTCTGCTGTTGCGACAGCTTTTGAGTTATGTCCGATCGCGACAACTCCCACCCCGAGAAACACGACGACCTTCGGCTCAGTGCCAAGCCGTGCCCGGTACTCCTTTGCGGCAGGATCAATTTCGGCAGGAGAAGATACGACGAGCGGCTCGACACCCGCATACACGATGTGGTCCGGAGAAAAGGTCGACAGCAGCGGCGCGAGCGTGGTCCGATTCCCGATAGCGCGCGACAACTCCCGATTCAGGAAGAACTTCGCGTCCGGCACGCCGAGCGCGGCCTTCGTGGCAGCAAGAACATCGTCAACCGTGGTTTTTGCGACGGCCACGGGCGACAGATCCGGATGCCGTTTGACGTGGTGTCTGATCGAGGCGATGATCCGGTCGTTCAGGGTTCGAATTTCACGGATTGAGTCAGCAGCAACCACAAGGCCGTGGTTCTGCAACAGAATGATCGCAGGTGCGGCTCCGTGATCGGCGACGTATCGATCCACCGCACTCTTCAGCGTTTGAGCCAGGATGTAACCCGGATTGACCGTCGGAATCCAGAGAATGTCGCCCCCGAGCACGCGAATTGCTGCGGCTTCCCCGTCCTGTGAGCAGGTAATGCCGTTCACAATCGCAGGATGGGTATGCACGACAAAGGTGAAGGAAAGGAGCGCGTGCATGAGTGTCTCAACACTCGGCCGTTTGGCCTCCTGCCCCACGGCCCGTGCTGCCATGAGATCGGCAAGCGCCTGCGCCTCACGCGCTGAAGACTCATCCGGATAGTGCTTTCCCCAGATCGAAGTGAGTTTGGCCATCTCCATCCGAACAAAACCGTCGGCAGTTATGGTGGAAAGAGCTCCACCGGAAGCCTTCACGAACAGCATCCCCTGGTCCTTGACCGAAGTGTTTCCGCCACCGGCGAGAACCCACTCAGGATCGGCACCAACTTCCCGGGAAATGGTCACCAGATCGTCAATCACACTCATCTTCAGCACCTTTTTGAAAGTTCAGTAGCTTCGTAGGTTTTGACACTATCAATCCACGCCGAACCAACCGGAACACCCTGGTCGAGGCAGTATTTATCCCAGATCGCGCCAAACGGCAGCGTCTTGAACTCCTCCATGAGCGCGAGCCGCTCGCCGTAACGCCCCTTTTCCTCCGCATCGCGCAGCTGCTGCGTCGGTTCAAGCAGAGCAAGCAGCACCGAACGAATGGTAGCCCGCATGCCGACAGTCCACGCAACAATTCGATTTATGCTGGCGTCGAAGAAGTCGACCGCGAGCCGCACCTGGCCAAATGCATTCGCCCGCTTGATCTCAGACATGATGCCGGTTGTTGCGTCGTCCATCAGCACCACATGATCGCTGTCCCATCGCATGGGCCGGGAAACGTGCAGCAGGAGATCGTCGAGGAAACAGAGCAGCGCGGAGATCTTGTCACTTATCTGTTCGGTCGGATGGAAGTGTCCGGCATCCAGGCAGAGCATCATCTTCCGCGATACAGCGTATCCGACGTAATACTCGTGCGATCCGACGACGTACGCCTCGGAACCGATGCCGAATAGTTTCGCCTCAACCGCATCGATCGTATGAGCCGGGTCCAGAGATTCGCTGAACACACGGTCAAGCGAGTCGGTCAGAAGATCGCGGTACTTCCTGCGGTTTGCCGGATAATCCTTCATGCCATCGGGAATCCAGAGATTGTCGACCGACGGGGTTCCGAGCTCCTTTCCCATCGCCGCAGATATCTTTCTGCTCGCCTGTGCGTGGCGGATCCAGAAGTTGCGCACTTCGGCGTCCGGGTGAGCAAGTGTGAATCCGTCGGCGGCCTTGGGGTGAGAAAAGAAGGTACCGTTGAAATCGAGCCCGATCCTGTTCCCGCGCGCCCAGTCGATCCAGTGGGTAAAGTGCTCCGGTCCGATCTGATCGCGTTCGATCGATTTGCCTCCGGCTTCGAGGTAGCTTGCGTGGAGATTGAATCGCCTCGGTCCAGGAATGAGGCCGAATGCAAACTCGGCATCCTTCCTGAGCTCTGCCGGAGTGCGTGCCCGGCCGGGATAGTTTCCGGTTGCAAGAATCCCACCGCCTGACAGTGCGGACTGCCCCTCGAATCCGACCACATCGTCACCCTGCCAGCAGTTCATTGAAACAGGTATCGACGACAGCTTCTTCAGCACGTCGTCGGTGTCCACGCCAAAAGCGGCGTAGCGCGCCTTTGCCCCGTCGTATGCCTTCCGCACGCTGTCGTTATCGGTCACTGGAAACATCTGGGCCTCCCTTTCTTTCCTTTCTCGTAGTGTGGTGCCGCAACTCGACGGCGCGCTTCAGTCCATGTGAAAAACTTCGGCAAGATCCTTCGAAACCGGCGAATTGTCGGCGTTTGTATCCATTATGTCGGCCATGTACTTCCACCATTTCTTCACGACGGCGTTTGCAGGCAGCGTGTCGGAGCTGTTGTCGTCACTCAGCTTCTGAAATGCAAACAGTGTGAGTGTCTCAGGATCGAGGTATATCGAATAGTCGGATACCCCTGCCCTCTTCAGTTCGCGGGAGAGATCAGGCCATATTTCATCATGCCGACGCCGGTACTCAGCCTCATAGCCAGGTTTGAGTTTCATCGTGAACGCATGTCGAATCATCACAACCCCCACTCCGCTATGATACAACGTCCCGGCGCACATACAATGGACAAAATCCTACCCTGCATATACAATTTCGCACAGGTTCAACGGTGGAACGGTCATTCGTAAAGTATCTTCCTCTGGATGATCGGGCATTCGATTGGCACATCTACTGCACGGACGCCGGATGCAAGCCGACATCCGCAGGGGCGCACTATCCGCCGAGCCCGGCGGAACATCCGCCGGCATACCGGCAAAACATCACAACGAAGCGCATCCTCAACGAGTTTCAGATAGTCTACATCACCCGCGGCCGCGGAGTGCTGCGCTGGCAGCCGGACAATTCGTGCATCGTTGAAGCGGGCACCGCATTTCTCCTGTTCCCCGGTGTCTGGCACGCGTACAGCCCCGACGCGCAGACCGGCTGGGACGAGTACTGGGTCGGATTCACGGGCCCGTTTCCGGCCACGCTGCTTCAGCGCGGCCTGATAGGCCCGGAGCGGCCGGCGTACCGGATTGGCTTGCAGGATACGATCCTATCCGATTTTGCCGAGATTTTCGACCTTGCCGAACGGGAACCGCCGGGATTCCAGCTGCGTCTCGGCGCATCAATCATCCAGATTATCGCGAAGATACTCACTACGAGTTACCGGGAGGCGCAGCAATCGGGAGCCGAACAGATAGTTGCTCAGGCAAAGTTTCATATGGAAGAGAACCTGTACGGTGACATCGCCATCGACGGACTCCTCTCCGGCATCAACCTCAGTTATTCGGCGTTTCTCAAGCTGTTCAAGAACTACACCGGTCTTTCGCCGCACCAGTATTTTCTGCAGATGAAGCTCAATCGTGCGAAAACTCTGCTGCAGCAGCCCGGCCGCGCGGTGAAGGAGATAGCACTCGGTCTCGGGTTCCGCGACCAGTTCTATTTCTCGCGTCTTTTCAAGAGCAAGATCGGTGTTACCCCGACCCAGTGGCAGTCGCGCATGAACGGAAGGAGCTGACACAAAACCCGGTAGTCTGATATGTTGTGAACGTTGACAGGGGGAGTCATGGCAACGAGCGGAGCCGATCGAGATCTGCATCCAACGCGACGGAGAGCCATTTCCCGGACGGTCTTCAGCATCCTGCTTGCCGGCTCAACTGTCCTGTTCATCCTGGTCATCAGACCCTTTCTCATTCCGCTGCTGCTTTCAGCGGTTACCGCGGGTGTGTTCTTCCCGATTCGCAGACGACTTGCGGCAAGATTTCGGGGAACGAGCACGATGCCTGCGATTATCACCATGCTCACGGTTATCCTCATGGTGGTAATTCCAGTAACGGGGCTGGTCTATCTCGCCGTCCTGAATGTGCTCAGACTTGCACAGACTGTCTCGCTGTGGGGATGGCAAATCCACGGCATAGTGGACTCGGTAATCAACATCGGACAGCAGCTTGGGCTGGTGTCCAGTAGCGGGCCTGAGCACGCGATTACCCGGGATATGCTCCTGAAGACGCTCGAGCAGTATTCGTCGGTCATCGTAAGTCACGTAAGTCGGTTTCTCGGAAACATGATCCGCATCATTCTGATGGTGATCATCTACCTCTACAGCCTCTTCTTCTTCCTTCGCGACGGTGACAAGATCCTTGCCAGTCTGCTTGACTACATTCCGCTCGACCGCGATCAGAAAGACTCCATCCTCTCCCACTTTGTTTCGGTCACACGCGCAATCATCAAGGGCACGCTGGTCATGGGACTGATCCAGGGGACCATCGCCTATCTTGGCTACATGCTTGCGGGAATGAAGTCGCCGCTCCTGTGGGGAATGCTGACCGGATTTCTCGCTCCGCTGCCGAACTTCGGTCCGATCCTCATCTGGTTGCCCGCCGGCGTGCTTCTCGCGCTGAACGGTCAGATCCCCGGAGCAGTGGTCGTGCTCGCCGGGGTCGGTGGGCTGATGGGCGTGTGCGACTATGTGATCCGTCCGCGTATCATCGGGGACGACATCAAGATGCACGACCTCCTGGTATTCTTCGGAATCTTTGGCGGAATCGCACTCTTTCGCCTGCCCGGACTGCTCATCGGCCCGATCATCATGGCGATCTTCGTTCAGATTTGGGACATCTTCCGAATCATGTACGCAAGTGACTTCCGGGCGGCAAACGCCGTCAGTCCGCCGCCGGCCGCGCCGCCTAAGTCAGACTGAACGCTCCCGCGAGCTACCGGGGAGCGACTCGTCCACACGCTGCGTAAACGAGGCGTCGCACCGGATCGAGGACGGCAATTGTCACCTGGGCAGAGTTCCATGCAGGGACTCTGCGAAGCATCGTGAGCTGTCGGGTGAGCCATCTGAAATCTTCACTCGGCACTGAGCCTTCCGGAAACTCCTCAAGCCGGTTCAGAGCGGAAAGTCCAACGTGGGCGATGAGCGACAGGTCGCGAGATACTCCGGAAAGCTCCCGCAATCCGGACCGTGCCTCCAGAAGCGGCTGTAGCATCCGATCGTTCGAGCGCCAGAGTTCGAGATCCGAACGCAGCAGCGAAAACAGCCGGGACCGACTGTCGGATGCGGCGGCGAATGAGGCCGGATAGCGCCAGGCGGCCGGGATTTCAGAGCGCACTGCATTCCGGTGAAGTCCGTCAGCGAACCCTCCTATGAGCAGATCCACGAGCTGCGAGAAATCACGGGCCACTGCCGATTCCGGGGGAATTGCGTCCACAGTCCGATCAAGCGGAGTTGCCGTGGTGTAGTGCATGCTGGATATTCGACCATACCCCTTCAGTGGCTCAAGTACATCCGCAAGTCTCTGGAGCGCAGGACTCACCGGCCCCCCGGAAAGATTCATCAGGATGCGCCGCTCATCGGCGAACTGGCGCATGCCGATCGATGCGAGGTAGCGGCTCACCGCGGGAAGCCGTTCATACATGCCGCGAATGCTGTTCTCGGTCGCCGGAGACCAGAATCGTTCGGCAATCGCGGCGAGTCGCGGCCAGAGTCTGCTGTCGAGCGTCTGCGGTGATACAAGCTCACTCCACATCGCTGCCTCACCGCCAAGCACCGCCTCGTCGCGCCCGGTGCCGGCCGCTGGATCGACCGCGTAGTGGTAGGATGCGGGAAACATCAGGTCCAGATAGTAGCGTTGCGACCGCAGGACAGGTTGCCCCACCTCTATCGCCTTGCCAATGAGTGACGGTTCAGCCCACACCTGCACGACTTCGCCGGGTACCAGGTCACCGTTCCAGGACTCCTCCCAGACAACCGCCCGGCGTCCGAGCGGCCTGAGAATGGCCTCTACCCGCGAGGTGAAGTAGCGTGCAAGATCGCCGAATCCGACCATGTGGTGTTCGCGCATGTAGGCGAGTATCGACGGATCGCCTGACCATGCGCGGTCGGTGTTTTCATCACCCCCTATGTGGATATAACGATCAGGAAAGAGCGTGACCATTTCGGCAAAGAAGCGGGCGAGCGCTCGGTAGGTAGAATCACGGGTCGGGTCGAAGGCCGCGTTAAAGACGCCGAAGCTCTTTCTGACGGCAAAGGGTCCCGGACCTGCCGCGAGTGAGGGGTAAGCGGCGAGCGCTGCCGACACATGCGCAGGCATGTCGAATTCCGGTACCACGCGGATGCCCAAAAGGTCGGCGTAGTGGACGACTTCCCGAACATCGGCGTGGGTGTAGTACTCTCCGTCACTTCCCTTTGCGGCCAATTCGGGAAATGTCGTGCTTTCGATCCTGAACCCCTGATCGTCGGTCAGGTGCCAGTGAAAGACATTCAGCTTCACCGCTGCCATGCCGAGCAGCGTCCGCTTGATGGTGTCCACCGGCATGAAGTGGCGCGCACAGTCGAGCAGGAGACCCCGCCACGTAAACCTCGGTTGATCGTGAATCGAGACTTCCGGCACCATCGCCATTCCCGGACGATCGGGCGAAAGCAGCTGCGAGAGCGTTGCAACGCCGCGCAGAACGCCAACGTCGGTAGCGGCATCTATCGTCACTTCGCCCGGTCGCGTCAGTAGAGTGTAGGATTCGTCCTCGCCCACCGAAAGCGCGATAGTCTTCCTGAAATGTATCGCGAGGAGGATCGGTGCAGCACGCCCCGCATCGGGGCCGCACAACGAACTGACCTGACGCTTGAGTTCAGCGAGTGCAAAGTCGACCCTGGCGGAGGAGGGCGAGTCGGCGACCTTCACCGCGAAGGCGCGAAATCGGATGATTGCAGGATCGATGCGAACCGATGCCGGATAGGGCATCAGGTCAAGCCGCTCCGGCAGCACAGGGAATGCCATCGGAGGCGGTACTGCCGCGCGTCCAACTTCGGGAACAATCGGGCGCGGCGGTGGACCGCCCGCGCAGGCCACAAGTATCGCGGTCAGAGCAATCACCGCGGCGAGCATCAAGATGGCGTGACGCACGGCACCTCCTGAGATCCGGCTCTATCGTACCTCCGGAGCGCGGGAAATCCCACCCCCTTGACGCTGACCCGTGCCGGGCGGAATATTGAGCTTCACGGAGAGGAAGAACATGAGCACCAGCCTATTGTTGAATCCTGATCACATGCTGTTCGCAACGGTTCCATCGGTAATCATCGTACTGTTCGCGGTCTCATTACTGCTCTCCTCTCTCGGTTTCGCGCGGACCGTCTACTTCATCAGCACCGGATACGGGCTGTCGGTGGCGGGGGTTGCGTTTTTCTCGTTCGTGTTCTACCGAACAACCGGTAACCTTGCGGCGTTGCTGCATATGGCGCTCATTCTGGTCTACGGGTTCCGGCTTGCGACCTACCTGACCGTTCGCGAACGTAAGGCATCCTTTCGGACTGAACGCGCTGAAACAGATCGCACCTACGCGGTGACCTCGCCTTTTGCCCGGTTTGGCATCTGGATCGGCGTAAGTCTGCTCTATGTCGCGATGGCATCGCCCGTGCTCTTTCACTTTTCGGCACTGAACGCTGAAAGTCACGGGACTGCTGCCCTGGTGGACGCAGTTCGCGGGGGCGCATCGGGCGCGGCGTTCGTTGTGACTGCAGGACTGCTTGTCGGCTACTGCGGTCTGGCGATTGAGTGGATATCCGACCGCCAGAAGGCGCGGCTGAAGCGACGGGAACCGTCCGCATTCTGCAGGAGCGGACTGTATCGGCTCGTGCGCTATCCGAACTACTTTGGCGAAATAGTCGTCTGGCTCGGCAGTTACCTTGCCGGCATTCCGTTCTATACCTCCTGGGTCGCGTGGATCCTCAGCACGATCGGTCTACTCACCATCGTGCTGATTATGCTCGGATCTGCAAAACGACTCGAACAGAAGCAGAGCGGCCGATACGGAGCGGAACCGGAGTACCAGGAGTACATCAGAAAGGTTCCCATTCTCATACCGCTGGTGCCGCTCTACTCGCTTGCAAAGCTGCGGGTCTATCTCGGCTGAGCGGGCCGATGGTCAGCCGAAGGTGAAGGCGTACAACCTGAGCTTTCCGGTAACGGTGATGCTCAGCACGTGTGGCCCCGGCGATTTCAGTGCGACAAGCTGGTAGAGTCTGTCGGCATCCGGTTTCACCACGCCATTCGATACATCCGGGGTGTTGCCCCCCTCCTTCCCATCGACAGTCACCCGGACAGTTCCCGCGGAACCCGCCTCAGGCGCAATGACGAGGTAGACATTCCGCGCGTTGAACCCAAGGGAAAGCGTTCCGCCACCGGTCGGGACAATGGAGTGAGCTCCGATGGTCCAGGTCCCCGACAGATTCCAGTTCCCGTTGGACGGGGTCCCTTCAGGTTTGTAGTCGACTGGCATATCCGGTACCGGCTGAACTGCCGAGGTGAATCCGCGTCCGCGGGCGTATCCCAGATAGGTCTCCGGAGTCTGCGCGGTATTCACGATGTCCGGAGGAGAGACCTCACCGCTCACCTTCGCTCCACGCTCCTTCAGCAGCTCCTGTATCACCTGCTCCGAGGTGGCGTAGCTTCCCTCTCCGAAGTGATAGTATCGAACGTGACCGTTTGCATCGATAAAGTAGTGCGCGGGCCAGTACTGGTTCCCGTACGCATTCCACTCCCGGTAGTTGTTGTCCTGGACGACCGGCCAGGTCACCCCGAGATCCTTCATTGCCGCAAGAACGTTTGAACTCTTCTTCTCAAACTCGAACTCCGGCGTGTGCACGCCGATAATGACCAACCCTTTGTCCTTGTACGCCTTGTACCACGCCTTCAGGTAG
>DATKUC010000080.1:0-3465 GCA_035530835.1 Spirochaetia bacterium
CACCGTCGGCGAGCAATTATATCGAAACGACGGTTTTCACGATAGCTCGGTCGAGCGGAAAGTGTTGCCAGGCGCGGTGCGTCACCATCGCTTCACCGCCAAAACATTGACTGGCGGGCACGCATATGATATACGTACATCATACACGTTCACAATATCCGTTGCGAACGTGGACATCCGCAGGAGGTATGGTTTTGAAAAAGATACTGTTAAGTTTGATGATACTGATGCTTGCGGGCATCGGTGCATTCGCGAAGGGTCAACAGGAGTCGGCCAAGCCGACGACGCTCAGCCTGTTGTTCTACAGTCCGGAACTGACCGATCAGTACAACGAGATGGCTGCCGCCTACAAAGCCGCTACCGGCGTAACGCTGGACATCACCGTGCTCCAGGCTGACTACCGCACAGTGCTGAACAGCCGCGTGAACTCAGGCGATGTTCCTGACATCTTCATGAGCAGCGCGTACGCGGACAACTCCACCTACAAAGACTACGTGTACGACCTGACTGATCAGGACTTCATCAAGAACATCTCCCCGACTGCGCTGCAGGGCGTCACGGTGAACGGACGGATCACCGGCTACCCGTTCCTCGTGCAGTCTCACTCCTTCATCTACAACAAGGAGATCTTCGCAAAACTCGGCATTACGACTCTTCCCCGGACAATACCGGAGCTTGCAGCTGTTGCCGCGAAAATTCAGGCAGCAGGTATTCAGCCGTTCGCGACGGGGTTCAAGGAGTTCTGGGTCCTCCCGCAGACCGCGTGGCAGGTTCTTGCACCGGTCGCGGCAAAGTCCTACGGCGGTTTTCAGAACTTCGCAAGCAAACTGAACGACGGAAGTCTCAAGTTCAGCGACATAAAAGAGATGAGCAATGTCTTTGACCTGTTGGATCTCATCAAGAAGTACGGCGGGCCAAAGCCGAACGAATCGGACTTCAACGACCAGACATCATCGATCGCGACGGGAAAGGTGGCAATCATCCACCAGGGTAACTGGGCCGAAGACACCATCAAAAAGACGAATCCGAACGTTCAGCTCGGCTATCTGGTCGGACCAGTCGGGAACAGCCCGGATGGCGCCGGCATAATGTATGACTCAAACCAGACCATCCGCGTTGCCAAGGACGGGAAGAACCTGCAGGCCGCTCTGGCGTGGCTGCGCTGGCTTACCACCTCGGACTACGGCAAGAACTGGATTCCCGGCAAGATCAAGCAGCTTTCGCCGATCGTGGGCGCTGCAGCCCCGGACTCCCAGATAGCGCAGGCGACTGTCAGCATGATCACCGCAGGCGTACCGGCCTACCCGTGGTTCTATCAGATGTGGCCGACAGGCACCGAGCAGACTCTCGGTTCGATCCTCCAGGGATACTGCGCAGGCCAGACCGATCGAGCGCAGACTCTCCAGGCGCTCGACTCACAGTACGCGAAGATCGCGAACGCTGCAAAGTAAGACTCTTCCTGTTTCCCAATTCCAATACGCCGGAGAGCACCGCTCTCCGGCCGCAGAGATGCCGTATGTCACCATTGTCAAAGAAAAAACTCAACCAGGGATCCGTCTTTCTCCTGTTCACGGTACCGGCGCTCGCCGCGATCGTGCTTTCGGTGGAACTGCCGTTCCTGATGAGCGTTGTCTACTCGTTCACGAAGTGGAACGGGCTGGACAGGGTCCCGCTATTTGTCGGGTTGGCCAACTATCGCGAGCTACTGGTCAACGATCCGGAAATGATGAGCGCTCTCTGGTTTACGCTCAAGGTCACCTTCTTCACCGTCATTTTCACGAATGTCGCAGCGCTTCTACTTGCAGTGCTCCTTGACACCGAAATCAAGGGCAAGAACGCGCTTCGCGTCGCATTCTATATTCCGAACATCATCAGCCTCATCGTTATCGGCTATATCTGGCGATTCATATTCTCGAAGGGATTTGACTCCTTCCTGCAGCTCACTCACCTGCCGATCTTCGCCCTGAGCTGGCTTGGCGATGGAAACATGGCATTCTTGAGCGTCGTTCTGGTCTCGGTGTGGCAGGCTATTGGCTTCTATATGGTCATCTACATTGCGGGCCTGCAGACTATGCCGAAGGAACTCGTCGAAGCGTCGATGATCGATGGAGCTTCCCCCATTGCACGCTTCTTCCGAGTAACGCTTCCCATGATCATGCCGTCAATTACCGTGTGTGTGTTCTACTCGCTCTCCAACGGGCTCAAGGCGTTCGACGTCATCTTCAGCCTGACAAACGGAGGACCCGGGACAACGACCACGACCATTTCACTTGACATATATCGGACCGCGTTCGTCGTGAGCAGGTTTGGCTACGGTACGGCGAAATCAGTGATCCTGTTCATCGTCATACTGCTGCTGACCATCTTTCAGGTACGTACGTTCAAGCGAAGGGAGGTGGAACTGTGAACCACCGATTGCGCCTTGGTTCCACTCTTCTGACCACCGTCCTGACGATCGTCGCGATCATCTACCTGTATCCGCTGATTCTCGTCGTAATCAACTCCTTCAAGACGTTCGCTCAGATAACCACGAACGTGACCGCCCTGCCCACATCGCTTGACCTGAAGAACTACACCAACGCGTTCCGCCTCATGGAGTATCCCCGCCTGTTCTTCAACACGCTTGTGGCAACGTCGGTTGGCGTGATCGGAGTAGTGCTCGTGAGCTCGCTCTCCGGCTACAAGCTCTCCCGCACGCGGACGACCTATAGCTGGGTGCTGCTCATTCTCTGCATTGCGCCAATGATGATACCGTTCCACTCCTTCATGATCGCTCTGGTCAAAGTAGCGAAAAGCCTGGGATTCATCGGATCGACTGTTGGACTGGGCGTGCTCTACTGGGGGCTCGGGGCGCCGCTCGCGCTCTTCCTCTATCACGGCTTCGTCAAATCGATACCACGTGATCTTGACGACTGTGCGACCATAGACGGCGCTTCGCCATTGCAGGCGTTCTTCCGCATTATCTTCCCGCTGCTCCAGCCGGTCACTGTATCCGTTATCGTGCTGAATGCAATGTGGATGTGGAATGACTTTCTGCTTCCCCTTCTGATACTGAGCGGTTCAAAAAACTCACTCACATTGCAGCTCGCCGCGTACAACTTCTTCGGTCTGTACAAGATCGAATGGAACTATGCGATGGCGGGCGTGCTACTGACAATCTTGCCGGCTGTTGTCTTCTACCTGTTTCTCCAGAAACATATCGTGAAGGGAATGGTCGCCGGCGCCGTCAAGTCCTGACGACCGCTGAAACACCGATCCGGGAGACTTACGATCATGAAATTCAGAGACGGTTACTGGGGATTGAAGAAGGATGTAACGCTCCACAGTCCGGTCGAAGTGCGCGACATTGAGAAGGGTAACGGAACACTCACCGTCTACTCCGCCTGCAAACGGGTTGCGCATCGGGGAGACACGCTGAACGCGCCAATGCTGACAATGCGGTTCAGTTCGCCTTCTCCGGACATC
>DATKUC010000081.1:0-19385 GCA_035530835.1 Spirochaetia bacterium
GCGGTGAGCTTCACCACATCGCAGGTCCACTGAGCAATCTGCGCCTGCCCTTCCATCGCAAGCTGAAACTGCTTCTCGAGCTCGAGCCGGCCGAAGGTATCTGTACGAACGTCGGTGGAGCCGACATCGTCCTTCCTGTTGCGATACACAAACTCGCGCGTTGTCGGGAGATAGAGGTAAAGGTCGTTTCCGTTGCGGTAGTAGCCTTTGCCCTTCTCGCTTGTGGGATACTGAAAGATAAGCGTGAAGACATTTGCAGAGTCCCGCCGGTAAACCTTTATCTGCAGCACCCGGTCTGCCTCTCCCGGTTTCTTCTGAACAAGAGTGAAGGTATCGGTAACATCGAGTCCCTCAAGGTTCAGCTTGTTCTCGAATGACTTCACGAGTTTAAGAGCTTCGGGATCACTTTGGTTCTGAGCCACCGCGAACCCTGAGCCGAGGATCATGAGCAGCGCAGCAAACGCCACGATCCGCGCTACGCCGATGGACAATCGATTACGCATCTACTTCTCCTCTCGATCAGCTGATCAAATCATCAGTACACTTTGCTCAACGCTTCGACAGGCGTAATACGTCCGCCGCGACGGGCCGGGAAATATGAGAACAGCGCTGTAAAAAGCAGAATGATTCCTGCAATAGAAAGCACTCCACCGGCTGTCGGTATGAGTACGAGGTGTCCTCTGTTCAGAAACAGGCCGAGATTGCCGGAATCCGGAAGCACAATTGCATAACGGAACAGGAAGGAGACACCGAACGCGAGCAGGACTCCAGCGGCAATGAATACCAGTGACAGCACGAGGTTCTCCAGTACGAAAATCGATGTTACTCCGCTCGAATCAACGCCGATTGCCCGCATAGTTCCAATCTCCCGAAGCCGTTCGTTTATGGTCATTCGCAGGTTGATCAGTATTGAAATCGCGATAATGAACAGCATTATCGCCGCTATGACTGAACCAACCGCGTTCACCGCATTCAATACGCTCCGGACGATTCCGAGCACCTCGTCGATAGTGGCAACCCGGAGCAGCACACGATTTCGGTTCTGCTTGTCGATCTGGTACTTCGTACTCGCCGAGGTGACAATTTCCAGAGCCTCGGTGTCGTTCTTCGGTTTTGATACGTCGAAACCAGCCTTTCGGTACGCGTCCATGAGCAGGTTCCGCTTGTCGTTCAGCCTGCTCGTGTCCTTCAGGTAGAGAAATAACTGGGATGAGGCGTCCGCACTCGCCAGGTCGAGTTTCTGAAGGAACGGGAAGTGAGACAGAAGCAGCCCTTTCGCGAAGAAGTTCGGGGTGGTGTAGATGCCTTCCACCTTCATGATGCCGGTATTGAAGGCCCCAAAGCGTGTGCGCGTCGAGATTACCGTCTCATCACCTGCAGCAAGCCCGTAATAGTCCGCCGTATCCTTTGGAACAACTATGCCATTCGGATCCTTAACAAATCCGTCCCAGCTTCCCGACAGAAAATGAATCTGATCCTTGAAACCTGAGTCCGAGGATGCGTCAATGCCTACGAAGGTCAGTCGCTTGGACAACCCCTTATAGTAGAGCGTCGACATCATCAGATACCGGGGAACAACCTCCACATTCCCGAGCGTGTTTTTCGCAATGTCGATGACCTTGGCTGTGTCGGGTATGCCCTGATAGATACGCCCGTTCTCAGCATACTGTCCGGTAATGGTGATATGTCCGGCTGAGGACCGGATCAGGTTGGTCTCGATGTTCTGGGTTGCGCCGGCAGAAAATGCAAAAAGCAGCACCAGTATCAGCGTCACTATTGCATAATTGACGCCCAGCGTCACGCTTCGTTTCTTATTGCGGAATATATTCTTGAAAGCCAGAGGGACAAACTGCACCATATCAACCTCTCAGTTACCGGAGCCGGGAACGGCGGATCTCACCGTTCATTCATCGCCTCGAGGGGCGTAATTGCGGTCGCAACCCGAACCGGATACAGAGTTGCGATAACCGATACGATCAGCGTGATCAGAAGCGCTTCGACAAACGGGGCGAGGCTCAGCTGCATCGGCAGGTTGCCGCCCCCGATAAGGAACTGACTGATCGTATCCGGCAACGGGATGCCCCGGCTCCCAATTGCCACAATTGCGATAAACGCCACGATCATCGCGACAACGCTTGCCGCTGTATTGAGCAGGAGTGTCTCGGCGACGAACATCATGCGGACGAAGCTCTTTTCGGCTCCCATCGCCCGCATGGTTCCGATCTCGTCGGTACGTTCGGTTATGTTAATGATAAGCGTATTCATGAAAATAAAAGCGACTATCAGGAAGATGAGGCCGGTCGCGAAATAGATGAAAGTCTGAAGCCCGGAGGCAATCTGCGCAAAGTAGGTTGAAGCTTCACGCCACCCGGCAACCTTGATGTTCAGATCCTTGTGCGTGGCAACGAGCTTCATAATCCGTTCTGCCTGTGAGTGATCCTTGAGCCTGACCGCGATCATGGTGTAGCCCGAAAGTGTCTGTTCCTTGAGGCTCTTCAGGTCCAGATTGTTGAACGAATCGTTGGAAGCAAGTCCGAATATTCCGCTGTCTGTCTGACCGGCGTTCGAGAGCGATTCATCTAGTCCCTGCGGAAGCGCGGCGACACCGGTAAAGCTGTACAGATTGGAATAGGTCGTGAAGTCCACAAAGTTGATATAGTTGAAGACATTCTTGTAGTACTGCGGTTCGAACGTGCCGATCAGTTTCGACGTTGCCGCGCTGACACCGCCTTCGGTAACTCCAAGTATGGTCACCGGCTCGCCGACCGACAGTGTCACACCGTTGTTCCGTTCATACTGGCTCTTCTGGAAGTTGCTGATAACGATGCCAGTCCTGGATTCTGATCCTCCGGATGAAGTTGCCGGATCGAGACCGAAGAAGTTGCCGTCAGTCATCTTCTCATTCCTGAAAACCGCACGGTAACTTGCCGGGTCAATTGCATAGAATATGAACGGAAGTTCCACCTTTGTTCCGTTTCGCATCACCTGGAGGACCGCGAAATTCTGTGCATAAGGTGCATAGGCGGTAACTTCCGGAATTCCGTCAAGCACCTTTTCTATCTGCGGAACATTTTGAATGTTCGGCAGGGGAGTCTGAAAGGCGAACGGAGACGGTTTCTCCTTCGATCGTGCCGAATAGATAATGAAGTCGCCCGTGAAGTTCTCGATGATCGATTGCCGCGATATCTGAGCCGCCGAACTGGTGAAGGTCGTGCCGAAGATGATCAGGAAGGTTCCGAACGCAACCAGGAGGCCAATCAGCACCATCCGGCTCTTGCGTCGCAGCAGTGTCCGCAGGGCAAGTTTCAAAACCAGCATATGACCTAGTCCTTTTCGGTTCCATCGAGAATGAGTCCGTCCCGAATCTGGACGACTCTGCGCGCGTGACTCACTATCCGGGAATCGTGGGTGGAAAAGATAAAAGTCGTCTTTTCCCGGTCGTTGATCTCGCGCATCAGATCGATAATGCGAAGCCCGGTTTCCGAATCGAGATTCGCGGTCGGCTCATCTGCAAGCACAATGAGAGGCTGGGTGACCAGTGCGCGCGCAATTGCCACCCGCTGTCGCTGTCCTCCGGAAAGCTCATTCGCTTTGTTATGAATCCGGTCCGCCAGTCCCACCTCTTCAATGAAGTGCATTACGCGCTGTTCGCGTTCCGATCTGCTCAGAGAGCGCTGCAACAGCAGAGGGAACTCGATGTTCTCGTATACATTGAGTACCGGGATGAGATTGAACGACTGAAAGATGAATCCTATGCGAGTGCGACGGTACCTCGTGAGCTCGCGGTCGTTCAGATGATCGGTCCGCGCACCATCCACGGTGACGGTTCCTTCAGACGGCGTATCGATGCAGCCGAACATGTTCAGCATCGTGCTCTTTCCAGAGCCGGACGGACCAGCTATGGCCAGAAACTCTCCCGTTTCGATCTTGAGCGATACACCGCGCAGCGCGTCCACGCGTGTCTCTCCGAGTTTGTAATACTTCTTCACGTCTATCAGTTCGACAGCGCTCACGTTCGGCTCTCCTGGATTCGAATATCACGATATGTGTATAAGTGTGCTCGATTATTATCGAAAAGGCAAGGAAATTCAAGTGTGAAGCACGAATTGTGTAGTGTTCTGTTCGCCGGGCACGAAAAAAAACCGGCGCTGTGCGAGCGCCGGCAATAGTCAGTCATCCCCGTGGACTATGGTTGAAGCGGCGTGGTAAAGCCATCCTGCAACTTGACCAGTTCGCCCTTCACCGAGTTCTTCTCCTTGGTCACCACCCATTCGTATTTCACCACTCCGGGGAGCTCTTTGCTGATCCACCAGGTGTATTCAACCTTGTTGGTGGCATCGTTTGGATCGGTGTATGAATACGAGAGCTTATCGGTCTGGAAGGTTCCTGCGCCGACATTCACCGCTTCCTGCCCCTTCATATACTGACTGTACATATTCGGGTCGGTGATGACTCGCTCATTCTGACCCGCGGGTACGCCGCCCTGCGAAGCCGACTGATTGTCCTTCATCTCCTGCTGACCCTTCTGGGCTTCAGCACGGTCGTATTTCACCTCTTCGATCTTTCCGCTATCCTTGTTCTTGAATCGCAACAGCAGCGGATTGTTGTCCTTGTCAAGCTGAACCGCGTATTCGACATTGTCTTCCTTTGTGCGGTATGCAAGATACCACCACTGAGAACCATCAGGTTCAGTCGAAAGAAGCGCACGGTCGGCCCAGATTGAATCGGTGCCGTTCTTGTCGGTACTGTCGATTCGCCATTCCAGGAGTCTTCCGACTTTTGCCTGACCGTTTTCGAGGCCGAATCCGCCGATGAAGAACACCTGAGAGTAGACAGCACTGAACTGCGCCTGCTGCGCCGGCCCCTGCATGGAGCTTGCCATCGCGTTGCCTGCCGTATTTCCCATTGCGTTGCCGACGGCACCACTAATGACCGAACAGCCCGAAAGTATGGTGAAAAGCACAACTGTTACTGCGCCGAGAAATACCCTGCCTATGTTATGAAGCCTCTTGATAGTCACTCCCATTTTGACCTCCGTACGGTTATGAAATACCCCAAGCGGACTATCTGTCAAGTCGAGGATTGACAGCCGAGTGGAGTCATGCGATATTAGCTAAATAGTTTAACTATTTGGTTAATCCAGACGGTGAAATCAGGGGAGAGGGAGTTTGAATACTCACAACGATGCTGATCGCGACATCTCGAAAGAGGAACTTATTCTGGGTGCCGCAATGGACATCTTTATTGAAAAGGGGTGGAGCGGTGCACGAATGCAGGAGATTGCCGATCGTGCGGGCATCAACAAGGCACTGCTCCATTACTACTTCAGGAGTAAGGAGAACCTCTACGATCGAATTATCGAAACTGTTTTCGGAAGCTTTTTCCGCCAGATCGAGACTGCCCTGACCGATGCGGGGACATTCGAGGAAGTCCTCAAGAGATTTATCGGAACCATCGTGGACACGATTTCGGCTCACCCGCGCATCCCACAGTTCATTGTCCACGAGCTTGCGCAGGGAGGCAAGAATGTTAAGTACATACTTACCAGCGTCGCCGGCAGGTATGGGCTTACACTTCCGCAGCGGCTTGTGGCGCTGGTAGCAGAGGAAGTGAAAGCCGGGCGTATCCGTCGCGTTGACCCTCCCCAACTGATCATCACTCTGCTCGGCGCCTGCATCTACTATTTCGTGGCCGAACCGATGGTCGAAGCCATTGTCCCTCATGTTCAGCCGGATTCTGTCTACGATCGGGAGCGTTTCCTCTCCGATCGAAAGGAGTCGATCTTCGATGTCATATACTTCGGTCTCAAAACGCGGACCTGATTCGCGCGCGGCAAGCACACTCTGCCGCATCAAGCCTCGACACCAATTGCTGCTTCTTGCCGCGTTGCTCGCCGGTGTCGGCGGAACGGCCTGGTCGGAAACGCCGCGACAGGCAGTACTGCTTGCGCTCTCCCATGATGCAACAATAGGCGCGGCCGCCGCCGGAGCGACAGCCGCCGGGCTGCAGGCTGAATCAGTCGCGCGGAGCGCGCTGCCGCTTCTCACGCTGGGGGCAAGCTACCAGTACAATTCCGCGACTGCGGACATCTCGATTCCTGTTGGTGGTCAGGTGCAGACTGTCTCTCTGGTGCAACAGAATACGATCGACACTTCCGCCGGAGTCAGGTGGACACCGTTTGCAGGTTTCTCGCGACAGGCGAAAATCGAGCTCGAACGGCTTTCTGCCCTGCTTGCGCTCAATTCAGTCGATGCTGCCCGCGTAAAAGTCGCACTTGCCACAGTCACCGCATTCCGGCAGGCTCAGGCGGCCCAGCTTCAGATCGACACGCTCGACTCCGGACGGCAACGCACTCAGCTGCAGCTTGATCAGGCCACTGCACTCGAGAAGCAGGGTATGGCGAAGCAGGTCGACGTGCTGTCGCTCACAATTGCGCGGCTCGACTACGATCAGAAACTCATAGCGGCCCGGGCCACCCTCGAAGACGCCCTTGCTCATCTTGAATCCCTCACCGGCAAGCGGGTTACTGCCGAGCATGCACCAACCGAATTGCCGGATACAATCCTTCCATCGCTCGACATCGACTCACTTCAGCAGATCAAAGCACTTTCGATACAGCGGGGCGAGCTTGCTGCCGGCAGGAAGCTCGCGGAGGCTGCATATTATCCGGCCATCTCAGTCAACGGTGCCCTGCACTATGGACTTCCCGGGGCAAATCCAATCAAGAACGAATGGATGCTCTACGGGACAGCCGGTATTTCGCTCAGCTGGTCCTACGACTGGGGTGGAACCGCACTCGCGGTGAGTGCCGCCGAGAGGAACCTCACCAGGTTGGCGCGAAACGAGTCGGCAACCCGCGACGAACTCTCTCTTGCCTATGCAAAGGCAGTTCGTGACTGGCACGCAATGAAGGACGAGGCCGCTGTAATAGCCAGTCAGCTTGAGCTATCGCGCTCCCGGATGGAAATTGTGAAGTCGCAATACGATCAGGGAATGGCGTCAACAAATGATTTCAACGATGCAAACCTCGGCCTGACCCAGGCGGAGTTGCGATATCGTACCCAGCTGCTCGCGCTCGAGCTCGCTGCAAACCAGATCGACGCGCTCAGCGGCGAGCCGATCGACAGATGGAGCATCAACAAATGAAACGTGCATTCACCGGCGGATCGACATCCGTGCTTCTGTTGTCCGCATTGATTCTTGTATCCTGTTCGGCAAACGGAAAGCAGTTCGCATATACCGGTCGACTCGACGTCGATCCGGTCACTGTCTCATCGCAAAACAGCGGACTGATTGAATCCATTCCGGTGCGGGAAGGAGACAGGATTCGGAAGGGCGAGATTATCGGGCAGATCAACACCGATCGCCTCGTCGCACAACGAAAGCAGCAAGTTGCCCAGATTGCGGAGCTGGACGTCAGGCGAGGTGCCGCGCAGGCGCAGATTACGCAGGCCGAGGCCCAGCTGAACCTTGCAACCCAGACTCTGTCGAAGACGGAGAAGGTGCTTGCCCAGGGCGGGGCGACCCGTCAACAACGTGATGAGCTCTCGACTCAGGTCCAGGTTGATCAGGCTAATCTGGTCGCGCTTCAGTCCAACTTCAAGCTCGTTGCGGCCCAGGAGGATGAGCTTCGAGCTGGCATGGAACTTACCGACATCGGGATCCGCGATGCGCGAATTATCTCTCCGCTGAACGGCGTAGTACTGAACAAGTATCACTTCGCGGGCGAGCTTGCCACCGCGGGCACGCCGCTGGTGGAACTGGCCGACCTCTCTGTGATGGCGGTCGAAATCTATCTGCCGCTTTCCCGGCTCAGTTCAATCAAAGTCGGCCAGTCTGTATCGATTACCGTACCCGGCGAGAGCAAACCACGTGTTGGGACAATCTACTGGATCTCGAGTGAGTCTGAGTTCACGCCGAAAACAATCCTGACGCAGGAGACGCGCACCACGCTGGTGTACGGCGTAAAGATCCGCGTCGGCAACTCGGATGATGCACTGAAAATCGGCATGCCGGTGGACGTGCGGTTGTGATTACACAGACGCAACTTCCCATCGCTGTAAGGGAGCTGCACAAGCGCTTCGGGGAGACGACTGCCGTAGACAATGTCTCATTTGAAGTTGAACCGGCACAGATATTCGGGCTCATCGGACCGGATGGCGGCGGGAAGACCACTATCATCAGGACCATCGTCTCACTTATATCCTGCGATTCAGGTGAAGTATTTTTCCAGGGCAGATCGGTCGCCCGCGAGCCCGGTTACGTGCGGTCGAACGTCGGCTATATGCCGCAGCGGTTCAGCCTCTACCAGGACCTGACAGTTGCGGAGAATCTGACTTTCTTCGGCGATCTGTTCGGCGTGCCAAAGGAGAAACTGACCCGGAGAATCGAGCAGTTGTACGAGTTCTCGGCGCTCGGACCGTTCAGGACTCGCCGTGCGGGCGCACTCTCGGGTGGCATGAAGCAGAAGCTTGCATTGTCCTGCATGCTCGTTCACGCACCGGAAGTCATCGTACTTGACGAGCCCACCTTCGGAGTCGATCCGGTGTCGCGCAACGATTTCTGGAAAATTCTGAAGACACTGGCACGCGAGGGAACGACGATCCTCGTGAGCACCGCGTATATGGACGAGGCGTTGCAGTGTGACCGGGTCGCGCTCGTCTACCGGGGACGGCTTCTTGCTGAAGACCGACCCGAAAACCTGAAGCTGCAGTACGGAGAACCGCTCTATCTTGCCGCGACGGATGCTCCGCACCTTGCCTACAATGCAATTCACCCATCCGGACTCTGTCGTGAGTGCAATCTGTTCGGCGACGGCGTTCACTTCACGCTCGCCGAACCGGCAACCGCCGAACAGGTTGCGCAGCGATGTGCCGACAGCGGTGTCCCGCTCAGCGGCACGCATCGTATCGAACCCGCGCTCGAGGACCTCTTCCTCAAGCTCATGAAGGAGTAACCAACTTGAGAGATACGAACGATGAGCTCGCAGTTCAGGTGGCTGAGCTTTCCCGCTCCTTCGGCAGCTTTGTCGCGGTCGATCGTGTTTCGTTCAGCGTGGCTCGCGGTGAGATCTTCGGCTTCCTTGGCGCGAACGGAGCGGGAAAGACGACGACAATCCGCATGCTCTGCGGTCTGCTGGTGCCGAGCTCCGGATCAGGCACCGTTGCCGGTTTCGACGTGATGCGCGACTATGAGCGGATCAAACACCGCATCGGCTATATGAGCCAGAAGTTCAGTCTCTACGATGACCTGACGGTCCGCGAAAATCTCGAGTTCTATGGCGGAATGTACGGACTGAACAGTCGACGAATTGGCGAGCGTATCGCCGAGCTTTTTGAATCGGTCGGACTTCGGGAACACGCAGACAAGCTTGCAGGGGACTTGCCGCTCGGCTGGAAACAGCGGATGAGTCTGACTGCCGCCCTGATTCATGACCCTGACATTATCTTTCTTGACGAACCGACCAGCGGCGTGGATCCGGTTTCACGTCGCAGTTTCTGGCTCCTCATCTACGAACTTGCAGACCGGGGAAAGACAGTGTTCGTCAGCACTCACTATATGGACGAGGCGGAGTACTGCAACAGACTTTCGATCATGAAGCTTGGTCGCATTGTTGAGCTTGCCCGGCCGGCAGACCTGAAGAGCAAGTACGGTGTTCCGACCATGCAGGAGGTCTTTCTGCAGGCGGTGAGTGGAGACGAATGATGAACCGGACCTTTGTATCGATTTTCAAAAAAGAGCTGATCCACATCTTTCGCGACGTGCAGAGCCTGTTCATGGTGCTCTCCATGCCGCTGCTGATGCTCCTGCTCTACGGATATGCAATCACGCTGGACATGAAGGGCATCGACATCGCCATTATTGACCAGTCGCACACACCGGAAAGTCGGCAACTTGTCGACCGCATTGCATCGACCGATTTCTTCCACATTGCCGCGCGCGATGTGCCGGTGGACACCATTGGCGATCTTTTCAAGACGCGGACCGCGCGCTGTGCTCTGGTGATACCGGAAGACTTCGCGCGCACATTGAGCTCCGGCAGGGAAACTCGGGTGCAGCTCATCGTTGACGCGAGCGATCCGAACGCGGCGAACTTCGTCACGAACTACGTCGGACAGGTGATCAGCCGCCAGAACGCAAGCGGGAATCCCGGATCGCACGCCCTGTTCTCGGTGAGTCCACGTGTCTTCTACAATCCAGACATGCGTTCGGCCGACTTCTTCGTTCCGGGTCTCATCGCGCTTATCCTCATCCTCATCAGCACACTTTTGACGAGCATTGCCATCGTTCGTGAAAAGGAGACCGGCACCATGGAGCAACTGCTTGTCAGTCCCATTCGGCCGCTGCAGCTGATTCTTGGCAAGGTGCTTCCATATACGATGCTTGGATTCATCGACGGAGTGCTGATCCTCGTGGTCGGCAGCATCTGGTTCAATGTTCCCATCGAGGGTTCGCTTCTGCTCGTGCTGGCGATGATGATGATCTATGTTGTCACCGGAATCAGCCTCGGGATTCTCGTCTCCACGCTCGCGAAAACCCAGGCAGTCGCAATGCTCGTCGCCGTGATGCTCACCATCCTCCCGTCGATGATGATGAGCGGATTCATTTTTCCCATAGCGAGCATGCCGCGTGTCTTCCAGTACGTGAGCACCATCATTCCTGCGACCTACTTTCTGCAGATTATTCGCGGCATTGTTCTGAAGGGAAACACCATTGCCAATCTCTACCAGCAGGCAGCCATTCTTCTGGGAATGGACGTGCTGCTGATCGCTCTTGCAGTCCGGTCCTTCCGGGTGCGACTGGAGTAACTTGTGCGCAGAATCCTCGCTCTCGTGAAGAAGGAGTTTCGGCAGATACGACGGACGAAGGCGTACTTTGGCCTCATCTTCGGTGCGCCGTTTGTGATGCTGCTCGTACTCGGCTCGGCCATAACTACCGAAGTGAAGCACATCCCCGTTGCCGTGTTTGATCAGGATCACACCATTTCGAGCCGACAGATCACGAATGCATTTGCCGACTCATCGTCGTTTCAGTTCGTGGGCATGCTCGATTCGGACACGCAGGCGCGAACGCTTCTTGACGATGGAACCGCGAAAATCGTGGTGGTCGTTCCTCCGGATTTTGAACGGAACATGAAGAACGGTCTGTCGCCGGACATCCAGGTCCTTGTCGACGGAGTCGATGGAAACTCGGCGGGCGTCGGACTCGGCTACGTGTCGGCCACGCTTGCGCAGCTTCAGGTACGATGGACACAGACGGTGCAGCGGCCGGCGGCTGCGATGAACGTGCGGCACGCGGCTCTGATCACCGTCATTCCGCGTATGTGGTACAATCCAAATCTCGACAGCACACTGAACTTCGTACCCGGCCTAATCGGTATTCTGCTCATCATGATCACCATGCTGCTCACCGCCGTGAACATCGTGCGGGAGAAGGAGATCGGCACGTTCGAGCAGCTCATGGTTACGCCGCTCGGCGGGCTTGAGCTGATCATCGGGAAGATCATCCCGTTCACAATACTCGGCTTTGCGCAGCTCACGATGAGCTTGATCGCCGCGGGCCTCGTGTTCGGAATCTGGATGAAAGGCAGCCTGCTCCTGTTCTACCTCATGTCCGCAATATTCTGCCTGTCTACGCTCGGACTCGGCATATTCATTTCGACGCTTGCAAGAACCCAGCAGCAGGCCATGTTCATTGCGTGGTTCATCATGATTTTCGCCCTGCTGCTCTCGGGTTTCTTCGTACCGATAGAGAACATGCCGCCGTTTGTTCAGGACATCACCTACATCAATCCGCTGCGGTACTATATTTCCGTACTTCGTGAGATATTTCTGAAGGGCACAGAGTTTCGCTTCATGTGGCGTGAAGCAGCGGCAATGGGCGCAATCGGATTCGGTACGCTCGTGCTTGCTTCACTTCGATTCAGGAAGAGGTTGAAGTAGCGTGGCGGGCGGAAACCTCGGCTCTGCACCCGCGAACATTCAGCGGCAGGAGGGGCAGATGGAATACAGAGGATTTGACAGGGATTTCGGACTCGCCGGAAAGGTAGCGCTTGTCACCGGCGCCGCCCAGGGAATCGGCAACGCGATAGCGACGCTGTTTGCCGAAAAGGGTGCGAGCCTTATACTCGTTGACCTGCAGAAGGACGTGACGGAGGTTGCGGCAAAACTTGCGAAAGGCGGAACGAAGGCAATTGCACTGACCGGTGACCTTACGAACGGTGACGACCTGAACCGCTTTGTGGAGCAGGGCATCCGGGAGTTCGGCAGGATCGACGTTCTTATCAACAACGCGGGGGTCGCCTTGCTCGAGTACGCCGATGTGCTGCCGGAGAGCTACTGGGACCGGACGATGGCGCTCAACCTCAAAGCGCCGTTCATGCTCGCGCAACGGGTCGCCCGGGAGATGATCGGCAGCAAGAGTGGCGGAAGGATCGTCAATATTGCCTCCCAGGCCGCAATTGTCGCATTCGAGCGCCACGTCGCCTATTGTGCAAGTAAGGCGGCGATTGTGAGCATGACGCAGGTGCTGGCGGTTGAATGGGCCCGGCACGACATCACCGTCAACGCTGTCTCCCCGACAGTGGTCCTCACCGAACTCGGCAGGGAGGTGTGGGCGGGTGAAGTCGGAGAGGCAATGAAGAAGAAAATTCCTGCAGGTCGATTCGGCTACCCCGAGGAGATTGCTGCCGCAGTTCTCTATCTGTGCAGTGATGCAGCTTCACTCGTCACCGGGGCAAACCTGGTCATAGACGGCGGTTACACCGCGCAATAGCGGACGATGTGGAATGTGACTCGATGGGGCTGAGGAAGTCCGGCTGCAGTGCGCGCCCTATCCCCGTCCGACGAACGGCATCTTTGTCGCCATGATCGTCATTGAAAGGATGTTCACGCTCAGCGGAAGCATCGCCATCTGAACTATTGCGTCGGCCACATGCTTCACGTCCATGCGCGGCTCGGGCCGCAAAGTTCCGTCAGGCTGCAGTGTTCCGGCAGTCATTGTTTCGGTCATGTCCGTTCTGGCATTGCCGATATCGATCTGTCCAACGGCGATGTCATACGCCCGTCCGTCGAGGTTGCACGACCTGGTCAAACCGCTGACTGCGTGTTTCGTGGCGGTGTAGGGGGCCGAAAACGGGCGAGGTGCATGCGCCGATATCGATCCATTGTTGATGATCCGGCCACCGCGGGGTTCCTGCTCCTTCATGATCCTGAACGCTTCCTGGCTGCAGAGAAAGACGCCGGTGAGATTCACATTCACCACCGCCTGCCACTTCTCGAACGGGATGTCCTCGAACGTGGTCGATGGGGCCGCGAGGCCTGCGTTGTTGAATAACAGATCCAGTCTGCCGAAGTTCCTTCTTACGGCATCAAAAAGCGACTGAACCGACGACGGATCGCTGACATCAGTCTGATGTATTATCACGCGCGCGCCCTGCTTCTGTGCATCGCCCGCAGTCACCTCGAGCGGTTCCGCTCGCCTCCCGGCAAGTACCAGATCGAACCCCGCCTCCGCGAGCGCAAGGGCAGCTGCCTTTCCGATTCCCGTTCCGGCACCCGTTATGAGTGCAATCTTCCGCATGGCCGTCCGTCCTCCGCTAATCGAACTGCAGGCCGCCGTTCTGATCGATCACTTCGCCGGTAATGAACCCTGCCTTACGTGAGGCGAGAAACTGAACGACGTGCGCAAACTCCTCCGGTTCACAGTAGCGGTGCACCGGAATCTTTGCCACCATGGCTGCTCGCTGTTCGTCGTTGAGCTGCTCGGTGACCATCGGCGTGCGTACGTAGGCGGGTGCTATCGCGTTGACCGTAATTCCATCAGCCGCTGTTTCCGCAGCAAGCGTGAAGGTCAGTGAGATGAGCGCACCTTTCGATACAGAATATGCCGTGCCCGCGGTGATTCCTCCTGACTTCGCCGCAAAGGAGCTGACATTTATGATGCGTCCCCACTTTTTTTTCCGCATGCCGGGGATGACGGCCTGGCTCAGGTAGAACGCTCCATCGACATTCACCCGCATGACGCGGTGCCACTCCTCAGGGGAGGTCTCCATCACTTTATTGTTCGAGAGGATTCCCGCGTTATTGATCAATATGTCGATTGTGCCGATCTGTGCCTGCAGGTTCGTCATGACCTTGCGCACCGCGTCGTAGTTGCCGATGTCGACACTAACGGCAACCGCACGCGAGCCGAAACTGTCGGCAACTTTCCGGACCGCCTGTTCATTCACGTCTACCAGGATGAGCCGATACTCGTCGCCCGCAAAGGATTCGGCGACCGCCCGCCCCATCGTACCTGCCGCACCGGTTATCATCACCTGAACTTGTTCACTCATGCTTGCTCCTGCACGCGGAAATACCCGTCTTTCGGGAGCCTTATCGTACCGCACAATCGCTGCAACGGCAATGCGCGGCCGCATTTCGCAAGGGAGCCCAACGGCAGACGCCTCAGCAAAGACCATCGACGGCCGCTGCGACTATCAGGTTTCATCAGACAGTCCCAGGGGTTGACGATAGCAGTGAACTTTCCCACAATACGAAACAGCGCTTGGGCAACTGCGCAGCCGCGTCGCCACGGACGGTTTTATCGGCCCCTCAGGAGGATTGGACAATGGATCAGACCATATCGCTCGATACTATCGTGAGTTTCCTGGTTTCGACGCCCTTCTTTGACAGGCTCGACCCTGCGGAACGTGCTGAGGTCGTTCGTATCATGGAAGTGGAGCGGCTGACAGACGGTGAGGAGATCTTTCACGAAGGTGATCCCGGCGACGCGTGGTACGTTATCCTCGAGGGTGGCGCTCGCGTTCTGAAGGATGCCGAAGGTGGCCCGAGGGAACTCGCCGTGCTCAAAAGCGGGGCGTGTGTCGGCGAGATGGCAATCCTTGATGGAGAGGGGCGCTCGGCGACCGTGAAGGCAATTGGTCCGCTTACGCTGTTGCGCTTTCGCCGGGCGCGCTTCGAGAAGCTCCTGGAACTGGGCAGCCTTGGCGCCTACAAGCTCATCCTTGCTATGGCGCGCATGCTGTCCCTGCGGCATCGTCTTCTCACCGCCCAGCTTTCCAAAGTAGCGTCGAAGGGCGATTCGGTCGACGAGTACCAGATCTCCGAGTGATCGCGACTGATCAAGCTGTCGCCACCTAAGCGTGGTCGGACAGCTCGACCCACACAGAATCGGCTATCCGTCGAAGCGCCTTATCCACCACGGCCGTCTCTTCATGGCGTACGAGCACGAAGCGGCCGCTGGTCAGAGGGTCCGACCACGGCTGGCCGATTTGTGGCTCCTGTACCTCCACTACAAGGTCTCCGAGCTCGTGCAGGATCTCAGCCAGACCGTGAACTGCCGACACTATTGTCCCTTCTCCCTGAGTCCGGAACATAGCGGCTCCTGCGGCGTATAGCCGCGGGATTGGGGCAAAGAGGCCGTTCACGACCGTATTCCCCCAGACGCGATACATGTCGGTGCCATGGGCCAGTGTCATCAGCGAGACGATAGGCTCCACCGGCGGGCTCGCGATCACGTCGGTGACAACAGCGGTGCCGTCTACGCGGCGGAACCATCGCATCGAAGAGATCCCGGTGTCCATCCCCAGAGCCTTCAGCGCGGCGAATCCCATGCGCCGCACAAGCGGATCCGCCGGATCATCCTGTTCACGTGGCAGCGTCATAGTGAGTGCGGTGCGGGGATTGCGCAACGCTACCAGGAACTCTGCGCCAAAGCGAGTTGCGGAGAACCATGCCGGCACACCGCCGACACTGATGACCTCAAGCGTGCACTCGCGTCCCTCGATGAACTCCTCGCAGATCAGTGGCCGCTCCTCGGTGGGGCGCAGCCGGTTCAGCAGTGAGGAGAGCTCCTCTTCGCTGTCCACTCGATAGGTGTTACCTGCCCAGGCGCCTTCATTCGGCTTGACGACGAGCGGGTAGTAGCCGACCTCAGTGCCAAATGCCAGACCGTCCTGCACGCTCTCGATGCGAGCGAACCGGGGGACCGGGATACCCGCGTCGGCCAGCTGCTGGCGCAGGATACTCGCGTCGCGGAAGTTGCGTGCACCCTCGGCGCTCAGGCCCTCGACTCCCAGCTTCTGCCGAGCTTCGGCCAGCGGCACCTGAAGCTCGGGGGCAGCGCCGAGCAGGCGCCCGGGCTGTCCGAGAGTCTCCTTCAATTGCCCCACAGCCTGTACGATCTGCTCAGCGTGCTGTACGTCAGGGACACTCACGAACGTGCCGAGACGATCGCGGATGCCTTCTGGTAGCTCATCGATCGATCCCGGCGCAATGAGGCCCATTGTAACGCCCGGCTGAGCGAGCGCTCCCTGGATGAGACGCAGTGAGGCCGGCTTAAGATCGGGCGCCACGAAGGCGACGGTAATCCGTGCCACGCTTTTTCTTGGTTGCTGGCTTCGCAGCGCGGGATGCATCGCGTGAAGCTCAGGCAGCGGTACCGAGTACACCTTGCCGTTACGCAGAAAGAGGCGCCGCCAGTCGGAGGGATTCAAAGGTGCAAGCGAGTGGCGCTGCCGGCGTGTGGCATCAATTGCCGCCGATCGCGCGCTCGAGGAGATGCCGCCTTGCGCTTCGATCTGGGAAATGCGCTCAGCTCCGAAGTTGATCGGAACCGCCTCACTGTACTCTTTGGCGCTTACGTGGAGCCACGCGTGGGTGTCCGACCTGATCCTGTCGGCGAGCTTGCGAATCGCCTCCTCGTGGGGTACCCCCGCTTCTCGCGCCAGGTAGTATTCGTACACTCGCCAGCTGTGCCCGATCATGCCGGTCATGGCGCCGCCGGACGTCAGGAAGTGGCCATTGCCGAAGGAATCACCGGCCACCACCCCGTTCGGCGCGAGGAGCGCGTTTGCTCCGACCCGTTCGATGAGAGTGAAGAGCTTGGGCCCGTAGACGGTCTGGATCTTCTTGACTTCCTCCTTCGACATCTCGAGGATGTCGCCCACCTGCTGGGCGTAGAAGTCGTAGACGAGAGTGTCGTACGCTGCGAAGAACTCAGGCGACTGAGGATCTGTGCCCTCCGGAACGAGCCCCTCCCGGATCGGGTCGAACGTCTTGAAGTCGGGCACCTGGACGAGGCACCAGCCTATTTCCGGATCTTCCTCGTGCCCGACGGCGATCTGCCGTACCCAGAACTCCTGACCTTCCTCATCGAATTCAGTGGAAATGCGGCGACGAAGGCGGCCGCCAACGTATGCCTCGATCAGCCCGGCCAGGTAGTCTGCCTGTGCCACCACCGGCCCGCGGCCATCGTGATGGTCGACGGCAACATCCTCCTGCTTGAATCCGAGCCGCTCCGCATCTGTGCTGTGGAAGCCCTGCGCGATCATGAACAGCTCAGGCACGCCGATCTCGATGAGTTTGCTGCCGGGTTGCCGGATTCGAACGAACTTGCCTTTGTAGTCGAGTTCCTGGAGTGCCTCCACGCGGAAGCCGATCCGTCCGTCCTCGTGCTTGTCGAAGCCCTCCGGAGTGTTTACCACGCGATGCCTGGTGAACAGGCGAACGCGCGGCTCGAAGTCGCTATCGAGGTCCAGGGCTTCCATCTTCTCCAGATAGCGCCGCAGGAGCACGAGGATCGTCGACGCACCGCCCTGGAACGTGGACGGACCGTCGAGCACCTCGGTCATGTCGGTGCGGATCAGCATCTCGTCCGGCCGTTCGTCCGGCACCGGCGGAGTCAGCAGAGTGACGGTGCGGTTCGGGACGCCGTCGCGCCACCGATCGTCTATGAACTCGACGTGATGAATAGTACCGGAGATATGCCGTTCCGCGTCGAAGTTGTCGATAACCTCATCTGCGACAATGTCGCCGGCCGTTGTCTCGGGGCTGTAGAACGTTTCCGCCAGTCGAAAGAGCTTGTTTCCTTCCCCGCGGCGCGGGATCCGGTCCTCTCCGTAGCGCTCGATCATCAACCTGTCGATGAGGCCGAGCTGGTGGTAGAGATCGGCACGGACGTTCCAGTGCACACCGAGGAAGGGGTCACCGCGCATCTCTATGCCGACTGCCCGGCGGCCCATAGCCACCGCCCAGAGCATGGCCAACATGCTCGTTCCACCGAGCCCCAGAGCCAGAAAGTCGGGATCCCGAACTCCCCTCACATCCTCATCGTGCGGAACATGTGCTGCCATACGCGTGGCCTCCTGGAGCCCGGTCACGTTCTGCGCCGCCACTTTCATCCACCCGCACTGCCGTATATCGACGGTACAGCGGCGGTTCAAGCATCTCACCGTCGGCGTAGCATGAGCGGTCGAGCGCTCTTCTACCCAGGCACCATTTCGTATAATGTATAAGTTGACCGTAATGGTCAAGATATCAGGGATCAGTTGGTCGGCAGTAATCAGACGGACTCAACTCCCACACCGTTCCCGCCTGTCGTGTGGCAGACTTGATCCGAATTTCACTATGCCGGATACTCTGACGGTGTGGGACAGTTCCAGTCTATCCGGAATGTTTTTCTTGACGCAGGCGGAGTCATCCTTGACGAGGAAGACCACGAACGGACGCACGCGGAGATCATTTCGTTACTTATTCGCTCCGTTCGCCCCCACTACAGCCCGGAACAATACTGGCTGGACGTCGAGGAGGCGGTAACCTGTTTTGCACCCTCTGTCTACAATTACGTTCTCTGGAAGAATACCGGCGAGGTTCCGCTCTACAATGCGCTGAAGGCGGAACACCGGACGCAGTTTAGCAACCGCAGACCGGCACTAAAGCCTATGAACGGGCTCGAGAAAGTTGTTGTGAACCTCGCGGCCCGCTACCGGCTCGGTATTCTCGGACAATACCGCGACGAATTGAAGACCGTTTTGTCCGGTATCGGTGTCCTGAGGTATTTCTCCTTTCAAAGTACTCAGGATGGGCATTCGTTTACCAAACCCGATCCACGATACTTCGAACAGATTCTGAAAGAAGGTGAGGTGGTTCCTTCAGTGTCATTGATGGTCGGGGATCGAATCGATAAGGACGTCATACCCGCGAAAATGGTTGGAATGATGACAGTTCGATTGGCGACAGGATTGCACAGGAACCAGCACCCGAGGACCCCGGACGAGTTTCCGGATGCTGAAGTGCATCAGCTTGAGGAGTTGCTGGACATCCTCCATCCGTAAAGATCCCGGCCGGATGAATGAACTCTGACCCACTGTCTGAAATGGTGCAGATCAGCGCGCACTCATCAACAAAAAACGCGAGGGAACATCCTCGCGTTTCTAAATCTTTACTGGTAAATTGTTTGTGAGTGCGGCGAACTGGACTTGAACCAGCACGGGAATTACCCCACTAGCCCCTCAAGCTAGTTTCGGTTCTAATCTCCATTGGTACCGCTTCGTATGTGCAGGTGTAAGTATCTTTGAGGCAAGAGATTCCGTCAATATCCCT
>DATKUC010000082.1:0-9050 GCA_035530835.1 Spirochaetia bacterium
TGCAGTCACTCGGCAAGCAGATCGGCATCGACATGGTCAAGCGGGCTCTCACCTTTGAGGTCAGACGGGCCTACTGGGAGTCGGTGCGCGCAAGTCAGAATGTGCTCACCATGAAGAAAAACCTCAGCCTCGTTCAGGTAATCATGAAGGAGGTGGGCGACCAGGTGAATCAGGGGCTCGCGACTCAATCGGATCTGCTGGGAGCTCAGGAGCGATACAACCAGGCGCAGATCCTGCTGAGCGACGCGGTATCCCAGCGCAACCGGGCGTTTCTCGCACTTGCTTCGCTGCTCGGTCAGGATGCGGTCGGCGCGACGCTCGCTAAGAGCGGTGCTGCCGGTTTTCTTTCGGACCTTCCGTCAGCCTATACCCTGACAACCGATCCGGCATCCACTCAGTTCGCGGCGCTCAGCGGTACGCTTGATCCGGCGCGCCTCGTCTCGAACGCGCTGTCAAGCAGACCTGAGGCGCTCACCGCCGAAGTCGGTTTGGAGACGGCGCAGCATGCAGCCGGCGCTGCCCGGGGAGGCCTGTATCCGACAGTGGCAATTACCGGTGACTATACTTATGCCAATCCGAACCAGCGGGTTTTTCCGGCAAACGGCGAGTTTACCGGCACCTGGGACGTCGGCGTTCACCTGAGCTTCGACGTGGGAAAGCTTCCGGCGACTCTTGCGGGAGTCAACTCTGCAGAGGCGGGAATCAGCCGGGCGCAGAGCCTTCGGGCCGATGTGCTCAGTCAGGTCACGCTGGATGTGAGAAATACGCTCCTCTCCTATGAACAGGCGCGACAGGACCTCAGCATGACGCGCAGCATGGTGAATCAGGCAAACGAAGACCTCCGGGTAACCCAGCAGAAGTACGATAATGGTCTCGCGAAACATTCGGATGTGCTGCAGTCCGAGCTCGCGGTTCTGCGGGCAAACTTTGGAGTAACCAACAAGGAGATTGATCTGCAGATTGCTGCGGCGGACCTTATCCGCGCGGCAGCCCTTCCGGGGAGCTGAACGGCCGCCTGCCGTTCGGCGGCATCCTGCGTTGCATCGATCCTGAATAACACATACCATTCTCTCATCCACCAGAGGAGGGCCGAAATGAAGGGAAAGAAGCCGGCAACGCCGGAACTTGCCGTGTTCCGGAGTTTCCTGCGTGCGGAAGAGAATGCAGTGCTGCTCTATACAGCTCTCTCGCACGCGGAAAAGAATCCAAACCTGTCGCGGGTCTATGCCATGCTCGCCGAGACCGAGAAGCGCCACGCGGATGAGTGGCGATTGCGGCTCACGCAGGCGGGAATGGCTCCCGGTGCCCATCGCCCGGACATGAAAACCCGAATTCTCCTGTTTATTACGAAACGGTTCGGTCCAAGCCTGGTGCTGCCGAGCGTGCTGTCGATGGAATCCACCGGGACAGCCTCCTACGATGAGGTCGATGGCGCCGAGCAGATGGCAAGCGAGGAGGAGAGCCACGGGCGCGTTCTTCGCGCAATGAGCGGCCTCGGCGGAATGGCCGGAAGCGATGTCGCGCGCGCCGAGGGCCGGCATCGCGGCGCCGGCGGCAATGCGCTTCGTGCGGCGGTCCTCGGTTCGAACGACGGCCTCGTTTCGAACCTGAGTCTGATCATGGGGGTCGCCGGCGCCGGGCTTTCAAACCATGCAATCCTCGTCACCGGATTCGCGGGGTTGCTTGCGGGCGCAATCTCAATGGCACTCGGTGAGTGGCTTTCGGTTCAGAGCGCCCGTGAACTTTTCACCCACCAGATTGATGTCGAACGTGCAGAGATCGCTACGAACCCCGAGGACGAAACCGAGGAGCTCGCGCTGATCTACCAGGCACGTGGAATACCCGAGGAGAGGGCCCGTGCTCTCGCCGCGGAGATCATGAGCAGTCCGGAAGCTGCAATAGAGACGCTTGCGCGCGAGGAGCTTGGAATCGATCCGGGCGAGCTTGGTGGCTCGTCCTGGGAAGCGGCGATCAGCTCATTCCTCATGTTTGCCGTTGGTGCGATCATCCCGGTTATCGCGTTCATCGCCTGGAGTGGAGTGATAGCGGTGTTCGCCGCAATAGCTCTTTCTGTGGTCGGCCTGTTCGTCGTTGGCGCCCTGACGAGCCTTTCCACCAGCAGGTCGCTGCTCTTTTCCGGATTGAGAATGGTGTTCTTCGGCGTTATCGCGGCCGCGGTCACCTACGGTGTCGGTCACCTCGTCCAGGGGTTTGCCACGCACTGATCTGCGGTGAGATCTCCTCAGGCGGGAGAGAGCCACTTCAGCACAACGTGCCTGTTGCGCGCATTGTGAATGTCACCGCCATCGGTGGAATACAGGTAGTCAATTAATTCCCGATGCGCCTCGAGTACCTTGAATCTGACGAGTTTCATCGATGAATTAATCATTCGATTCTCCTCGGAGAACTGTTCCGGCAGAATCTGGAATACCGACGGCACCCACTGGGGAGGGAACCGGTCCCGGTACGCGGGATCCCGACGGAAGCCGTAGAGCTCGTCGCGAATTGCGTCGATCAATGAGTCGGCGGTCGTGATCGAGCGGGAGTGCACAAGCCTTCTCACTGCAGCCTCATCGAGGGTGAGAAGCGCGCTCGTGTACTTGCAGTGGTCGTTGTAGATCATGACCTGGCTCACAACCTGTGAGCTTGATGTGATTGCCTCCTCGATCTCCTCCGGACTGTACTTCTCACCGTCGGCCGATATGAGCAGCGCCTTCTCACGTCCGGTCACCGCAAGGAAACCGTCCCGGTCCATGTGGCCGAGATCTCCGGTATGCAACCAGCCGCCGCGGAGTGCCTCGTCCGTCGCCTCGGGATTCCGGAAATATCCCTTCATGACACTCGCTCCGCTGACAACTATCTCTCCGCGGGTACCAGGTGCAACCTCGTTGCCATCCTCATCCACAATCCGGCAGGTAACCGAGGGAAGCACCCGGCCCGAGGTTCCGATCCTGCAGGCAAACTGCGTGTTCGACGAGATCACAGGCGACGCTTCAGTGAGTCCGTACCCCTGGTAGATCGGGATACCGAGCGCACGGAAGAACTGCTGCTGCCCCTCGTCAAGCAGTGCACCTCCGCCGACACAGAACTGGATGCGACTGCCAAAGGTCGCGCGGATCGCGCGGAAGATGAGCAGGTCGGCCGTTTTATATGGTAGAAAGTTGATTGCCTTAGTCAGGAATCCAGGACTGACGTAGCAGTCGCCGAAGTAGCGCGTACCCGCACGGACGCCTGCGTGAAAGAGACGGGCTATCAGACGCCCGCGGTTCTCCACACCCTGAATAATCTTCTTCATGAAATTGCCGGTGAGCGCGGGTACGGTGAGCAGGAAGACCGGCGACGCCTCCTTCAGGTTCAGCGGGATGTTCCGGACTGTAGCGAGTCCGCCGCCACGGGAATCCACGAAATGGATGGTGATTCCGCGAGCGAGCGCAGCGTAGATACCTACCGTGTGACCGAAGGAGTGGTCGCAGGGAATGATGAGAAGGGTGCTGAAGGCGGCACGCGGCACGTCGAACATCCTCACCGAATCATCGACGTTCACCGCGTAGTTCCGGTGGGTCAGCATGATGCCTTTCGGATTGCCGGTTGTTCCCGAAGTGTAGGAGATGGTTGCAACCGTATCCTCATCGACAGCATCGATCCGCGCCTGGAGGGCGGCGGGCGCTTCAGTTTCCTGTTCCCGGCCGAGCTCAAGCAGCGCTGAAAAGGAGAGACACCGGGTCGAATCGAGTCCCGCCGCACGGGACTCCGCTTCAAAGTGCCTGACGTCGTCGTCCAGATAGAACAGCAGCGGCTTCTGTTCGAGTGAGTTCCAGACAGACAGTACTTTCTGGAGCTGGTTCTTTGAGACAAATAGCGCCTGCGCCCCCGAGTGGTTCAGCCGAAAAAGCACTTCGTCAGCGAGCAGTTTTATCGACAGAGGGACTGAGATGCAACCCGATACAATTGCCGCAAACTCCCCTTCGACCCACTCGGGGCTCCCTTCGCCGAGCATCGCGATTCGATCGCCCGCTTCGAGTCCGAGTTTGATGAGCGCACGGCCCACCTGCCGCGACTGCAGGTGGACATCCTGAAAGGTCCGGGTAAACCATCCATTCCCGGTTTTCCGCAGTAAATAGGGTATATCTGCGAACTCCTGCCCGGCACGGGTGAGCATTTCGATAACGGTTTGTTTCATCTATCGTCCCTGTTAATTTGTTTGGATGTGAATTTTGTCCTAATAATGAGCCGGATTCGGTCTATCTGCAAGCTCATCCGGTCTGATCTTTGTTGACAAATCAATCACCTGCGCATAAAGTTGACACTCATATTGCAGGTTTTCCGCGCCGGACTCATGCCGAATAGGGGAGAGTCGGTACGGACGACAACAAAGGAGGGTTCGATCATGCGAAAGTTTTTGCTTTCATTACTCGTGGCATCGGTGCTCGCGGGCGGCGTGGTCGTAAGCGTCTTTGCATCCGGAGCGACCGAAGCTACAGGTGCACAGCAGCAGACACTCGTCTACGGTACAACTGAAAAAGTTACCGACATGGACACGGCGAGTGCTTACGATTTCCACACCTGGGAAATATTCCAGAATATCGATCAGGGGCTTCTGACCTACAAGCCGGGAACTACCGAAATTATCCCCGGTCTTGCAGAAAGCTACACAGTAAATGACAAGGGTGATGTCTACACCCTGAAGCTTCGCCAGGGCCTGAAGTTCAGCAATGGCGATCCGTTTGACGCACAGGTGGTCAAGTGGTCAATCGACCGTGTCATGAATCTGAAGGGCGATCCATCATGGCTCGTTACCAGCTTCGTGAAATCAGTCGATGTTGTCGACAAGTACACCGTCAGGTTCAACCTCGTCGGACCGACCGCATACTTCCCGACGCTGCTTGCAACCCCGACATACTTCCCGCTTGATCCGAAGCAGTATCCCGCGGACAAGATCGTGAAAGACGTATCTGAACTGCCGGGCGGCACCATCGCCGGTCTCGGACCGTACACGCTCTCTTCATTCAAGAGAGACGAGCAGGCAGTGTTCAAAGCCAATCCGAACTACTACGGCGCACAGCCGAAGATCGGGACCATCATCATCCGGTACTATGCGGATGCTACCACCATGAGGCTCGCGCTTCAGGCCGGTGATCTGGATCTGGCGTACAAGACGCTGAACCCGTCGGATATCAAGAGCCTGTCGGCTGATCCGAAGTTCACTACCTACAAGCTTCCCGGACCCTTTATCCGGTATCTCTGCTTCGAGACTTCGCAGAGCATGTTCAAGGACCCGGTCCTTCGCCAGGCAGTTGCAGCGCTCGTAAATCGTCCCGACATCATCCAGAAGGTCTACCTCGGGCAGAATGATCCGCTCTACTCCATGGTGCCGGCGGGTATGATCTATCACAGCGATAACTTCAAGACCGCATTCGGCGACGGAAACATCAAGCTTGCGCAGAAACTCCTTACGCAGGCCGGATACAGCGCCTCCAATCCGCTCAGCTTCGACCTGTGGTACACCCCGTCACACTACGGTGACACCGAAGTCAATCTCGCGCAGGTTCTCAAGAACGAACTTGAGGCAAGCGGCATGATCAAGGTGAACCTGAAGTCGGCAGAGTGGGCAACCTATAAGGATCAGTGGAACAAGAAGCAGATGCCGGTATTCCTCCTCGGATGGTATCCCGACTACGTGGATCCGGACGATTACACCGCGGCGTTTGCCGGTACCGAAGGTTCAAAGGGCATGGGAATCTACTTCTCCAATCCCGCATGGGACAAGCTCTTTGCCGAAGAGCAGTCGAGCCCCGATCCGGCGGTCCGTGCAACCATCTTCCAGAAGATTCAGGATATGTGGACCCAGCAGGTCCCGACTGTTCCAATCTTCCAGGGCAATCTCTATGTCTTCACCAAACCAAGTGTGAAGGGCGTCGAAATTGGGCCAACGCTGATCTTCAACTACGATCAGCTCTATTTCGGAAAGTAACACAATCTGATTTCTGAAGTCGTCCGGCCTGCGCTGGGCGACTTTTTCTCCCCATTTCCATACAAAAAAGGTCACTGTCGTGACCGCAGGGCGTGAACCGAACCATGAAGGGATTACTTCGTTACCTTGTAACGCGTGTTGTGCTCACCATTCCCATGGTGTTTATTCTCCTTACGATAGTCTTTGTCGTGCTTCGGGTCATGCCCGGCGACCCGGTATCGGCTTTCCTTGGCGCACATGCGCCGCCGGCAGTCATCGCGGAGAAGAAGAAAGAACTCGGTCTGGATAAGCCCATCTACGTGCAGTACGTAAACTATCTTGGCCAGATCGCCCGGGGTGACCTTGGCAATTCCATGGTGCTCCAGCAGACTGTGTGGAGTACTATCAAGGATAAGCTTCCGGCAACGATTGAGCTGACCATTTTTGGCATGTTCTTCACGCTGCTCATCGGTGTGCCGCTCGGAGCCTATGCGGCACGTCACAGGCGTTCGCCGGCTGATTTCGGCATTCGGCTTTTTGGCAATGTCGCCTACTGTATTCCGGTCTACTGGATGGGGCTCATGCTCCAGCTTGTGTTCGGTGTCTGGCTTCACTGGCTGCCGGTCGCTGGCCGCACCGGTGCGCGTACGATCATCGAATCATTTCAGCACACCGGGTTCTATGTGCTCGATACGATTATCTCCGGCAACATACCGGCTCTCGTTGACGTTCTGGTGCATCTGTTTCTGCCGTCATTCACGCTCGGCATCGTGCTGTCCGGCGTGTTTATCCGCCTTACGCGGGCCAACATGCTCGACACCCTGAAAGCTGACTTCATTCTCGCCGCGCACGCACGTGGCGTACCCGACCGCCGTGTTACCTATGGACACGGATTGAAAAATGCATTTGTTCCCATACTTACCATGCTCGGATTGCAGTTTGCGATTCTGCTTTCAGGAGCAATTCTCACTGAAACGACATTTTCCTGGCCGGGGATGGGACGGCTTCTCCTTGAACGGATCTACCTGCGTGATTATCCGGTCGTTCAGGGAGTCATTGTTATTTTTGCCCTGATGGTGAGCGCAATTTCGCTTATCGTCGATCTTTTCTACGCCCTCGTTGATCCGAGGGTGAAGTACTAGCGTGGGAGCATTTCGGTGAGCGATTTGAAAAACAGAAGCAGATCGGGGGAGCTTGATCACGCACGCTTTTCTCCGGCTTATGCTACGGGGAAATTGTTCCGGTGGATTTCCGCCTCGAACAAGCGTTACGGACTCGAGTGGTGGATCATGATAGCAGGTATCTTCATCGTGCTGCTCATTTCCTACCTCGCACTGTTCCCCGGTACCATCGCGCCCTACGGGCCAAATGCGCAGAATGCCGGCCCGCAGCTCGCGCCGCCGGGGCCGCACAACTGGTTTGGCACAGACAATCTGCAGCGCGATGTCTTCTCGCGTGTCGTCTGGGGATCCCGCACGATACTCGGTGTCGCGTTTTCGGCCGCATTCATTTCGTCGGTCATCGGTATACCGCTCGGGCTACTCTCCGGATACCTCGGTGGTACCGCCGACCGAATTCTCTCTCTCGTCATGGATTCGGTTTATGCATTTCCTGGATTGATTCTCGCAATTGCGTTTGCCGCAATGCTCGGGCCCGGTGTCGTGAACATAACAGTCGCAGTCGCCGTCATCTATGTGCCGACCTACTTCAGGCTCGTCCGCGGTCAGACGCTTCAATTGAAGGAGCAGCTGTACGTGGAGGCGGCGCGATCTATCGGTGCCCGGCGAGGAACCATCCTGTTCCGCTATATCTTTCCGAACATCATTGCGACGGTGGTTGTCGTCTTCTCACTGAATATCGCCGATGCAATTACCACCGAAGCGGCTCTCTCCTATATCGGACTCGGATTGCCGGCGGGCATTCCCGACTGGGGCATGGATCTCTCGCAGGGCAAGGCGTACCTTCCGTCGGGTATCTGGTGGATGATCACGTTCCCGGGACTGATGATCATGCTGCTTGCGCTCGGCTTCACCATGCTCGGCGAAGGGCTTGCCGAAATCCTGAACCCGAGGCTGCTTGAACGATGAGTACAGGTGTAGGCGAACCAATTCTCGAGGTTAAGAATCTTTTCATCGATTATCCGATCACGATCGGAACGGTGAAGGCTGTGCGTGACGTCTCATTCACGCTGAACAAGGGTGATGTGCTTGGGCTTGTAGGAGAATCCGGCTGCGGTAAGTCCACGCTCGGACTTTCGTTTCTCAAACTGCTGAGGCCGCCGGGGAAAGTGTCGTCGGGGAGCATAGAGTTCGAGGGGCGGGATATCATGTCGATGGGCACCGAAGAACTGCGGCTCCTGCGCGGAGCTCAGATCGCAATGGTGTTTCAGAACCCACTTACTTCGCTTGATCCACTGCTGAAGCTTCGCGATCATTTCTTCGAGACGCTGCGTGTGCACAACGCGTACATCAGCCGAAGTGCGGCCGAAAAGCGGGCGGGGGATGTGCTTGAACAACTCGGGATCGAGCGTGAACGGTTGAACGAATATCCTCATCAGCTTTCAGGCGGTATGCGGCAGCGCATCATGATAGGTCTTGGATTGATTCTGAATCCGAGTATCCTGATTGCCGATGAGCCGACGACGTCTCTCGACGTGATTGTTGAAGCCGGGTTCGTGGACCTGCTGAAATCACTGAAGGAACAATACGAGATTTCCATCATTCTGATTTCGCACAACCTTGCCATGGTCGCAGAGATTGCAAATCGGATCGCAGTCATGTATGGCGGACGTCTTGCGGAAATCGGCACTGCGGAACAGATCTTCGCCGAGCCGCTTCACCCCTACACGCAGGGGCTCATCGGCTGTGTTCCGAATATCAATGCCGATCAGGATTTTCTGATCAGTATGCCGGGAAGTCCGCCGGATCTCGTGACGCCACCTGCCGGATGCCCGTTTGCAGCGCGGTGTCCGAAGGTGATGGAGAAGTGCGCAGTCGCGCCGCCTCCGTTGCGAGAGTATCGGCCGGGGCAGCAGGCTGCATGCTGGTTGTACGAATAGTGGGTAAACGATGGAAGAACTGATTCGCGTAAGTAACCTGGT
>DATKUC010000083.1:0-5472 GCA_035530835.1 Spirochaetia bacterium
TTCTACCGTTGCGGCGAATGCCGCCGCGGGACGGGCACCAGGATGCTCGTTGCCGCCTTGTAGGCGCGGTATTCAGGATCACTTGCGTGCTTTGCTTCGGCCGCCTTTTCGAGGAGTGGCACTCCGCTCACGAATCGGAGGAGCACGGTGATGAAGAGCGGCCCGAGCGCGGCGAGAAATCCCGCACCGGAAAAGGCGGACAGCGACGCGACGAAGATAGCCCACCAGAACACCATCTCTCCAAAGTAGTTCGGATGGCGAGAATGCGTCCACAGCCCGGTTCGGATGAAGCCGCCCGGCGCACCCGCGCGATGGAAGGCGCTCTTCTGCGCGTCGGCAACCGTCTCATAGATCAGCGCCGCGAGTGCGATCACTCCCCCGAGGACGAGCGGGAAGTCGATGTGACGCGTCGCGTTTCCGCCCAGATAGAGGATGACCGGCAGGCTCACCACCCAGACGGTGATCGCCTGCAGCAACCAGAAGCGCGCGAAGCGGAGGAACTTCTCGCGAATCCCGTCGAAGCGATGGTCCACTCCCGTACGGAGAATGCGCGAGAAGAGGTAGGCGACGAGGCGCAGCGACCACAGGATGATGATCGCCGCAAACAGAAGTCTGCCTGCGTCGAAGCGGCCGGAGCGAAGCAGGGACGCGACGGCGATGACGAGAAAGGTGAGACCGTAGGAGAGATCGGTCACCTTGTCGGTCTTGAGGGAAGCCGCGGCGACGAAGAAGATCGCGTTGATGCCGAGGCTCACGATGAGAGCAGCGAGCAAGTCGTTCATTCTGTTCCTCCCTTTACCGGAGCATCGCGACTGCCGCGACGCTGCCCCTGCCGGCACTGAGTCCGATCGCAGGCGATATGGGCATAATATAGAGCGGCGGTTCGCCGAGTTCTCGCTCAAGAAGAGCGGCGAACTCGCGCGCTGCCTCGGGGGCTGAGCCATGCACGACGGCATAGCCCCACAGCGGCCCCTGGGCGCGCATCGCCTTCACCATTCCCGCGATCTTGATCCTGTTCGCTCGGACGCTGAATGACCGACCGTGGAGCTCGGAGGCGCCCTCGCTGTCGAGGGAGACGATGGGTTTGAGATTGAGAAGCCTGGCGACGAAGCCCTTCAGTGGGCTCACGCGGCCTCCCCTCACCATATACTTGAGCGTTCGTACTCCGACGAAGATTCTGGCCTTGGATACCGCAGCCTCCACCTCAGCGACAATCGACTCGTGCGAGGCGCCTCGCTCCACAGCCCGGGCCGCACGCAGGACGATGAGTCCGAGCGAACCGGAGAGATTGCGCGAATCGATTACGCTGATCCTTTTGCCGGTGAACTTCGCAGCCTCTCGCGTTGAACTTTCGCAGGTTCCACTTAATCGGGAAGAGAGGTGAATGGCGATGATCGAATCATAATAGCTCGACAGAAAGGAGTAGGTCCGCTGAAAAGCGCCAATCGAGGGCTGAGAAGTCCGGGGAAAGACGGGAGAGCTCTCGGCGAGTTCAAAGAATCGATCGGTCATGAGCGTGACACGGTCGAGATATTCGGCCTCCCCGATGCTGAGGGTCATCGGCACGACATGGATGCGATAACGGTCCAGCAGCTCGCGCGGAAGGTCGCAGGTCGAGTCGGTAACAATGGCGATACCGCGGTTGGCGGCAGATAGAGTGGCAAGCTGTGCAGCCATATCGTCAACCTTCTGCTCGGTCGGATTGCCAAACGGACGCAGCGTGTCAAAAACCGCCGCGGGGTCGTTCGTGTGAATATGGATCCGTACGATCGATCCTCCCCCTGCCACAATGAGACTGTCCCCGAGTTCGGCGACCGCCGCGCGCAGCACGCGAGGATCGAGATTCCCGCCTCGAAACAGCGCTTCGGTACAGAACCGGAACTTCAGCTCCCCGCGATGGCCGACCATGGCGTGCTCCTCGGCAAAGACGAAGGGTCTGATATGCTCGAAGGTTGTCTTCTCACCGGTCTCCACGAACTCGCGCGCTCCCTTCAGGAACTCGACGAATCCCTCGGCTCCCGCGTCAACGACTCCGGCGAGCTTCAGTTCCGCAAGCTGCTCGGGGGTGCGTCTGAGAGACTCTTCGGCTGCGGGTATGGATTTGTGGAACAGTTCGCGATAGCTGCTTGCGCCCCGCCCCTCTCGCGCGAGGGCACCGGACCAATCGCGGATAACGGAGAGGATTGTCCCGTCGCGCGGTCGGGAGATCGCCGAGGCGGCGCTCAGTGCGGCGTGCTCGACCGCCCGTATGAAATGCTCGATGCCTATCGTAGTCAAGTTAGCGACCTTCTCCCGGAATCCATTGAGAAACTGGGCGAAGATGATGCCTGAGTTTCCGCGGGCGCCAATCAGCGCCGCGTCGGCCATTGCGACCATTGTGAGGCCGGCACTCGAGGGGATGGTTTCGACCTGAGTCATACTGTAGAGCGTTGCCGCAAGGTTGCTGCCGGTGTCGCCGTCCGGCACCGGGAACACGTTGATACTGTTGAGATGATCCTGAAGGCCGATTACCCTTGCCGCTCCCGCCGAAAGCGTTGCGTGTAATCCTTTACCGTCCAACTCGACCATCTGTCCCCCTCGTGATACGCTGCTACATGCTCAACATCGCGCTGAGTCTGCTCCTTCCCCTCGCACTCGCTTACCTTGCAGGATCCATCCCCTCCGCAATTATCTTCGGACGCCTCCTGCGCGGCCTCGATCCTCGAAATCTCGGCTCTCGGAATGCGGGGGCGACGAATGCCCTGAGGAGCCTCGGCCCTCTTCCGGCCGCCCTCGCTTTGATCACCGACATCCTGAAGGCCCTCGCGGCCCTGATTCTCGCGCCCGCGGCTGGTATCGCAGCGCTGCGCGCCGTCGATCCTGCGCTCATGCCATCGATCGGTCCGAGAGATCTCGCGGCCCTCTGTGCCGCATGCGCAGTTGTCGGCCACATCTTCCCACTTTTCGCGGGCTTCCGCGGAGGAAAGGGCGTTGCGGTGGCTGCCACGGCGATTGGCGCCCTTCACCCCTGGGCGGTGCCCTGGTGCGTCCTCGCCTTCGGTCTCGGCCTAACCGCGACCGGCTACGCCTCAGTCGGCAGCATCAGCGCGGCAATTGTCTTTCCCTTCGCCGCATTCCTGACTGGATCGCCACTGCCATGGTCGCAGGCCGCTCGCGTTGAAGGCATGCTTCCCGGGATACTCGCCCTCGCCGCTCCCGTCGCGATAATTGCCACGCACATGGGGAATATCCGCCGCCTCATGGCAGGCAGCGAGAATCGATTCCCGAAGGCAATGATCTGGAAACGCGCCTTCAATCTGGTTCGGTCCCACTTTCAATAGTACGGTCGAAAACAGTCTGCGTCAAAGTATACTAACTTACCCGTTTCACCTCCCTGTTCACCTTGACAGGCTCACCGGAGTCCGAAAGGATGAACAGGATGGGCATTTGATGTCCGCGACAAAGTGAATCAATCGGCGGAGGCAACAATGGGTCTGAACAATATGGTCGCAGTCGTAACCGGTGCGGGACGCGGAATCGGTCGGGCGATGGCGCTTGAACTCGCGGCACAGGGTGCGCGCGTGGCCCTGGTAGCCCGATCGGCGGAGGAACTGAAGGCGACACGGGAAATGGTGGTAAAAGCCGGCGGAGAGGCGTTGGCAGTTCGAGCCGACATTACCGATCGAAAAGGGGTTGCCGGCACCTTCGACGAGGTGCGCAAACGGCTTGGTGACATCGATCTGCTCGTGAACAATGCGGGCAGCTTTCTGGGGATCGGGCCCGTATGGGAAGTGGACCCGGAGCTCTGGCTGCAGGATGTGACCACGAACATGTACGGAACTTTCCTCTGCTGCCGGGCGGCAATTCCAGCCATGCGAAAGCGCAAGCACGGGCGAATCATCAACCTCATTGGCGGTGGCACCGCAAGCGCATTCCCCTACGGTTCGGGTTACGGCAGCTCGAAGGCGGCCATCATGCGCTTCACCGAGTCACTTGCTGAGGAGCTCTCCGATGACGGGGTGGCAGTGTTTGCACTCGACCCCGGCCTTGTCCGAACCGGCATGACTGAGTACCAGCTGAAGTCCGCGGAAGGCAAGAAGTGGTTACCCCGAATCAAGGAACTGTTCGAACAGGGCGTGGACGGACCGCCTGAGCGTGCGGCGCGGCTCGTCTGTGCACTGGCAGGCGGAGAGTACGACCTGTTCAGCGGTCGCGGCTTCACGGTTCGCGACGATCTGGATCAGATTCGTCGGGAGAAAGAAGAAATTCTTTCCGGCGACCGCATGAAAATGAGGGTCCTCTAGGTAGTGTCACGAAGCGTCAATGCACCACGCTTCGTGACACTCCGCACGGCTCGCTATGGACCGGGTTTGCGGCTCTCCGCAATCCTCCTGAGACCGCTGACTATGCCGTTGCGAATCATGTTCCCGTACCCGTCATCCGGAAGAGACCGGGTGCTCGCTCTTGCGCGTTCGTACAGGCGTACCGCTTCATCGATATTGCCGAGTAGCTCGTACGAATGGGCAGTATTCAGGTAGAGCGACGGGAGCAACTCTCGGACCTGCCCAACCGGACAGGACTCGGCGAGCTGCACCGACTTACGGTTCCATTCGAGTTCTGAGTGAGTGTCGGATTGGTGCCGGGCCACGTAGTGGGCGGCAATGCACCGTTCAAAATCACTGGTCGCTGTTTCCCAGGCCTGGCGGAACAGCAGATGTGCCTGATCTTTGTCGCCTCTGCCTTCGGACATCATGCCCTCAGCGCACAGTCTGACGACCGGATTGTCGGGGTCCAACGTTCCAGCTCCTTTCGAGTGAACATTGTAGCCGGCCGCGGCAATCCGGAGAAGCTCCACTACTCTCTACTCTCTGCTCCGCTTCGACGTTACGTCGATGTAGACCGCGCCGATGAGGACTATGCCGCGGACTATGTACTGCCAGAAGACGCCCATGTCCATGACGCTCATCCCGTTGAGAATACTGGACATGATGAGCATGCCGACGAGCGCACCGATGATGGTGCCCTCGCCACCCATGAGGCTTGTCCCGCCGATGACGCAGGCGGCTATCGCTTCAAGTTCGTAGTTCAGACCGCCACCGACGGTGCCTGCGGCAACGTAGCCGGTAAGAACGACTCCCGAGACGCCTGTCATGAGGCCGATGAGGATGAATACGATGAACACGAGCCGGTTGATGTTGATGCCGGAAAGGCGGGTTGCTTCTCTGTTACCGCCGAGCGCAAAGGCGTAGCGGCCGAACTTCGTATGGTTCGTGATGTAGGTGAAGATGACAGCAACTATACCCATGAGCATGACCGGGTTCGGGATGCCGCGATAGCTGTTCATGATGAAGACAAAGAAAATCACAAGTGCCGAAGTGATGACCACTTTGATAAGATCGCGGCCGAGGGGGACGGGCGCGAAGCCGAAATCCCGACGTTTGCTTCTGTTATGCAGCGCGAAGAATATGATTGCGGCTACCACTATGACTGCGA
>DATKUC010000084.1:0-2507 GCA_035530835.1 Spirochaetia bacterium
CTTGCACCTGGGTCCGCATTCCACGTCCACGAAATCCTTCCCCGGTACAACGTCTCACCGCGAGTAAGGCCTGAGTTGGCTGGAGCAGTCGCGGGTCTGCCCCCTTCCATCTCGCTGCTTACCAGCGCGCCGATCCAGAGATTCATGCAGGGATGATTCGTGACCGCCTCGCCGCTGTCGGAAACCGGCCGCACTTCGACCGAGAGACCGGTCGGAGTGGAGCTCTCTACCATGGCGAAATGATCGAGACCCGGGATCTGGAACCCGACGAGGGAAATCGGTGAAGAAAGCACATTTGCTCCGATGTGCAGATTGACCGGAATTTCCTGCGATATATAGTTCGCAGCGGCAATGCGAAGAGTCACCCTCCCCGGCGACAGGTGAGTGAACGACAGATCAATCGGGCCGCGGTCAGACTGATAGAACTCCGAAATCTGTTTCTTATCGAGCGAAGCGGTCATGCCCCATACCCAGCCATGACTGACTGAATCCACGACCCTGAACGTGAGTCTCGTATTCAGAACCCGGGGCAGGAGATAGACAACAAGTGCCGTAATGATGATGGCAAGAACAACGGCCGCTGGAATGATAAAAACGTGTCGCCGCAAACTCCACCGTCCTTGTGTCAGACGAGACGTGCTGCCTGCCGGCAAGTTCGCCGAATGGACCTAATTATAGACTGGCTAAGCGGAGATTTGGGAAAAGTCATTTCAGAAGTCGGAATTGTCCACATTTTATGTTGTTCTCTACCCTTGCAGTGACAAAACAGCAATCTGGTAATATAATAGCACTATTGGGCTATATTCGGACTAGCAACTGTTCCGTGCAGTTCTACTGCAGTGCACAATCCGTGCGGGGAGCATTCCAATGGCCGTCAGTGAATGTCTCTGTCTCGAGTTCAAATATCCTCTCGAGGCCATCAATGCGGGACTCTTTGTCTCGACCGGACAGGGCATACACGCGACGCGCACGCTCGACTCATTCGAGCTCCTGTTCGTAAATCGTGGACAGATCGAGTTCTTCGAAGATAATCGGGTCCTCCGTGTTGAGAAAAACAACGCGCTTCTGCTCTGGCCAGGGCGTAAGCACGGCGGGCTGAGGCCGTTCGAGCCAGGCCTCTCGTTCTACTGGGTACATTTCAAGCTGAAGGACGAGATTTCGGATGGCTCAAACTCCTTCATACAGGTTCCGCAGCTGACACGGGTAATGCAGCCCGAACGACTGACTGAGCTCTTCCTCCGTTTTCTTGACGACCAGGAAACTGACAATTTCTCTCCACTCGCGGCCTCGCACCTGGTCATGCTTATGCTCTACGAGCTCATCGTCTCTGCTGAGACAGCAGAACGTGCCGAACATACAGACGCGCTGCTGGCCGAACGAATACACGCCTACATTGCGGCACATTTCCACGAATCCATTTGCACTTCACAGGTTGCCAAGTCCTTCAAATACAATGCGGATTATCTTGAACGTGTGTATCGACGGGAGAAGCAGATATCAATTACTGAGGCGATTCATCACCGGAGAATCAAAGAGGCACGCGCCCAGTTGTTGCTTCAGAATCAGATGAATATCAACGAAATCGCTTTTGCCTGCGGCTACCGGGATCCCGGGTATTTCCGTCGAATGTTCAAACGCGTAACGACGATGACGCCGAAGACCTATCGCGCACTCTACACCCGAACCCACATAAACAATCACTGATTTCAGCATTTGCCGGATCAGACGAAGTCCGGTATATCTATCCTGGCACCGTTCGCCCTCGCGGATTCGTGAGCGGAGATGCCGGCTGCGGTAATCCGGGCTCCGGCGATGTCGTCAACAGATGGCGCTCGTTCCGCTGCGATCGCGCTCACAAACTCGTGCACCAGATGGGGGTGGGATCCTCCGTGTCCGCCGCCCTGGAGAAAGGATTTGTGCGGGTTGGATTGGTCATAGACGCCGCGCCGGGTGAACCGGCGAATCTCCTCCGGAAGGTGATCCAGGACATCGGGTGTCTGGATTCGCCGGAAATCCACCGAGTTCCCCCGACCTCCGCGGGATCCCTGCATCCGGAACACGATCGGGTCCTCCTCTTCTATCTGCTGCCACTCGAATGTTGCTCGCTCCCCGTACACGTTGAAGCTCTCGGTATATGATCTGGCAGTGTGAAAAAGTGTGCGGGTGACTTCGGCGGCAAGGGGACCGCTCCAGCCGGGGGAATCACCCGACAATTGTTCAAGTCGGAATATCGCGGTTTCTGCGGGGTACGGATTGCCGTATGCGGCGACCAGTTCATCCCGCATAACGCCGGATCCGTAACAGTGGACCTCGGTCGCACGCGCATTGGCGATCTGCAGCAGCGGCGCAATTGCGTGCGTTGCGTAATGCATCGGGGGCAGACCCTTCCAGTACGGCGGCCATCCTTCCATGTCCTGATAGTGCGCACCACGCAAAAACTGGATGCGGCCCACTTCCCCCTTTTGCACCATCTCCTGGACGTAGAGGAACTCCCGGGTGTAGACCGC
>DATKUC010000085.1:0-6827 GCA_035530835.1 Spirochaetia bacterium
ACCCGCTTTTTGCGTCCGCGGGCGGCGTTGAATGCGACATGCGCAATGCGCTCGATCTCCGGAACGGTGTAGACCATGGTGTCGAATCCGCGATCGGCGTCCCGTCCTTTCGGCTGGCCGAAGTAGACGTCCCCGGTGAGTTCGCGGATAACAAGCACATCGACCCCGCCCTGAACGATCGACGATTTGAGCGGCGATGCTTCCTGCAGTTGCGGAAAGATGATTGCGGGTCGCAGGTTGGCATACAGTTCGAAGATTTTCCGAAGTGGAAGGAGTGCTCCGCGTTCAGGCTGCTTTTCCGGCGGAAGATTTTCCCATTTTGGGCCGCCCACCGAGCCAAAAAGGATTGCATCCGCAGATCGGCACACTGAAAGGGTCGAATCCGGCAGCGGGCTTCCGGTGTGATCGATCGCAATCCCGCCGACATCCGCCTCTTCAAGTTCAAAGTGAACGCCGAAACTCTCGGACACCGCATCGAGCACTTTCCGGGCTTCGGCCATCACTTCGGGACCTATCCCGTCTCCGGGAAGAACAGCTATTTTTTTCGCTTTCATGCTACCGTACCTCACACGCAGAGTAACGGGATGGCGAGGATTCGGCAAGTCGGCTTCCGGACTTCCGCTTGCGATCAAATTTCGGTATATTGGAAAAACACACGAAACGTGCCTGAATTATATTTCGGAGGAAGTCATGAATAAAAGCGCTCTGGAGGCCGTTGCACTCTCTGTGCGATCTCTCACCATGGATGCTGTACAGGCGGCGAACGCCGGCCATCCGGGTATGCCGATGGGAATGGCTGAGCTTGGCGCTCTACTGTTTGGCGAGCTTATGAACTACTACCCGGGCGACTGGAAGTGGCCGAACCGGGACCGGCTCGTACTGTCAGCCGGACATGGCTCGATGTGGCTCTACTCCCTGCTCCACCTTTCCGGTTACGACCTTACACTCGACGACCTTCGCAAATTCCGCCAGGTGGGTTCGCGGACTCCCGGACACCCTGAATACGCGCACACCCACGGTATCGAGACGACAACCGGTCCACTCGGGCAGGGGATCACGAATGCCGTCGGTTTCGCGATCGGTGAGGCGATCATTGCGGGAACATTCAACACGAAGGATCACAAGTTAGTCGACCACTTCACCTACGTCGTCGCGGGTGACGGGGATCTGATGGAAGGGATAAGCGGCGAGGCAAGCTCGATTGCAGGCCATCTGAAGCTCGGCAAACTCATTGTATTTTACGATTCAAATCATATCACGATTGAAGGATCGACCGAGCTTGCATTCACCGAAGATGTGCTGAAGCGCTACGAAGCGTACGGTTGGCATACCCAGGAAGGCGACGCCTACGATTTCGAAGGTATCGCGGCCATGACAAAGAAGGCGCAGGCGGAGTCCGGCCGGCCATCGATAATCCTGCTGCATTCGATCATCGGCAAAGGATCGCCGAACAAACAGGGTACCGCGGATGTTCACGGGACGGCCCTCGGCCCCGACGAGGTGAAGCTCACGAAACGGAACCTCGGCATTCCTGAGGACCAGAACTTCTTCATTCACCCTGAAGCGAAGCCCTACCTCGCCGCACGTGTTGCGCAGACGAAGAAGAGCTACGAACAGTGGAAGGAAACCTTCGCGGCATGGGCGGCGGCAAATCCGGAATTGAAGCAGCAGTGGGACCGCTACATGAGCGGTACTCTCTCGTTTCTCGAGAGTGCGCCATTGCCGGATTTCAGGGTCGGCGACAATGTCGCGACACGCACTGCAAGCGGAAAGGTATTGCAGGCAATCGCCACGGTGATGCCGAATCTCGTCGGTGGCGCGGCGGATCTCTCTCCGTCAACTGACACTGCAATGCCCGCGCACGGTGACTTCAGCATCGATAATCCGACCGGTCGGACATTCCACTTCGGCATCCGCGAGCACGCCATGGGTGGAATCGCCAATGGGCTTGCAATCTATGGCGGCCTCAGGCCGTTCTGTGCGACCTTCCTGGTATTCTCCGACTATATGAGGGGTTCGGTGCGTCTGTCTTCCATCATGAAGATTCCGGTGGTTTACGTGTTCACCCACGATTCCATCTTTGTCGGTGAAGACGGACCCACTCATGAACCGATTGAACAGGTTGCGGCACTGCGGGCGATTCCGGATCTTCGTGTGCTCCGTCCCGGTGATGCGCAGGAGACGGCACAGGCCTGGCTCATGGCACTCGAGCGAGCGGATGGACCCACCGTGCTCGCGCTGACCCGGCAGAAACTGCAGGTATACGAGAAAGCTGACGTCGACTGGAAGGCGAATATCCGCAAAGGCGCCTACGTCGTGAGCGATTGCGAGGGAACCCCCGAGATCATTATCGTCGCGACCGGCTCCGAAGTGGGCCTCGCGGTGGAAGCTGCAAAGAGTGCCGGTCGCAAGACCCGGATAATATCGATGATATCCCGCGAGCTGTTCCAGTCACAGAATCTGGCGTTCCGACAGAATCTCATTCCCAAGGGCATCCGCACTATAGTGGTTGAAGCGGGAGTCAGCATGGGATGGGAGGGGATCGCCACGAGTGAGCAGGATCTGTTTACGCTGCACACCTTCGGCGCCTCAGGAAAAGGCGAGGCTGTTGCCGAGTATCTGGGATTCAGCAAGGATGCGCTGGTCCGTCTGATCAAGATGTAGCGCCGCGAAAGCCGCGCATTCGAAGAGGAGGCGTCATGTCAGGCTATCTCTTGGGGTTCGACGTAGGTAGCTCATCGGTCAAGGCATGCCTGCTTGACAGCGAAACCGGACGGGCGGTTGCAACCGCTTCATCTCCAGCTACTGAGATGAGCATAACCGCCGTGAAGCCAGGATGGGCCGAGCAGGCTCCCGAAGAGTGGTGGACGCATGTGCGAAACACCGTCGCTTCAATCCGCGCATCGCACGCACGAGAACTTGCAGGCCTCGCGGGAATCGGGATTTCCTACCAGATGCACGGACTGGTGCTTGTCGATAAACAGGGGGCGGTCCTCCGGCCTTCGATTATCTGGTGCGACAGCCGCGCTGTGCCCTACGGTGATGGCGCATTCGAAGCGCTCGGCGAGACCTTCTGTCTCTCCCATCTGCTCAACTCACCGGGTAACTTCACCGCTGCAAAGCTCGCGTGGGTAAAGGAAAACGAGCCTGAGCTCTTCAGCCGGGTCTGGAAGATGATGCTGCCCGGCGACTATGTCGCGTTCCGCATGACCGGGGAGGCGATCACCACCGCAAGCGGACTTTCTGAAGGCATCCTCTGGGACGCGCACGAGGAGAGACCGTCGGACGCGGTTCTGAACTACTTCGGTTTCTCTCCGGATATTCTGCCTGAGCTTCGCCCCATGTTCAGCGAGCAGGGCAGACTCACTGCAGTTGCGGCAGACGAACTCGGATTGCCAAAGGGCGTTCCGGTCGGTTACCGTGCGGGAGACCAGCCGAACAATGCACTCTCTCTCAACGTACTCGAACCGGGCGAGCTTGCAGCAACAGCGGGAACCTCGGGCGTCGTGTACGGTGTTGTCGGACACCCCGCCTACGATAAGCGATCGCGTGTGAACACCTTCGTGCACGTCAACCACTCACCGGAGGACCGTCGATACGGTGTGCTCCTCTGTCTGAACGGCACCGGAAGTCTGAACCGCTGGCTTAAGCAGAATCTCGTGGACTCATTTGAGAGTGCGGCCACCGCCGGCAGTGCCGACTACGCTGCAATGAACGATCTGGCGGCTCGCGCACCGATCGGCAGCGAGGGCGTAGTGGTACTTCCGTTCGGGAACGGCGCGGAACGCACGCTCGAAAATGCCGATCCGGGTGCCTCGTTCCACGGCATCAATTTCAATATCCATGGACGTTCACACTTGTTGCGCGCGGGACAGGAGGGCATCGTTTTCGCGCTCAACTACGGCCTGGCCATCATGCGGGACATGGGACTTTCCATTGACGCGGTTCGCGCAGGTTACGCAAACATGTTTCTCAGTCCCCTGTTCGCCCAGGCGTTCGCCACAGTCAGCAACACGACAGTCGAGTTGTACAGCACCGACGGTTCGGAAGGAGCTGCACGAGGGGCGGGGCTGGGTACCGGAGTGTTCGCCGATCGTGAGCAGGCATTTCGCGGCCTTGCCCGCCGTGAAGTGGTTGAGCCGAACCAGAAGGAGAGTGCCGCGTACGCTGCAGCATACAGCAGGTGGCTCGAAGTATTTCACTCTGTAATGGATTCCGAACGCAAGTAGTTCTGCTCAGTAGACTGTGTGATTGATGAGTCGCCACTCGCGAAAGTAGCTTATGCCTTTGCCGGGAATCGGACGCACGACAAAGTGGAAGATGCCGCAGTTTGACGCCGAAAACAGCGGCATCCAGCTGGCCGTGCCCGCTGTCACCTTGATGAGCCATTGCACCATTCCGCCGTGAGTGACACTCAGGGTAGTGCGATGGCCCTCAAGGGCGCGTTCAATCAGCGAGTTCCAGTGTTCGATTGCCCGTACGCGAAGACTTGCGACCGACTCTGCCTCAGGAACTCCCTCCCAGCTTTCGCTTTGAAACCGCTCCCACTCCTCGGGAAACCGTTCCTGGATCACCGTGGTGGAAAGTCCGGAGAATATTCCGGTATCGAGCTCCTTGATGGTCGCGTCGGCCATCGGCGCGGGAAGAGCGCCCGTGCGGGACATGATCGATGCCGTCTCGAATGCCCGTTGAAGTGGCGATGCGAAGACCGAGTCGACCGATCTCCCGGTAAACCACTTTCCTACGGCTTCCGCCTGGGCTCTTCCTCTTTCGGACAGCGGAGCGTCCTGGTGTCCCTGAATGATGTTGTCACGATTCCCTTCACTCTCGCCATGGCGGACAAAGTAGAAGTCCGCGCCATTTGCAAGTCGCGAAAAATCGGGTTCCATCTGCTCTCCAGCTAGAAGTCGATTTCGATCGAATGATCCGGTGTGTCGTCAAGATACTTGATCATGAGCGTCCTGGTTGACGGCAGATAGTATCTCCCCTTGCTGTATGACTCGAATTGCGGATCATCGCGCCACGGCCCGTCGAAGCCGAACAGTTTCATCTCCTGGAATGATGGAACTCCTTCGAACAGCAGATACTGAGTCCGATTTGGCTGATAGGTCAGCTGCAGATTCCACTGCTTCTGCGTGAAGGTTTCGCTCTTGATTCCCATGATCGTCCACAACCAGGTGCCCTGACCTGCCTGGTTGAAGAGTGATATCTCACGCGGATAATAGGGATTCGTGGTTATGAGCGGGTAGATATCCTCCGGTCCCACGTTGCCTTGCGATTCCTTGACGGTGCCATTGTCCACGACGAGCACCTGAGGGAGAAAACCCTGATCGTCAGCGAAATCAAGTGCCGAGAGCACCAGGTTTCTTCCCATGAGCAGGAGTCTCTGGTCCTGTCGCACCTGCCCTACGTTCATGAGCAATCTGCCCGCCATGATCGAATAGTAGAGTTCGATGTGGCCCGTGCTCTCCTGCACGAAGAATCCCTGGTCGGTCTTCACGATGTTGGGGATGACGACCGTGTTGATCAGATCCAGGAATCGGGACGTTGCCGATCCGGCGTCCGGGGAGAGCTGGGATGCGTCGAGCGCATTCTGCGCCAGTCCCAGCGCGGTTATCACGTCAACGTTGGTAAGGTCCACTTTTGCCGCGAACTGCAGCAGACTGTTGTACAGCTCCTGCGTACCGCGGTCGGCCGCGAAGCGGATTGCATGTGGAGTGCGAAACACCTGGATGTCGCCCTGGCCGACGAGCTTTGCAAGGCGTGCGCTCTCCTGCTGATCCGACACAATCAGCTTCTGATTCATCTCTGTAAGGTTTCCCAGAAATACCGAGCTCAGGTAGCTTACATCCGCCGGGTGTTTGTCGGCCGCCGTTCGCATCTCGGTGTAGGCACGTACGTAGTCGTCCCTTTTCCACGCTTCGGCAAGGTAGGCGGTCAATATCGCTTCGCTGAATGCGTGCGTGCCGTCGCGATTGCTCCAGGTTCCGGTTGCCGGATCGTAGCGCTTGGTGACCCACCCCTGGTACGCGACGTTAATGTAGTTCTGGATTGCCGTGTTGTACTCAGTCTCTGAGACCTTCAGATCCTGGCTCTGGAACCACAGTGTGAAGAAGTCTTTCGTCGAAGGTGGCGCGACGATGTACCGTATGATGGGCGTCTCGTTCCCGCTCGCGAGAATGAGACGGTTCTTTTCCGGCGTTATGTTGCTTCTCGATGGAAGTGTCAGCAGATACTGCTCGGTTCCGACCGTTACTGAAAACACCGGAATATTGCGATCGGGTTTTGTAATTGTCGCATTCTGCAAACCGAACGGAAGCGTGATTGAAGAGATCGGCGCGAAAGATTGCGGCAAAATCGGCTCGACCTGCAGCCCGTCCCCCGACTTGCCGGTGGACATGAATGTGAGTTTTGCACCCTGATTGAAGAGGACCTCGAAGCCGTTCTGTATGCTGTTGTAGCCGGTTATGTGGAGGGTGTTCTCTTTGCCGGACCGCTGATCCACTACAATTCCGTTGTCGGAATTGAATGCAAAACGGAGTCCTTTGAACTCCACGGTGAGGTTCGAGATCGACGAGCCGTTGCCGGGACCACCTACCGACAGGCTGCCCTGCACTCTGATTTGCCCCGAGCTGGTCTGAAACAGCTTCCCTCCGGCAAATTGGAGCATGAGCAGCAGGAATATTACGAGTAAATACACAACAGGAACAAGGAAATAGACTTTATTTATGCGAGTTTCCATGCTTTTCCGCGATTGTACCAGCAGTGACGGCGATTATCAATATTCGCACGTTTTACCGTTCTTGTACAAACCAATTCCGCACGTT